>NZ_JBFBBA010000065.1:0-26917 GCF_040682455.1 Streptomyces sp. NPDC051183
CGCGTCAACGTCCTGTGGGCCCTCATCCGTGACGGACAGTGCTTCCAACGTGAACTCCAGGTCACAGCGGTCGCTTGACAACAGCATTAGGAGGTCCTCGGGTGCGGGGGACTGCCACATGACGTGGACCGAAGTGGCGCTGCCGGCCTGCGCGGTGAGTCCGGAGGGGGCGGCCGGGGCGGAGGTGTCGGCGGAGGTGCAGGCCGCCAGGGCCGTCGCGGCCGTCAGGGTCATCACGGCCGCCAGGGCCTTCGCGGCGGTGTGTCGCACAGGGACGCCCTTCCTCCGCTTCCTCGTAAAGGTCTAGACATATATGGCACGTGGCGGGGCGGCCGGGCAATACCCGCGCGGCCGGAACTCGTCTTTCCCGTCGGGGATTTCCACCGCACCCGTCACGTGCGGCGGGCCGTCACGGACGGTCAACACCCGTTTGGCGGACGCGGGTTTCGCCCGGCGCGGGCCCCTCCTGCGCCACCATGGCGCCGCTAAGGAGGTGTTCCCCATGGTGATCTCCCTCTCCGTGGTCGTCCTGCTCCTCGTCCTCGCCTGGATCTTCCTGCGCGGCGGCGGCCTCAAGCTCTCGCACGCGATCGTCTGCGTCCTGCTCGGCTTCTACCTGGCGAGCAGCAGCATGGCCGCGACCATCCACGACGGCCTCACGGCCACCGCGAACGTGGTATCCGGCCTCAGGCCCTAGCCCGCCGGGGCTTGATCGACTGTTGCGCCTTCGTGAATCATCCGGCTCTTCCATGGACTCCTCGGGCAGTGCGACCTAGCGTCTGGCGGCGGCGCGATGTCAGACGCATTGTCAACAGAACTGAAGAGCATGGAGGAAGCCCGGATGTTCCGAAGAGCGCTGAACTGCGCGGTGGTACCGGTCCTCGCCGCGTTCACGGCGATGTACGGGATGACCCCCGCCCAGGCCGAGGAGATACCCAAGGCCCCCGGCCACCGCCTCGTCAGCCACTACGACGGCAGCCCCGCTGCCGGCAGGCCGCTGCCCGGCGAGGCCCCGCCGCAGCACCCCTTCCTCGCGCCCAATGGTCGTAGCGGCATGCACTCCGACGCGGCCGGCAGCGCCACCTCCCCCTGGTCGGGGCCCCTCGGCAGGAACCCGGTGGTGACCAGCGAGAAGATCGCCGCCCTCGGCGGCGAATGCGCCACCGCCACCTTCGACTCGGGCGGCCGGCTGGTCACGGTGTGCGGAACCTTCTCGGGCTTCAAGGTCAAACTCCTCGATCCCCGCACGCTCGCCACGCTCGCGGAACACCAGCTCCCACAGCGCTCCTCGACCGTCGAGGCGATCACCTCGCTCGACTTCGCGAAGATCTTCAAGGACACCTCGGGCGGCGCCTACTTCTACCTGGACAACCAGGACCGCGCCGTACTGGCCGACTCCCGCCAGCACATCCTGCGCCTCGAACACTCGTGGATCCCCGACGAAACAGGCGGCAGCTGGAAGTTCACGGTCGACGACGACTGGGACCTCACCGGCCAGGTCCCGCACGACTGCGTCACCTGGACCAACCTGTGGCCCAGCGGCACCTGCGACCCCGTCACCTCCGTGATGCCCGACTGGAACGGCCGCATCTGGTGGGTCACCCGCCAGGGCCGCGTCGGCACCGTGGACCCGGCGACCTCGCGGATCCGCTCGATCCGGCTCGCGGGAGAGGAGATCCAGAACTCCTTCTCGGTCGCCGAGGACGGGGTCTCCATCGTCACCGACCACGCCCTCTACAGTTTCCGCGCCACCGCCGACGGCACCCCCGAGGTGCAGTGGCGCCAGACCTACGACCGCGGTACGGGCACCAAGCCCGGATCCGTGAACCAGGGTTCGGGCACCACCCCGGACCTGTTCGGCAACGGATACGTTGCCATCACGGACAACTCCGACGAGCGGATGAACGTACTGGTCTACAGGCGGGGCGTGGACGTGCCGGCGGACCAGCGGCTGGTCTGCAAGGTGCCCGTCTTCGGCGCGGGCGCCTCCACCACCGACAACTCCCTGATCACCTGGGGCAACAGCATCGTCGTCGAGAACAACTACGGCTACGAGAACCCCACCTCGCTGCTGCTGGGCAAGTCGGTCGTCGGCGGCGTCAGCCGCATCGACGTCCGCGCCGACGGCAGCGGCTGCGACACGGTGTGGGAGAGCGCCGTCCGGGCGCCCTCCGTCGTCCCCAAGCTCTCCACCGGCAACGGGCTGCTCTACTTCTACGAGAAGGAGCCCAACTTCTGGGGCATCGACGCCTGGTACCTCACCGCGGTCGACTTCCGCACCGGTGAGCGCCGCTGGCGGCAGCTGACCGGCACCGGCCCGCTGTACGACAACAACTGGGCGCCGATCACCCTCGGCCCCGACGGCACGGCCTACGTCGGCGTGTTCAACGGCATCGTCGCGGTCCGCGACGGCGGCTGAGCCGCGCGTCAGGGGCCGCCCAGGCGCTCGATGGCCACCATGGCGGCGTCGTCGCCCAGGAGGCCGCCCGGCGAGTGCGCCAGCAGGTCCGCGCACAGGTGCCGCAGCAGCGCGTCCGGGCCGTCCCCGGGCCAGTCGGCGGCGCGGTCCGGCAGCGGGTAGAAGCTGCCGGCCGCGTCGCGGGCCTCGATGACACCGTCCGTGTAGAGCAGGACGACATCGCCCGGCTCGAACGGGAACGACTGCGCGGCGAAGCCGGTGTCGACGAACTCCGTCAGGCCCAGCGGGGGCGCCGGATGGTCCACCTGGAGCGGGACGACCCGGCCGCCGCGCAGCAGCAGCGGCGGCGGGTGCCCGCAGCTGAGGACCCGCAGGGTCATCTCCCCGTCGGGGATGTCGAGCACGGCCGCGGTGGTGAAGCCCTCGCCGGGCCGCTCCGGATCCTCGGCCTCGGCCGTATCGGCGGCGACGGCGGACTCCAGATGGGCGACCAGGCCCGGCAGGTCCTTCTCCTGGTGCGCGGCGGCGCGGAAGGCGCCGAGGACGATGGCGGCGTCCCCGACCGCCTCCAGGCCCTTGCCCCGGACGTCGCCGATGATCAGCCGGGTGCCGTGCTCGGTCCGCGCGGCCGCGTACAGGTCCCCGCCGATCTGCGCCTCGGCCTCGGCCGCCAGATAGACGGAGGCCACCCGCAGCGGCCCCATCCGGTCGCGCAGCGGACGCAGCACCACCTGCTGCGCGGCGACCGCTACGGAACGCAGCTGGGTGAGCTGCCCCTCGTGCACCTCGCGCAGGTGCGCGAAGAAGGTCACGAAGGCCGAGATCAGGAACAGCGCGATGATCTGGAAGGTGTGGTTCAGGTCGGTGAGGGTGGTCCGCGCGACGGCGACCACCACCTGTGCCAGCACCGCCACCGCCCCCACGAACGCGGTCATCCGGGGCCCGGCGAACGAGGCGGTCAGGGCCGGGGCGGCGGCCAGGAAAGGCCCCAGATGCACTTCGGGCGGAGCCAGGACGTCGATCGTCGTGACGAGCGCGATCAGCGCGAAGGGCGCCGCCACCTGTGCCATGCGCGGTTCCCGGTGCGGGCGGGTGCGTGTGGACGGCGGCCGATGGTCCATGCCTCCTGGATACACCGCGCCCGGGCTTCCCGCGCACCGGCCGGGCCGGAGCGGATGCGGCCGAGCCCGGTCCGGCGGGGTGCCGGACCGGGCTCCAGGCCGCCGGGCGGCCTGCCTGTGGTGTGCGCCGGGTGTCAGCTCACCTGGAGGGTGACGTCGTCCACCACGAAGGAGGTCTGGAGGGACTGGTCCTCCGAACCGCGGAACTGCAGGGTGACGGTCTGGCCGGCGAACCGGGAGACGTCGTAGCTCTTGAGCGTGTAGCCGGAGCCCGCGTCCACGTTGGACAGGGTCTCCAGGGTCTGGCCGCCCACCGAGACCGTGAAGGTGTCGTAGACGACGTCCTCGTACTCGTCCGTGTCGATGTGCAGGTAGAAGGAGAGCCGGCCCGCGGCGCAGCCGGCCGGGAGGGTCAGGGACTGGGAGGCGCTGTCCACGCGCGAGGAGCCCCAGCCGTTCAGCCACGCCATGTACGTGCCGCTGTGCGCGACCTGGCCGGACTGGTTGGTGATGACGCCGGAGGTGGCGGTCCAGGGGCTGGAGCCGCTCTCGAAGCCGCCGTTCGCGACGACCTGGCGCGGGGTGCAGGTACCGCCGCCTCCGCCGACGGTCAGCGTGTACGTGGTGCTGTGGCTGACGGTGCCGGAGCCGGTGACCGTCAGGGTGTACGTGCCCTGCGCCGCGCCCGCGCCGACCTGGACGGACAGCGTCGAGGAGCTGCCGGACTGCACGGAGGTCGGGCTGAGCGTCGCGGTGACCCCGGCCGGGGCTCCCGAGACGGACAGGGCGACGGTCTGCGGGCTGCCGCTCACCGTGGTGGTGTTGACGGTGGAGGTGACGCTGCCGCCCGGGTTGGCGGAGCCGGCCGAGGGCGAGGTGGCGAGGGAGAAGTCCTGCGCCGGGGTGTCACCGCCCACCGCCAGCTTCCAGACGGCGTAGGCGACGCCGTCGGCGCTGCGGTCCAGGACGGTCGGGCTGATGTTGTTCGTGGTGTCGCAGGAGCTGTGGTAGCAGGGGTCGTACGCCGCGTTCGCGGTGCCGCCCCACTTCGAGGCCTGCGCGGAGGTCTTGCGGGCGCTGGCGCCGGCCGCGTAGCCGGAGGTGGGGATGCCGCCCTGCTGGAAGGAGTAGTCGTCGCTGCGGCCCTGGCCCTCGGTGTTCTCCTCGGGAGCGAGGTTCAGCGAGGTCCAGTACGCCTTGAGGGGGGCGGCGGTGGTGGAGTTGACGTTGTTGATGAAGTAGCCGCCGTTGGTCGAGCCGACCATGTCGAAGTTGTAGTAGCCCTTGATGGCGGCCTTCTGGGCGCTGGTGAGCTGGTTGACGTAGAACTTCGAGCCGTTGAGGCCCTGCTCCTCGTCCGTCCACCAGGCGAAGCGCACGTGCTTGGTCATCGTGGGGTTCTTCTGCGCCAGGACGAGCGCGTTCTCCAGCAGGGTCGCCGAGCCGGAGCCGTTGTCGTTGATGCCCGGGCCGGCCGAGACGCCGTCGAGGTGCGCGCCGAACATGACGGTCTGGTCGGCGGGGCCGCCGGGCCAGTCCGCGATCAGGTTGTTCGACGGGTAGGTGCACGAGGTGCAGTTCTGCTCGGTGACCGTGTAACCGGCCGCCTGCAGTTTGCCCTTCACGTACGCCAGCGACTGGGTGTAGCCGGCGCTGCCGGCGCGGCGGTGGCCGCCGTTCTGCGAGGCGATCGTGTTGAACTGGGTCAGGTGCGCCTGGACGTTCGCCACGCTGATGTCCGGCGGGCCGCTCGTGGTGCCGCCCACGCTGAGCGCGTAGTCCACGGTGTGCGCGAGTCCCGTGCCCTGACCCTTGACCGTGACGGTGGACGTCCCCGGAGCCGCGTTGGCCGTGGCGGTCAGGGTCAGCACGGAGGACTGGCCGGACTGCACGGTGGCCGGGTTGAAGGTGGCGCTCACCCCGGCCGGCAGGCCGGTGGCGGTGAGGGCCACCTGCTGGGCCGAGCCGGTGGTGGTGCTGGTGGCCACGGTGGTGGTGACCGAGCCGCCCTGCTGGACGGTGCCCGAGGACGGGTTCAGCGCCAGCGAGAAGTCGTCGTTCGGGCCGCTCGGCGTGCAGGTCGGGTCACCGGACTGGGCGGGCACGCTGATGGCGTCCCAGGCGGCCTTGGTCTTGTTGAACAGGTTGCAGGTGGCCGGGTCCAGCGACTTGGCGGAGCTGAGGGTCGCCGTCCGGTACTTCTTGTAGGACATGCTGCTGGTCTTGAGCAGCATGCCGCCGTAGAAGATCTTGCCGGCGTTCTGCACGCCCACGCCGGTCAGCGTGCTGGAGTTGCAGGTGCTGCTGTTCGGCTTGCCGCCGCCCGGGCTGGTGCCCTCGGCCAGCAGGTAGAACCAGTGGTTGAGCGGGCCCGCGGCCGCGTGCACCTCGGTGCCCGGTATCGCGGAGCTGTAGCAGGCCGGGTCGTTGTTGACGGCCGGCGGGTTGTACATGTTCCGGATCGGTCCGCGGCCCTGGAGGTTGATGACCTCGCCGACGGTGTAGTCCGGAGTGTCGTACGGGGAGGGCTCGTTGGCGTACGCCTCGGTCAGCGCGCCGAAGATGTCACCGGTGGCCTCGCCCAGTCCGGCCTCCTGGCCGCTGGTGCCGCCGGGGGTGTTGGAGTCGATGGCGTGCCCGTACTCGTGGGCCACCACGTCCAGGCCGGCGATCCACTCGTTGGCACTGTTGCGGCCGATCGTGACGGAGCTGCCGTCCCAGTAGGCGTTGAGGTCGTTCAGGCCGACCTTGCCCGGGAAGCCGCGGCCGTTGCCGTTGAAGCCGTTGCGGCCGAGCCACTGGCCCAGCATGTCCCACTGCTTCTGCGCCGCGAACATGAGGTCCGTGCACCCGGTCTCCTTGGAGGTCGGGTTGCCGGTGCCCCAGGAGTCCGAGGACTTCGAGAAGACGGTGCCGCTGCTGTAGTCCGCGCAGCTCAGACCGGTCCGGTTCGGGTCGCGCAGGGAGTACGTGGAGCCCGAGGCGGTGGTGTCGATGGTGAGCGGGTTCGGGCCGTTCCACTTGCTGTTGCCGCTGCCGGCCACGACCTCGTCGTAGCGGTCGACGACCTTGCCGGTGCGGGCGTCCACGAAGACGTGCAGCTTGCTGGGGGCCGTCCTGGTGCTGCCGACGAGGGTGGTCTCCCAGGCGAGGACCTGCCGGTCGTCCTTGAGCTTGACGACCAGCCGGCTGCCCTGCACCGCGTCGACCTTCGACAGTTCGCGCCGCGAGGCGGACTCCGCCGCCTTCGCGTCGACCGTCGGGGTGGTCGCCACGTCGATCGCGGTCGAGGAGGCCGACTGGACGGCCCGTACCCGGCCCTCACCGTCGGCGAGGACGACCGCGTCGCCGCCGACGACCGGCAGGCCGCGGTAGCTGCGCTCGTACGCGACGGAGTACAGGTCCTGGACCCAGGGGGTGACCAGGCGCCGGTCGTACTGCTGCTGGGCGGAGTTGACCAGGGCGTCGAGGCCGCTCCTGACCGCCGCGTCGGCGGCGGCCACCGCTCGCTCGGCGGACTTGGCCTGTTGGGGTGGTACCGGTTCCTGTTGCGCGGCCGAGGCGGTACCGGCCAGCGCACCGGCGAGGCTCGCGGTCAGCGCCAGGGCTGCCACGGACGCCGTCCATCTGGAGGGCTGCAAGAGTCCACTCCGATCGTGTAGTGGGGGGTGTGGCCGTACGGATCCGGCCGTACGCCGACGCCGAGTATGAGCGTGGACATGGCGAGATTGGGACATCCCTGCGCACATAAGGCGCGGGTTATGGTGCGCTCGCGTCACGCTGCGTAAGCTGCCCGGATGCAGCTGGAGTTGAGGCATCTGCAAGCCGTCTGCCAGATAGCGGAAGCCGGCAGTCTGGGGGGCGCGGCGCGGCGGCTCGGGGTCTCCCAGCCCGCGCTCTCCGCACAGTTGCGCAGGATCGAGCGGGTCACCGGCGGCGAGCTCTTCGTCCGCGGCCGGCGCGGGGTGGAGCCCACCCCGCTGGGCCAGTTCGTACTGGCCAGGGCGCGCCGCGTACTGGGCGAGATGGACGCGCTCGGCGCGGAGGCGCGCGCCATGGCGGCCGACGCCCCGCTGCGCCTCGGCTGCATCCTGCTGGTGCTGATCGACGGACTGCTGGCCAGCACCGACCTGTCGCTGTCCGGCCGCGAGATCATCGTGGACCTGGAGGACTCGGTGACGGCGCTGGTACGGATGCTCGGCGCGGGCCAGTACGACGTCATCGTGTACGGCGAGGTGAACGAGCACGAGGTCCCGCTGCCCGGGGGCGTCCTGGCCCGGACGCTGGTCCCCAGGGAGCCGTTCTGCATCCGCATGTCGGCCGGGCACCGGCTGGCGGACCGGGAGAGCCTCGACCTCGCGGACCTGGCGCACGAACAGTGGATGATGCTCGTGGAGGACGACGACGGCGGCCCCGAGGCCCTGGTCGAGGCCTGTGCGAAGGCCGGGTTCGTCCCCTCGCTGCGCTATCGGATCACCGACCGCAAGATGCGGCACGACCTGATCGCCGCGGGCAGGGCCATCGCGCTGTGCCAGCCCACCGCCCCACCGGTGCCGGGAACGGTGATGCGCCCGCTGGCCGGCACCCCGATCACCGGCCGCATCCGCCTCGCCTGGAACCGGTCGGCGCTCTCCGCGCAGCAGGCGGGACTCCTCTACCGGGCGGCGGTCCGCGCCTACCTGGCCAACGTGGACAACAACCCCTTCCACCGCGACTGGTGGAACGCCCACCCCGAGGCCCACCCGGTACTGGACTGACCGGGCCGACCGGACCGACGGCGCTACGCCTTCTCGCGGACCAGGCCCACGACGTGCTCGGTGATCAGGTCCAGGACCTCGGCCGCCGTCCTGTCGTTGCCGAGGACGAGGAGGTTCAGGGTCATCCCGTCCGTCATCGCCGCCAGATAGCGGGCCAGTACCGGGACGGGGACGGCGAGTTCGAACTCCATGACGCTGCCGAGCTGCGTGATCAGTTCGGCGTAGGTCTCGCAGTAGATCTCGTACTGCCGCCGCGCGAGGTGCTCGAACCCCGGCTCGCGCAGGGCGTACTGCGTGAGCTCGTACGTGAGCATGTGCTCGCCCGGGCTCGCGGAGACGTGGTCCCAGTAGGCCCGGAAGCCGGCCCGGATCGTCTCGCGCAGGGTGGCCCGCGGCCGGATCGCCTCCTGCACCCCGGTGACGGAGTGGCCGGTGAGGGTCTCGATGACGGACTCCAGCAGGGCCTGCTTGGAGTCGAAGCAGTAGTGGAAGACGCTCAGTGACACGCCGGCCTCGGCGGCTATCGACCGGGTGGTCGTCCGGGCGACGCCGTCGCGGGTCATGGCGCGGATCGCGGCCTCGGTCAGCTGTGTGCGCCGCTCGGCCAGAGGCATCCGCGCCATGAAGTTCCTTCCGTTCCCGACCGACACCGCGGCGGGTGTCCCGGGAGGCCGCTCGGCCCCCGGGACACCCGCCGGTGCCGTCAGCTGCTGTAGACGCCGACTTCGTGGAGGGAGTACCCCCACTGCGTGCCGCGCTGCACCCCGTGGATGCGTACGTGGCGGGCCGTGACGCCGTTGAACTGCGCGGTGTCCAGGCCGCCGTCCCCGGTCGTGGTGGACCACGCGGTCTGCCAGTTCGCGCCGTCCGTGGAGACCTCGATACGGTACGCCTTCCCGTACGCGCGTTCCCAGTTGAGGGTGACGCGCTTGACGAGGCTCGCGGATCCGAGGTCGACCTGGAACCACTGGCCGTCGCTCCAGTCGCTCGCCCACCGGGTGTCCGTGTTGCCGTCGACGGCCCGGCCGGGGGCGTAGCTGGTGAACGGGTTCCACTCGGCCGAGGAAGCCGAGGCGGACGCGCCCGCGGCGAGGTTCACCCCGGCCTTGTGCTTCTCGGAGGACCCCCAGGTGCGGAGGTAGGACTCCGCCCCGCGGAACAGGTCGTCCACGACACCCTGGCCGCCGACCAGCCGGATGTCCTCCACCCAGTCCGGGACCATGCCGTACTGCGCGCCGCCGTCGGTGTTGAAGTCCCAGGTGCGCTGGCCCGCGGTCTGCTTGTCGATGACGGAGCCGCCGTCGACGCTGCGGAAGGGGTAGCGCACAGGGTTCGGGGTGTCCGCGCCCCGCGGTGCCGGCCAGCCGCCGACGCCGTTCATGTCGGTGCCGTAGCCGTAGCCGACGTTGTACTTCTCGCGCAGCGCGTCCGTACGCTTGGCCTCGGCGCTGAAGCCCTCGGCGCCGCTCATGTACGCGGTGGCGAAACCGCCGAGCCGGTAGAGGCGCTCCATCCACGCGTTGTCCATCCAGCTGTGCGAGGACAGGACGCCCGGGTAGGACTCGGTCTCCAGGATGTCGAAGGCCCGGCCCGCGGCCTTGACGCTCATGTGGTCGACTTCCAGCATCATCTTGCGCTTCATCATGCCGCGCACCGCGTACTCGCCCAGCTCGGTCAGACCGCGGGTGTTGCACTGCGCGTCCGCCGCGTACGAGGGGACCGTCACGCCCTGCGGCAGCTCCTTCTGCGCCGAGGGCGCGGCCGCGAGCCCGATCGGGTTGTCGTGCTGCGGGCCGGCGCACTTCTCCGTCTTCCAGAAGGTGCCGGTGGACAGGAACTGGCCCACGTTGATCGCGGTGCCCAGGGCGCCCTCGTCGAAGCGGACCCCGCACAGGGCGTTGTCGAACTTGTGGCACAGGAACATGCTGCGCACGCCGAGCCCGTGCAACTCGTCCAGGCCCCGGTCGATGTCCTCCCTGCTGCACTGAGAGATGTCCAGGATCTGCTTGCAGCCGAACGGCTCGGAGGTCTCGACCCCCAGTACGACGGCCAGCTTGCCCTGCTCGATCACCTGGCGGGCCTGCGCGGAGTCGGTGACGATCCTGAACCATCCCTTGCCCGCGCCGCCGTACATCTTGTCGATGTACGCCTGCATCTCGTACGTCTTCTTCGCCTGGAGGCGGATGGAGGTCATCTCGTCGCAGCTGCGGTCCTTGAAGAAGTAGACCGAGCAGATCACCCCGTTCGTGACGAGGTCGTTGACGAGTACCCGCTGGCCGCCGCGCCAGGCCCGCTCGACCCACGCGTAGTAGTTCTGCTGGTGGGTGAGCGAGTCGTTGGCGGGCCAGTCCTTGAAGGTCGGCCATCCGTTCGGGTCGTGCTTGCCGTCGCCGCCCTTGGTGATGAAGTCGAAGATGGCGAGCGAGCCGTCGGGGTAGTGCTCGGGGCAGTCCTTGAGCGCGTCGGCGACCCCCGCCTCGGAGAACGGCTTGCCGCAGATGAGCCGGCCGCCGAAGCCCTCGTTGGCCATCAGGTGGTCGTGGGCGTCGACGAAGCCCCTGACCTGGCCGTTGGCGTCGGTGCCCTTGAAGGGCTCACCCGTGACGTTGACGGCGGCGTCCGGCGCGGGCCGCGCGGACGGGGTCCACCAGTCCGTCTCGGCCGAGACGGCACTGGGCGTCGGGCCCAGTGCCACGGCCAGCACGGTGAGGAGCAGGGACAGAACCGCGATTGGCTTTCGCCTGGTGTACGAGTGTCTGGTCAAGGCCACCCCTCCGGCTTGAATTGTCATGTCCCACGCAAATATCGCGTCGAGAATCGCGACTATTGCAAGCAGAGTCAATAGTCCGGGACGGATGACCTGATGGATCGTCGGATCCACCGAAACCCGAGCCGGAGGCGGGCCGAACGTGCTCGTCGGGGCCCTACTCGCCGATGTCGCGGCCGCGGAAGTCCTCCAGCGTCTCGCGCCGCACCAGCAGCCGCGCCGCCCCCTCGTGGACCGCGACGACCGGCGGGCGCCCGACCAGGTTGTACCCGGAGGCCATGGACAGCTGGTACGCACCCGCCACCGGCACGGCCAGCAGGTCTCCGGGGTGGATGTCGCCGGGCAGTTCCACATCGGCGGTGAGGACGTCACCGGCCTCGCAGTGGCGGCCCACGACCGTGGTGGTGCGCGACGCGGCGGCAGACCTGCGGCCGACGAGCCGCGGCGCGTAGCGCACGCCGTACAGCGCCGGCCGGGGGTTGTCGCTCATGCCCCCGTCGACGGCCACGAAGACCTTCGCGCCGGTGTGCTTCACCGCGAGGACCCGGTACACGGCCACCCCCGCCGGGCCCGCGATGGCCCGCCCCGGCTCGACGGCGAGCCGCGGCACCGGGAGCCCGGCGGCGGCGCAGCTCTGGGTGAGCTCGGCGCGCAGCCGCCGGGCGAGCGCGGCCGGGTCGAGGGCGGGCTCGCCCGGCCGGTACGCGACGCCGTGCCCCCCGCCCAGGTCCAGCTCCGGGAGCGTCACGCCGTGCAGGTCGCGCAGCCGGGCCAGCAGGCCCACCATCCGCCGCACGGCGGTGACGTACGGCTTGCAGTCGGTGATCTGGGAGCCGATGTGGCAGTGCAGGCCGGCCAGTTCGAGCTGCGGCTGGCCGAGGATCCGGGCGACGGCGTGCTGCGCCGAGCCGTCGGTGAGCGACAGGCCGAACTTCTGGCCGTCCGTACCGGTACGGATCTTCTCGTGGCCGCCGGCCGACACCCCGGGCACCACCCGCACCATGACCTTCTGGTGCCCCGTGGGACCGACCGCGGCGGCGATCCGGGCGATCTCGGACGGGCTGTCGATCACGATCCGCCCCACACCGAGGCGCAGGGCCGTGGCGATGTCGCGCGGCGACTTGGCGTTGCCGTGCAGCACGATGCGCTCCGGCGGGAAGCCGGCGGTCACGGCGAGCTCCAGCTCCCCGGCCGAGCAGACGTCCAGGCCCAGCCCCTCCTCCCGGACCCAGCGGACCATCGCGCGGGAGAGGAAGGCCTTGGCGGCGTAGAGCACATCGCCTTCGGGGAAGGCGGCGCGGTAGGCACGGCAGCGCTCGCGCACCTCGCCCTCGTCCAGGACGTAGGCGGGGGTGTCGAAGCGCTCGGCCACCTCGGCCAGGGACACGCCGCCGACCGCCAGTCCGCCGTGCGGGAGCCGCGTCGTGGAGGCGGGCCATATCGCCAGGTCATCGGCGCTCGCTTCGATCGCGCAGGCGAGGGTGTCGGTCATCGCTCCGTCCCGGTGGCCTGCGGTACGGGGACCGCGACCGGGGTCGCGGCCCCGCCCGGGGCCGTGCTCACCGCGGGCGCGGTGAGCGTCGGGTCGACGGTCACCAGGGCCACCCCGAGCGGCTCGGCCATCGCGCGCAGCGCGCTCTCCGAGAGCCGGATCCACGGCTGCGCCGCGCCCAGCGTGGCGGCGAGCCGGTCCGCACCGGTGAAGCCGACGGCGGTACGAGCTCCGAGCGGGGTGCGGAACATCCGTACCGTCACCTGCGCTCCGCCCGGCCGGACCGGCACGTACAGGGGCCCGGCCGGGATGCGTTCTTCAGGCTCGGGGTCGTCGGCGTACTGGACCAAACACATGGGGCCCTCCCAGAGGAACCAAGTCCGGTGATCGGCGCCCCGGGTGCGGGGATCCGGTCCGGGGCGTGCCGCCGAAGCTATGCCCGTCGCCGCCCGCCGGTCTGCATCCCCTGACGGGTCCCATACGCCGGGCGGCCGAGTCCATACGCATCGCTGACGGCCGGCTCCGGGCGGGACCAGCGCCGTGTCAAGGCGGCGCAAGGGAATCCGGGGGAGGCGTCAAAGGGCCGTCAGCAACCGCCCGCACCCGCGCGACCGGCCCTTTCATGGGAACGGCCAGGACGGTTCAGCGGAGAGGAGACACGTCGTGCGCAGAGTCGTGGTCGGCGTCAGTGGCACCCCGGGCAGTCTGGCCGCATTGCACCGAGCCGCCGCCGAGGCCCGGGCGCGCGAGGCCCAGCTGTGGGTGGTCATGGCCTGGCAGGCTCCCGGCGGCGAACTCGGCAGCCGCAACTCCTGCAACGTCTCGGCGCTCGCGCAGTGCCGTGAGGCGGCGGCGGAGCGCCTGCGCCGGATCCTGGACCTGGCCTTCGGGGCCGGCCCGGCGGGCGTCACGCCGGCCGGGCTGACCGTACGGGCGACCCCGGGCGCCGCGCTCGTGGACACCGCCCGGGGTGGCGACGACCTGCTGGTGGTGGGCGCCGGGTCCCGGGCGCTGCTGCGCCGCCTGGCCCGTCCCTCGGTGGCCCGCTACTGCCTGGCCCACGCGGTCTGCCCGGTGCTGACGGTGCCTCCGCCGCCGCTCCAGGCCGAGCTGGACGCCGTACACCGCCGCAACCTGTGGCACCTGCCGCTGGACACCAGGGAACTGGCGCCGTAACGGACGTGACCCCCGCCGCCGTCGTGGCCGCCGCGGGCGCGATGCCCGCGGCGGCCACCGGTGGATCAGCGCGCGTTGCGCTCGGGCAGGTCGACCTCGGCCGGGGCCAGGGCCGCCGAGGCCGCCGGGGCGTCCTGGGCGGCGGAGAGGCCGCGCGCGGTCGTCGCCGGCGCGGGCTTCTTGCCGCAGAACGCCGCTTCGAGCGTCCCGCCCAGGGCGGTGTTCGCCTGGCCGCGGTTCGAGGTGTTCGCCATCGCGGTGAGGCTGCGCTTGCCGTCGCGGGTGGTGAACGCGTAGGTGTAGAAGCCCTGGACGGTGCCCGTGTGGCCGTAGACGGACGTGCCGCAGGAGAGGTCGTAGCGGCGCAGCCCCAGCCCGTAGAAGCGGGTGTTGGTCGCGTCGGTCGGGGTCATCGTCAGCATGGCGTCCAACTGCTTCGCCGGCAGCAGCCTCCCGCTTACCAGCGCGGACATGAAGGTGCTGAGGTCGGCCGCGTTCGAGATCATCGCGCCCGCGGACTGCGCCCAGGACACCGTCTGCTCGGTGGAGTCGACCAGGGGCGCGCCGGCCTCGTCGGGGGTCAGGTAGCCGTGGGCGTGCAGCCCCTTGATCTCCGTCGACGGGTGAACGTAGGAGGTGTTGCGCAGGCCGAGGCGCTTGATGATGCGGCGGTCGTACTCCTTGGCGACCGGGCGCCCGGTCGCCTTCTCGATGAGCATGCCGACGACGACGAAGTTGGTGTTCGAGTACTTGTACGACGCGCCGGGTTCGGTGGTGCGCGGCTCGCTCAGCGAGAGCTTGACCAGCTCGTCGTAGCCGAACACCTTGTTCCGGACCGCCTCGAAGCCGGGGACGGTCTTGTCGAACATGGCGTTCGTGTAGTCCGCCAGGCCGCTGCGGTGGGTCAGCAGGTGGCGCACGGTGATCCGGTCGTCGGGCAGCAGACCCGGCAGGTAGTGGTTGACCGCGGTGTCCAGCTCGATCTTCTTCTCGGCGACCAGCTGCAGCAGCACGACGGTCGAGAACGTCTTGGTGACGCTGCCGATCCGGAACCGGGCCTTGGTGTCCATGGCCTCGCCGGTGGTCTTGTCGCGTACGCCCAGCGTCTTGCTCTGGACCCCGTCCACGCCGGTGATGCGGGCCATCGCGCCGGGCGCGCCGGCGTCGGTCGTGTTCTGCAACGCCTTGAGCAGGGCTTCGAGATCGGGCGCCGGCAGGCCCGGCTGCGCGGCCTGCGCGGCCTGCGAGGCCTCGGTGCTGAGGGCCGGCGCGGCGTGGGCGGCGGTGGCCGGAGCCACACCGGCCACCACGGCCAGCAGGGCGGCGCTTGCGGCAAGACGTCGGTTCATGGGGATGAGCACGTGTTCCCTCGACTCATTCGGTACGGGAGGAGAAGTGTCCGCGGCTGCCGAGTCGTGCGGAGACCCGGTCGGTTGGCAGCCGGAACGATCAAGAGCTTAGGTCTTCCGGAGCGCCGTCCGTAACGGGCCGCGAGACCAGGAAGAGCGGAGCGAAGTCGATGCGTGTGCGAAGGCCGTCGGAGTTCCAGCGGACTTCGACGCCGTCCGGGCCCGCGTCGGTCACCCGGGCCACGTCGTACAGGGGGACGCCGTCCCGCTGCGCCCCGAGCGAGGCGAGCGCCACGAAGGTGCCCGTCCCGTCGGCCCCGCCCGAGAGCCGGGGCACCAGCGCCCGGCGCGTGTACGCGGTGCCCTGCGGCGCGCGCACCGGCTCGGGCTCCGGGTCCGCCGTCGCCCCCGGTGGTCTGGATCAGCAGGCCGGGCGCCCGCAGGGCCAGGGCCCGGTCGGGGCCCGCGACCGGCGGCGGTTCCTCGCACCGCGTCCACAACGGGTGGTCCGCGGGGGCCAGCAGCGAGACGAACGCCTTCGACGCCCAGTAGGGCGACGCGGGACCCGAGTAGCCCTGGAGGGTCGCCTCGTGCGGGCCGTACCAGCCCGGCGGAAGCAGCCCGTCCCCGTCCAGTGCCCCGCGGTCGAGGAAGTGCCGCAGGCACCCGCTGACCAGCGTCCGGGAGGCGCCGGCCGGGAGCGGGGTGTGGCCGGTCAGGGCGCCCAGCCCGACCGCGGCGCCCGCCGCGAAGCGGTACGTCAGCGAGCGCCCGAAGTGGACCGGCGCACCGTCCGAGCCGAACAGCAGGCCGTAGCCGTCCAGATGGGAGCGCAGCCGGGGGCCGAGGAGTTCGAGCAGGTGCCGGTCGTCCGCGAGCCAGGCGTGCAGCACCGGGTAGAAGTGCAGGGCCCATCCGTTGTAGTGGTCGAAGGCCCGGCCCTCGCCGTCCGAGTACCAGCCGTCGCCCCGGTACCAGGCCTCCAGGAGGTCCAGCCCGCGTTGCACGGCCCCGTGGGTCTCCCCGTCCCCGCGCCCGACCGAGTCCAGGAACCCGGCCACCGTCAGCGGGAAGAGGTACCAGTTGTTGGGGACCGGACGGTGGCGCAGCGCCCCGCGCAGCCAGGCCTCCGCCCGGTCCTGCACGGCCCCGTCGAGCCGGTCCCACAGCCACCGCCGGGTCAGGCGCAGGGCCAGCGCGACGGACGCGGCCTCGACCATCGGCTGCCCCTGCACGGTGTAGTCGAGTACGAGGGGCCAGGATTCGGCGTCCTCCCGGCCGGGTGTCCGGGTCCCCGCCGCCAGCCCGTCGGCGTACCGCTCCAGCAGCCCGAGGGGATCGCGGCCCTGCGCCCCGGCGGTGCGGAAGGCGACGGCGAGGAAGGTGCGGGCGTAGCCCTCCAGGCCGTCGGACCGGGTGCCGGACGAGGACGGCCGGCCCGGGAGGTCGAGCAGGGCCCCGCCCGGGGTGGCGCAGCGCCGGGCGGCCCGTACCAGTGCGTCGGCGAGCGCTTCCCAGTGGTCGCGGGTGTAGCCCGTGACCGGGCTCAGGGCCCGGTCTTCCGGAGGGAGTTCGAACATCATGGCGGCAGTGTGCAGGCGATTGCGCCCCGGCCGGTCAAGTACGTCGTAAATGTGACTGTTTCAGGTGTGACTATGCTCAAGGCCCAGGTGGTTGAAGCGTTTTGTCGACCATTCATGGGCAGAGTGGGGCGGCCGAGAAACACCCCCACGTGACCGCAAGACCGGAGAACCGATGGACAGCAACCTCGTCATCCAGCCCCCCACTGGTGGCCAGGCGTTCGATCAGACCCAGGTGCCGCTCTACTACAGACGCAAGACGGCCGACATCCTTCACAAATACGGGCCCGGGCCGCGAGTCCACTTCCACGTGGGGCTCTTCGCCCAGGGTGAGACGCCGAACACCACCGTCTCCCAGAGCGTCCTCAAGCGCCGCATCGTCGGGGCCCAGGAAGCGATAGTCGAGCACGCCGCCCGCACCTGGGGCGCGTACGAGAACCCGCCCGCCCGCGTCCTCGACATCGGCTGCGGGGTCGGCGGCGGTTCGCTGTACTGGGCGCAGGAGCACGGCGCGAGCGTCACCGGCCTCACGGTCGCCGCGGACCACGTACCCGTCATCGCCGACTTCGCCCGGCTGGCCGGAGTGTCCGACCGGGTCACCCCGCTGCTCGCCGACGTCCACGACTTCACCACGGCACGGCGCTACGACGCCGCGTACGCCAATGAGAGCACCGGCTACATGGACCGCGAGCGGCTCTTCCAGGTCGTCGCCAAGGCGCTGAAGCCGGGCGGCTGGTTCGGGATCCAGGAGCACTTCGTCTGCCGGCCGGAGTGGACCGGATTCATCGACGGCTACTACAAGACGCGCCTGGGCACCCTCACCGAGTACATAGCCGCCGCCGAGGCCGCGGGCTTCGAGCTGGAGCAGGACGAGGACGTCACCGACCGGGTCGCCGAGTTCTGGGTGCAGTCCATGGCCTGGAACACCGCGGAACTGGACCGCCTGGACCGCGGCTCCGCGCAGCCCGGCACCGAGCCCTGCTGGTCGCGAGAGCGGCTCCAGGAGTCCACGATCACGCACGGCAAACTCTTCCGGATCTGGCGCGACCACGCGCTGGAGACCCGGCTGCTGCTCTTCCGGTCGGCCGGGGGGAAGTGACGATGCCCGCTGCGTACGCCGAGCGCGCCCGTCCCTCCCGCATCGGATGGCAACTGCCTCCGTTCTACTGCCCCTTCGAGCAGGGCCTCGTCCATCCCGCGGCTGCGGAGATCGAGAAGCGGGCCATCACCTGGATCGACGCGGTCGGGCTCTACCCGGACGAAACCGAGCGGGCCTGGGGGCTGGCCACCCGCAGCGCCGACTTCACCAGCAGGATCATCCCGTACGGCGAGATCGAGCCGATGGTGCTCTTCACCCAGTGGAACTACTGGGCCTTCTCCGCCGACGACTGGCAGGACTCCAATACGGGTGCGTCGAGCACGGCCTCCGTCGTGGACCACGGCGCCAGGCTGGTCCGCACCGTCGAGGCACCGGGCTCCGGCCTCCTTCCGCCGGGACCGCACACCGCCGCCCTGGAAGACCTCGCGGCCCGCACCCGGGAGATGCTCGCTCCCGTGCAGTTGCGCCGTTTCACCGAGGGCATCCGGGACTGGGTGGCGGGCGCCAGCTGGCAGACCGCCAATGCCGAGCGGGGCATCATGCCGAGCCTGAACGACTTCGTGGCGGCGCGGATCTCGAGCAACGGCACCCGGTTCACGCTCACCTGGTGCGATGTGGCGAACGGGATCTCCGTGCCGGGCGACGAGCTCTACTCGGCGCCCGTCCAGGCACTCACGGACGCAGCCGGGTTCATCGTCAGTTGCGACAACGACCTGTTCTCCTACAACAAGGACGACCACCACGTCCCGTGGGAGCAGAACCTCATCAACGTCCTGGCCGCGCGGAACGGGTGCACCCCGGCCGAGGCGCTGCCCGCCGCGTTCGCCCTGCGGGACCGCACGGTGAGCCTGTTCGTCCGGCTGCGCGAGCAGCTCGGCCGTGGCGCGGGCGAACAGCTGAGCCGCTACCTCGTCTCGCTGGAGCACTGGATCGCGGGCGACCTGGAATACCACTGCCTGGCGCCGCGCTACGCCAGTCCGCGCAACCGCAACGAACTGCCGGTGGACGGCGCCCGGTTCGAGATCGACTGGAGCGGCACCCCCAGCGACACGGGGGTCGAGCCGCCGCCGGTACCGGCTCTCGCCTGGTGGTGGCAGCAGCTCGACGACTGACCCGCGAAAGTCAGCGGCGGCCCAGCAGCCGCTTCCACCACGGCACCCGCACAGCGGGTCGCTCCCCGGAAAGGGGGGCCTCCGGCACGGCGTCGCGCGCCGCTGCCGGAGCCCGGTTGGTCCCGGTGACCGAGGTGCCCTGCGGGGTGAACCGCACCGGGAGGGCGACCAGGTGACGGGACATGAGAGAGGACGTCCAGCGCAGCCCGTCCTCGGGGACGTCCAGCTCCAGATCGGGCAGCCGGGTCAGCAGGGAGTCGATCCCGGTGTCGGCGATGGCCCGGCCGATGTCCTGACCGGGGCACTCGTGGGGACCGCTGCTGAAGGACAGGTGGGAGCGGTTGCCCTGGACGGGCACCGTCAGATCGGGTCGGATCTGCGGATCGATGTTCCCCGGCGCGAGGCCCAGCAGCAGCATGTCCCCGGCCTTGATCTGCGCCCCGCCGAGCTCGGTGTCGCCGGTGGCCCAGCGACCCAGGATCGTGGTGAACGGAGGCTCGTCCCACAGGACCTGTTCCAGGGCGTCGGGCAGGGTCATGTGGCCGCCGGAGAGGTTCGCGCGGAACCGGCGGTCGGTGAGCACCACGCGCAGGGTGTTCGCGATCAGGTTGGCGGTCGACTCGAACGCCGCGATCATCACCAGGCGCAGGTGCTCCACGATCTCGTCGTCGCTCAGCGCCGTCGGGTGCTCCGCCATCCACGTGGTGAAGTCCTGGCCGGGCACCGCCCGCTTGCGCTGCACGAGCTCGCGCAGCGTCTCCGTCACGTACGTGTTGCTGGCGACGGCGGTCGCAGTGCCCTGCAGCATGTCGCGGGCTGCCTCGACAAGGCGCGGACCGTACGAGTCCGGTGCCCCGACCAGCTGGGTCATCACCAGCATCGGCAGCGGCTCGGCGAAGTCCGCGACGAGGTCGCCCTTTCCGGACTCGATGAACCCGTCGATGAGCTGGTCCGCGAAGCGCTTGACGTACCGCCGTACGCCGCGCCGGTCGAAGCGCTCCAGGGACTCGGTGACCGCTCCGCGCAGCCGCTCGTGCTCGGCGCCGTCGACCAGGTGGCACACGGGCTGCCACGCGGTCATCGGCGTGAGCGGGTGATCAGCCGGGACCCGCCCCTCCTGCTGGTCCCGCCAGCGGCGCGGGTCGCGGGAGAAGCGGGACGGGGTGCGTGCCACGTCGAGGTTCTCGCGGTGGCCGAGCACCAGCCACGCCGGCAGGTCGCCCTGGACGAGCACGGGGGCCACGGTGCCGTGCTCGGCGCGCAGCTTCTCGTACAGGCCCATGGGGTCGGCCTCGGCCTCGGGGCCGTAGAGCCGGTGTGCGGGGCAGCCCGGGGGAGGGACGGCCGGGTTCGGGGGAGTGCTCACGATGTCTCCGGGGTCACGGCGAGGGAATGCAGGTAGCGCATCAGCGTCATCAGGACGTCACGGCTCGAATCGCGCCGCCGGGCGTCACAGACGACCAGAGGTACGGACGCGGGCAGGTCGAGGGCGCTGCGAAGCTCCTCAAGGGGGTGCTCGGGCGCATCGGGGAAGGAGTTGACGGCGACCACGAAGGGCACCCCGCGCTCCTCCAGCCGGCCGATCACGTCGAAGCTGACCTCCAGCCTGCGGGTGTCGACCAGGACCACCGCGCCCAGCGCACCTTCGAACAGGCCGTGCCACAGGAACCAGAAGCGCTGCTGGCCGGGGGTGCCGAAGAGGTACAGCACCAGTTCCTCGTTGATGCTGATCCGGCCGAAGTCCATGGCCACGGTGGTGGAGCTCTTGCGCTCCACGCCCGCGGTGTCGTCGACGCCGACCCCGGCCTGGGTCATCGTCTCCTCGGTGGTCAGGGGCCGGATCTCGCTCACGGCGCCGACCAGGGTCGTCTTGCCGACCCCGAAACCGCCCACGATCACCACCTTGACCGCGGCGGCGGCCGTGGCCGGCAGTATGTCCTCGCGCCGCGGCCCCGCGCGCAGCTCAGAGCTTTCGTAGTCCATCGATCACTGCCTCAATCAATGCCAGGTCGGGGAGTTGGGCACGGGTGACGGGTGCGCGAGAGAGCACCTGGCCCGCGGTGAGCAGATCGTCGAGCAGCACGGTCACCACGCTCACCGGGAGACCGAGGTACGCGGAGATCTCGGCCACCGAGAGCGGGGCCTGGCACAGCCGCATGATCGCCGCGTGCTCCGGCTGCATGCCGGGACGGGGCCCCGACCTGGCGACGATCAGCGTGACCAGGTCGAGGTCGGTGGGGACTAACGGTCCACTGCGACCGCCCGTGATGACGTAGAGCCGCTCGGGGATTCCGTCCTCCCAGTCGCGGCCCCCGGGATGGCTCACGCGGTCTGCCTGTCGCTGCGCGGCGGGCTGCTGAGGTGCTCTCCGATCCGCGCCACCAGGTCGCGCATGCGCTGGCCCATCAGCCCGGCGTCGACGCCCTCGTCGGCCAGCACCGCCAGGTAGGCCCCGGCGCCCGCCGCCATCAGGTAGAAGAAGCCGCCGTCCATCTCGATCACGACCAGCCGCATCCGGCCGTTGCTGTGGGGGAGTTCGGAGGCGACCGCGCCGGCGAGGCTCTGCAGGCCGGCGCAGGCGGCGGCGAGCCGGTCGGCCGTGTCCGTCTCCGCACCGTACTGGGCCATCCGCAGGCCGTCGGCGGAGAGCACGATGACGTGCCGGGTCTGCGGAACGCTCTCGGCCAGGTCCTTGAGCATCCAGTCCATATTGGTCTGCTGCTGACTCACGGCTGTTCCCCCTTGCTCGCCGAGGCCGGCGAGACGTCTGTGTTCTGCCCTGCAGTGGTCTGGCTGTCCCCGGACAGGCCGCTCTGGAAGGCGGCCAGCCACAGGCCCGGCTGTGCTTCCGCCGGTTCCGGGGCCGCGGCGGCGGCCGCCGGGGTGGTGGCCGGGACGGCGGCGGGTTCGGCGGGCACCGTGGCGCGGACCTTGCGGCGGCGCTGCGGCAGCCCGTTCGCGGTCCGCTCGGTCACGGCGGGGACCTCGTCGGCCGCGTCCGCGTCGGCATCCGTGGCCGCCGGCAGCTGCGGACCCGTGGCAGGGCGCGGGAGCCGCGGTGCCTGGGCCGCCCGGTCCGGGGCGGCCTGGTCCGGGGCGGCCTGGTCCGGGGCGGCCTGGTCCGGGGCCGTCCGGGGTCCGGAGGAGGCGCCGATGCCGTGGGCGACGCCGGTGGCGCTGGTGATGGTGGTGATCAGGCCCTGCGGGACGACGACGACCGCGCGCACACCGCCGTACGCCGAAGAGCGCAGCGACACGCGGAAGTCGTACGCCTGCGAGAGCCGGCCGACCACCGCGAGGCCCAGGCGCGGAGTCTCGCCCAGGTCGGTGAGGTCGATGCCCGCCTGCGCCTGGCGCAGCATGCGCTCGGCCCGCTTGCGGGCCTCCTCGCTCATGCTCAGGCCGCCGTCCTCGATCTCGATGGCGATGCCCGAGTTCACCTCGACGGCGGTCAGGTGGACCTTCGTCTGGGGCGGGGAGTAACGGGTGGCGTTGTCGAGCAGCTCGGCCAGCGCGTGGATGAGCGGCTCGACCGCGGGCCCGACGACGGCGACCTGCGAGACGGAGTGGAGCTCCACGCGCTGGTAGTCGATGATCCGGGACATGGCGCCGCGCAGCACGCTGTACAGGGGTACGGCCCGGCTCCACTGGCGGCCGGGCCGCGCGCCGCCGAGCACGGCGATGGAGTCGGCGAGCCGGCCGATCAGGGCGGTGCCGTGGTCGAGCCGCAGCAGGTCGCCGAAGACGGCCGGGGTCTGGCCGTGGCGGTCCTCCATCTCGCGCAGTTCCTGGGCCTGTTGGTGCACGATGGCCTGGACGCGGCGGGCGATGTTCACGAAGGCGCGCTGTGCGGAGTCGCGCAGGTCCTCCTCCGCGACCACCGCGTCGAGCACCGAGCGCAGCACGGCGTGGTGGGCGTTCCTGAACTCGGGGGCCAGACCGGGCTGGTGGATGCCGGGGTCTTCCAGGGAGGTGAGCACGTCCTCGGGGAACTCACCCTTGCGCAGCCGCTCCACGACGTCGGGCAGCAGAGTCCCGGCCAGCCGGACGGTCTCGGCCTGCTGTCGCGCCAGCGCCGCCTCCTGCGCGGCCACGGTCGCCCGCAGTGCGGCCACCGCCTTGCCGCGCCGGGCGGCCTCACCACAGGCGAGGGCGACCGCGACGAAGGCCGCGGCGCCGATCCAGGCCACGGGGGTACGGGCAGGTGCGGACACCACGGCCACGGCGGCCGCTGCGACCGCTGCGGTCACCAGGACGGGCAGCGCCCATACGACGGGTGTGGCGGGCCCTGGACTTCCGGGCGACGATCCCTCTCGAACCATCAGAACCCTCAAACGATCGAAAACGAAAGATCATTGGACAACAGCCCGGGATCCTATCGGTTCCGTGCACGGGTCTTGACAACAGGTCATGATGCGGACGTGACAGTCGAGTTACCGTTGACGGTCCTGTCCGGAAATGATGTGTGATCCCGCCCCGTCGTACGGCGGACGGCTCCCGCGTACGTGCCGTCAGGGCCCGGCGGACACCCGGTGCGGGCCCCTGGGGGAGGCCGGGCCGGGGCGGAGCGGCGGCTCTCGGTTTCGGCTGGTTTCCGACGGGTCCGTCGTAGTGGCCGGGTCGGCGCGACAATGGAGGGGTGCCGTACATAGCGGTGACCGCATTGAGTCATGCCGGGCTGGTTCGCGAGCACAACGAGGACAGCCTGGTCGTGGGACCGTGGACGCTGTGCGGAACCGTGACGGACACCCCGCAGACCCTCGTGTTCCCGCTGGGCAGACCGCTGGTCGTCGCGGTCGCCGACGGGCTCGGCGGGCAGCCCGCCGGCGAGGTGGCCAGCGCCCTGACCGTCCGGCGGCTCTCCTCGCTCGGGCCCTCGCTGGACGGCGCGAGCGCCCTCGGTGACGCTCTGGACCTGTGCAATGACGAGGTGTACTCGGCGGCCGCCGGGCGCCCGGAGCTGGTGACCATGGGAACCACGGTCGCGGGCGCGCTCGTCCTGGCGGATGCGCTCCTGGTGTTCAACGTCGGTGACAGCAAGGTGTACGACGCGTCCCGCGGCGCACTCCGCCAGGTGAGCGTGGACGACAGCCCGCCTCCGGAGCCCGGCCGGCGCACCACATCGGCCGTGACGCAGACGCTCGGCGGCACCCGGGCGTTCGGCGCGGTCACGCCCCACGTGGCGGCCTTCGCGCTCTCCGTGGGCGACCGCTACCTGGTGTGCAGCGACGGGCTCACCGACCCCTTGCCCGACGAGGAGATCGAGTGCGTGCTGAGGGTGCACGACGACGGCAGGGCCGCCTTCGAGCTGTGGAAGGCCGCCATCGAGGCCGGTGGCCCGGACAACATCACCCTCGCGCTCGTACGCATCGGCGACAACGGATAGGCCCCACGAGGCGGGCGCCTTCATGAAATGTGATGCGCCCCCACCCTTGACAGGAATTTTGTTCACTTCTTAAATCACGTAGTGAACTAAGCACCTCCCGGCTCCGCTTGCATCCCCCCACCCCCGGTCGGCGCAGAAGTCGCACGGTTCCGCATGGCGTCTGAAGATGTCATGCGCATGCTGAGCTGCGCAGATCGCCATGCTCCTGGAAGGGAGAGTCATGGACTCCCCGCGCTTCCCCCGGCGCCTGCTGCTGTCCCTGGCCTCGGTCCTCGCCCTCGCGTCGCTGTCCACCGGACCGGCGCAGGGCGTATCCACGGTGAACGCCCCCGCCCCCGCTCCGGCCGCCGCTGCCGCCGTCACGTTCTCCGACGAGTTCGACGGGCCCGCGGGCTCCGCCGTCAACGGCGGGAAGTGGCAGATCGAGACGGGCGACAACGTCAACAACCACGAGCGGCAGTTCTACACCGCGGGCAACCGCAACGCCGCCCTCGACGGGCAGGGCCACCTGGTCATCACCGCCCGCCGGGAGAACTCCGACAACTACCAGTGCTGGTACGGAAGGTGCGAGTACACCTCCGCCAGGCTGAACACCTCCGGCCGGTTCACCACGACGTACGGGCGCGTCGAGGCCCGGATGAAGGTTCCGCGCGGGCAGGGCATGTGGCCCGCGTTCTGGATGCTGGGCCAGGACATCGGCCAGGTCGGATGGCCCGCCTCGGGCGAGATCGACGTGATGGAGAACGTGGGCTTCGAACCGTCCACCGTCCACGGCACCCTCCACGGTCCCGGGTACTCCGGCTCCGGCGGCATCGGCGCCGGGTACACCCTGCCCGGCGGCCAGGCGTTCGCCGACGCCTTCCACACCTTCGCCGTCGACTGGAGCCCGAACGCCGTCACCTGGTCCGTGGACGGCGCCGTGTACCAGCGGCGCACCCCCGCCGACCTCGGCGGCCGGCAGTGGGTCTTCGACAAGCCCTTCTTCCTGATCCTCAACCTCGCGGTCGGCGGCTACTGGCCCGGAGACCCCGACGGCAGCACGGCCTTCCCCCAGCAGCTCCTGGTCGACTACGTCCGCGTCACCACCGACCCCGCCCCGCCGACGGGCAGCGGGACCATCACGGGCCTCGGCGGCAAGTGCGCGGACGTCGCGGCGGCCAACACGGCGAACGGTACGGCGGTGCAGCTCTACGACTGCAACGGGACCGCGGCGCAGAACTGGTCAGTGGGCTCCGACGGCACGATCCGGGCGCTGGGCAAGTGCCTGGACGTGGCCTCGGGCGGGACGGCCGACGGCACGCGCACCCAGCTGTGGGACTGCAACGGTACGGCTGCCCAGCAGTGGGCGGTCAGCGCGGCGCGCGACATCGTGAACCCGCAGGCGGACAAATGCCTCGACGCCACGGGCAACAGCTCCGCCAACGGCACCCGGTTGCAGATCTGGACCTGCACCGGAGCCGCCAACCAGAAGTGGACGGTGACCCGATGACCGCGGCACCGTCCCCGGCCGGCTCCCGAATCCGGATCGCCGGACCCTGGCTGTCGGCCGCGGTCGCCGCGGCCTGCGCCGCCTCGGTCCTCACCGCCGTCCAGCCCACCCGGGCCGCCACCCCGCCGGCCCGGTCCGCGGCGGCCGCCGTCGCCGCCCTGCCTGCGGGCTGGTCCACGGTGGTGAACAGCGGCAGCGGCAAATGCCTGGACGCGCGATCGGCCGCGACCGCGAACGGCACGGCCGTGCAGCAGTACGGTTGCAACAACAGCGCCGCCCAGCAGTGGAGTTTCACACCGACCGGCGACGGCTTCGTGCGGATCGGCAACCGCAACGACGGCAACCAGGTGGTGGACGTGAGCAACACGTCCACGGCCGACAACGCGGCCGTGCACCTGTGGACGTACGGCGGCGGCGGCAACCAGCAGTGGCAGGCCGTCGACGAGGGCGGCGGCGCCTACCGCTTCGTCAGCCGGCACAGCGGCAAGTGCCTCGACGTCCCGGCCGCCTCGACGGCCGACAGTGTCCAGCTGGTCCAGTACACCTGCAACGGCACCGCGGCCCAGCGCTTCCAGGTCGTGCCGGTCGCCACCGGACCCGGGGACGTCGATCTCGGCCCGAACGTGGCAGTCTTCGACCCGTCGATGTCCTCGGCCGCCCGACCTTGGGCGGGTAGTGCACGAGCAGGTGAACGTGGTCGTCCTCGCCGTTGAACTGCTTGAGCTCGGCCTCGAAGTCTTCGCATACCTCCCGCATGATCTCTTCGCATCGCGTCAGCATGGCGTCCGTCATGGCCTTGTGCCGGTACTTCGTGACGAAAACCAAGTGGACGTGCAGGTTGTAGACGACGTGACGGCCGGTGCGTACGTCGGGGTTCGGATTCCACCTTGGTGACATGGACCAAACGATAGAGTGATCGCATGATTTCGGAACTCGGCACAGAGAAGCGGCAGTTCGGGCACCGTGCCCGTCTGGCGCTGTCGCCTGCCGAGATCCAGGTCATGGACGATCAGGCGCACGCGGCCCGCACCATGTGGAACTGCCTGCACTCCTGGTGGCAGATGATGCCGAAGGGCAAGCGGTCCCCGGCCGCCGCTGACGCGGCGATCCGCCAGGCCCGCAAAGACCTCGACCACCTCGGGAAGCTGCCCGCGCAAGCAGCGCAGGCCG
>NZ_JBFBBA010000066.1:0-25337 GCF_040682455.1 Streptomyces sp. NPDC051183
CGCGACTGACCCTCGTCTGCGGCTGGTCATGGGCCGACCACGACCCTCACGCCCCTCAACGACGGAGACTGACACCCGTCTAGGGCCGGGCAGAGGCCGCCCACGACCTTCAGGCCCTCCCACCGCCCGCGACTGGCCCCGGTCTGGGGCTGTTGTGGTTCGTGGGGCGGGTGGGGCCCGTTGGGGCCTGCCGGAGGGGGGAAACGGTCCAGGTGGAGCGTGAGGCCGGATCCATCAACCTCAGACTCCGTCAGAGGCCCACCGGCCTCCCAACGGCCTCAAAAGAATCTTGGTTCGATGCTGGTCGTGACAGAGTGCTCGCATGTCCAACCCCATCGCCTACCCGGTCTTCCGAACCACCGACCCGATACTGGCTCTGCGTGTGGCGCGTCAGCTTGTGGCAGTGGGTGACCAGCAGTACACGGAGGTGTCAGTGGACGTCGAGCTGTGCACCGTCACGGAAGTGTTGCGGATACGCGAGGCGCTGCCGGACGCCTGGTTCCGGAAAGAGGATGTCGAGGAATGGGCGCGGGATCCTTCCGACCCGACGGGCTTGCACGGCGGTGTCCACGCGCCCGAGCTCTCCAGTGATCCGGACTTCCTTGCCTCCCACCTGCCGCTTTGGGCATCGATGGAATACCGGGCCGTTGACAGCATCGAGGAAGAGTTCGCCGCCTTGGTTGGAGCGAACATCGGCGAGATCTGGTGGTCGAGCTTGATCTGGCCCGACGTACCGGACCGTGGCATCCCCGGTGAAGCCAACAACGCCCGGGTTTCGCTGCTGTTCAACTGCCGAACCCAAAGCCTCGACGAACGCTCCGATGACCACACTGTGCTCGTCCACGTGCGCCGCAGGAATCGCGATGGGTCCGAGGAGCGACACGCCTCCTGGCTGGCAGAGCAGATCGGCCAGTCCGTCATGGGCCCACCACAGGCGTAACCCCCGATCGAGTCCCGTCTGCTCGTCGTTTGGGGATGACAGGGGGCGGCGCGATCTGACGGATGCGGAGTGGGAACGGCTACGGCCGTTCCTGCCGGTCAGCAACAGACGTTGTGGCAGGTGATCGACGGGATTTTGCACCGGGTACGGACCGGGGTCCAGTGGCGTGACCTGCCCGAACGGTTCGGGCCGTGGAAGGCGGTTTACGAACGTCACCGGCTGTGGTCGGCCGACGGAACCAAGGAACGCCTGCTCCAGCAGGTCCAGGCCGAGGCTGACGAAGCGGGTGAGATCGCTTGGGACCTCTCCGTCGACTCCACCCCGCCTCAAAGGGGGACGCAGCAGTAGAACGCCAGAGTGAAGAATCGCGGCAGAGGCCTCGTCGCCCGCCTGGTGGAGGTGGTGCAGGAGGTGAGGGCCTCGGCCGTGGCGGGGCGGGTTCCACGAAGCTCCACCTGAGCGCGGACGGCCGCTGCCGCCCGCTCTCCCTGATCGTCACACCGGGACAGCGGGCGGACTGGCAGCCTGCAGTCGCCGTCTCGGAGGAGCACGAGCGATCGTTGGCGGCCTATGTCCAGCCACAGACGGCCGCTGACGCCGTCCTGGAGGAGCGCGTAGCGATTGTGGGCGGCTTATGTCCAGCCCAAGAGGGTCGCTGACGCCGTCGTCGAGGAGCGCGTAGCGATTGTGGGCGGCTTATGTCCAACCCCAGACGGTCGTCGGACGCTATTCGCGAGGAGCGCGTAGCGATTTGGGGCGCCTGACCCCCCGCCAGGATCATCTCACCGCTGTTTGGGGCAGGTTGGGGTCGTCTTTGGTCCCCGCAGGTGGGTTCCGCCCTGCATGGGAGTTCCGGGCCGGGAAGGCATGGATCAGCACCCGGCCCGTTCTTTTGGGGGGTTCCCGACAGTCCTGTCTTTCCGTGGCGGGCCGGCCTGTCAAGGGTGGCCGAAGGCCATCGCGCAGCGACGCGACGAAGGAGCGCCCTTGACAGGGCGGACCGACACGGAGAGACGCTGGGACTGACGGGAACCCCCCAAACCCGTCAACGCCCCCGCCCAGGAGCAGCACCGCAAAACCCCGCGCCCGACCCGCCCCTCACGCCCCCGCCCCGCCGCCCCCGCCCCCGCCCCCTCACCCCGCCTGTAGTGCCAGCGTCGGGGACAGGCGGGCCGCACGGACCGCTGGGTAGAGGCCCGCCAGGGTGCCGATGGCCAGGGTGGCGGCGAAGCCGCCTGTGACCGCCCAGAGGGGGACCACCCAGGGGAGGTCGCCGGCGCGGGCGTAGATGCCGGTGGCCGCGCCGCCGAGGGCGATGCCCGCCAGGCCGCCCAGGCCGGACAGGAGCAGGGACTCGGTGACGAACTGGATGCGGATCTGCCCCTTCGTCGCGCCCAGCGACCGCCGCAGGCCGATCTCGTGGCGGCGTTCCAGTACCGAGATGATCATGGTGTTGGCCACGCCGACCCCGCCCACCAGCAGGGCGATGCCGCCCAGGCCCAGGAGGAGGGTGCTGAAGGCACCCTCGGTGGCGGCCTTCGCCTGGAGCGCCGCCGAAGGGTCGGTCACCGAGACCGTGCTCGGCGACTGCGGGTTGGCCGTCTTGCCCATGAGCGCGCGGACTTCGGCGACCCGGTCGTCCGCCGAGCGCTCGTAGACCGCCGTCGGGTGCCCGTCGAAGCCCAGCAGCTCCTGCGCCGCGTCCCATCCGATCAGCGCGGAGCGCTCGATCTCGGGGGCGAGCGGGATGGGGTCGAGGATGCCGATGACTGTGAAGTACTGGCCGGCGATGAAGACCTGCCGCCCCGGCTCGGTGATGCCGAGGCGCTCGGCGGTGACGTTGCCGAGCACGACCGACGGGTAGCGGCCGGTGGCGTCGTTGAGCCACGTGCCGCTGCGCATCCGCGCGCGGAGGGTCCCCAGCAGGTCGTCCTTGGCGGCCTTCAGGGCGATGCCGCCGGTCTCCTCCTTCGGGATGTTCTCGCTGCGCCGCACTGCCTCCGGTACGTCGCCCGTCGTGCCGACCGACTCGACCCCGTCGATACGGGCGATCATGCCCGGGGCCTCCTTCGGCAGCTTGGTGTCCTGGCCCGAGAACATCGACTGACCCGGGGTCGCGACCAGCATGTTCGTGCCCAGCTTGTCGAGTTCGCGCAGCAGCTTGGCCTGGCTGGAGGACGAGATGCCGACCACCGCGATCATCGTCGCGATGCCGATCGCGATCCCGAGCGCGGACAGGAACACCCGCATGGGGCGGGAGCGCAGCCCGGCCGACCCCACGTGGAGGACGTCCCGGGGCCGCAGCCGCGGCGGTGTCAGCTTGCGGGCACGGGTACTCGTACCGGCGCGCCTCACGCGACACCCGCCCCGGACGCGGCCGCCGCGTTCCACACGTCCGCGACGATCTCGCCGTCGCGGATGCGCACCTGCCGGGGCAGGCTGGCGGCGATCTCGTTGTCGTGGGTGATCACGGCGATGGTGGCCCCGTCCCGGTTCAGCTCGTGGAGCAGCTCCATCACCGATTCGCCGGACGCCGTGTCCAGCGCGCCTGTCGGCTCGTCGGCGAGCAGCAGGTCCGGCTCGCCCGCCACCGCCCGGGCGATGGCCACGCGCTGTTTCTGTCCGCCGGAGAGTTCGTGCGGCCGGTGGTCCATGCGGTCGCCGAGGCCGACCCGCTCCAGCGCGTGCTCGGCGCGGCGGCCGCGCTCGGCCCGGGAGAGGCCGGAGTACAGCAGTCCTTCGGCGACGTTCGCCTTGGCGCTGATGCCCGGTACGAGGTGGAAGGACTGGAACACGAAGCCGACGTGGCGCGAGCGCAGGGCCGACAGGGCCCGGTCGGAGAGGGTCGCGATGTCGTACCCGGCGATGGCGACCCGTCCGGCGGTCGGGCGGTCCAGCGTGCCGACGATGTGAAGCAGGGTGGACTTGCCGGAGCCGGACGGGCCGACGATGGCGAGGAGTTCGCCGCTCATGACGGTCAGGTCCACCCCGCGCAGGGCGTGGACCGGGCCGGGGTACTCCTTGGTGACGTCGGTCAGTTCGACGACCGGGCGGGCGTGCGTGTTCATGATTTCGGGACCCCTACCTGCGTTCCCTCCTTGAGGGAGTCCCCCTTCACTTCGACCCGGCCCTTGCCGAACATGCCGAGTTCGACCTTGACCTCGCGCACCTTGCCGTCCTCGACGACCTGGACGCCGAACCCTCCGCCGGAGAGCGCGAGCAGTGCGTTGACCGGTACGGAGAGCACGCCCTTGCGGGTCTCGCCGGTCAGGTTCACCGACACCGGGGCCTGGTCCGGGCCCTTGGCGTCGGAGGCGTTGTCGAGGGTGACGCTGACGTCGACCTTCGGCTTCTTGTCGCCGCCACCCCCGCCCCCGCCCCCGGAGCCGCCCGTGCCAGGGTCGTCGGGGTTGGCGGTGTTGCCGATCGACTCGATCCTGCCCGTGGCCGTGCCGCCGCCGGGCAGGGTCACGGTGACCTGGTCGCCGACCTTGGCCGCGCCCGCCTTGGCCACCTCCAGTTGGAAGCGGACCATCCGCTCGGTCCCGGTCAGGGTCATCACGGGTTTGCCCGCGCCGGCGTCGTCGCCGACCGCCATGTCGTTCTTCTGCACCCGCTGCGGACCGGACGCGAAGGCGATGTCGTCCTTGCCGACCTCGCCCGTCTCCTTCATGCCGTGCGACTTCTGCCAGCGCTTCACGGCGGTGGCCGTGCCCGCCGTGAAGGTGCCGTCGGAGGCGTCGAGGCCGGTGCCGAGGCCGAGGGCCAGCAGGTTGGACTTCAGCTGCTTGACGTCGTCGCCCTTGTCCCCGGACTTCATGGCCCGGTACACGGGGGTGCTGCCGTACATGAGACGTACCGGTTTGCCGTTGACCTCGTACAGCTTGCCGTCCCGCTCGATCGCCGTGCCCGCGCCGGCGACCCAGGTCAGCACCGCGGAGCCGCCGCCCCCGCCGGAGCCCGGGCTGCCCGAGCCTGCACCGCCCGAGTCTGCGCCCGGGGAGCCCGCGCCGCCGGTACCGCCGCCGCTGCCGCCGCCCGCGCTGAGCTTGCGCTCCTTCGCGTACCCGAGGGTGCCCTCGACCTTGAGGCCGGAGCTCAGGTCCCCGCGGGTGACCGGCGCCGTCCCGGGCGGCATGCCGTCCGTACGCTGCTGCCGCGAGCGGTCGCCGTCTCCGTCGCCGTGGGGCTGGGCGACGACCGCGTACCCGCCGCCCGAGGCGGCGAGGACGACGGCCAGCGAGCCCAGCAGCCACTTTCCGCGCTTGTTCACTCCGACCCGCACTGGTTCATCGCGTCCATGAAGGCCTGCTTGTCCACGCCGTCGGGTATCCGGGTGCTGCTCATGGCGTTGCCCTTGAACTCCGGGTCCGGCACGTCGAAGCCCTTGTCGCGCATGCACTTGGCCGTCTTCAGCGCCTTGTCCTTGATTTCCTGCGAGGGCCCGGGACCCGACCCGGGGGCGTCCAGCCCGCACTTCTCGAAGGCCTTCTTGACCGCCTCCGAGTCGGCGTTCCCGCCGAGGGTCATGCCCCGCGGGTCCTGGCCGGGCTCCGGGTCGGGGGCGTCGACGCCGTTGTCGCGCAGGCACTTGCGCACCTTCAGGGCCTTGTCGGCGTCCGCGCCACCGCCCCCGCCCGCACCGCCGCTCGCGGCGTTCGAGGAGGACCCGTCCTTCTTGCCGTCCTTGCCGTCCTTGCCGTCCGCGGAGCCGGAGCCTCCGGTGCAGGCCGTCACGAAGAGGGTCAGCCCGGTCAGCACCGCGGCCGTGGTCATCGTCATGGATCGCTTCATGCGGCCGAGCCTGCGCGAAGCGCGGGTTTCGCTTCCCTAACGGCTCGCGCTTACAACGGCGAAATGCCCTTCTCGGGTAAAGAGGACGGCATGCGAGTTCTGGTGGTGGAGGACGAGGAGTTCCTCCGGGAGATGATCGCCGAGGGTCTGCGCCGCGACGCGCTCGCCGTCGACGAGGCGAGCGACGGCCTGGAGGCCTTGCGGCGCCTGCGCCTGGGCGCGTACGACGTCCTCGTCCTGGACCGCGACCTGCCCGGCCTGCACGGCGACGAGGTCTGCCGGCAGGTGGTGCGCGAGCGGCTGCTGACGCGGGTGCTGATGCTGACCGCGTCCGGGACCGTACGGGACCGCGTGGAGGGCCTGGGCCTGGGCGCCGACGACTACCTCACCAAGCCCTTCGCCTACGACGAGCTCCTCGCCCGCGTCCTGGCGCTCGGTCGGCGCGCCCAGCCGGCCCTGCCCCCGGTCCTGGAGGGCGCGGGCGTCGCCGTCGACACCGCGCGCCGGACCGCGACCCGGGAGGGGCGCCGGCTCTCGCTGTCGCGCAAGGAGTTCGCGGTGCTGGAGGCGCTGCTGCGCGCCGAGGGGGCGGTGCTCAGCAGCGACGACCTGATCGAGCAGGTGTGGGAGGAGGACACCTCGTACAGCACCAATGCCGTACGGGTGACCCTGAGCAAGCTGCGCGCCAAGCTGGGCGAGCCGCCGCTGATCGAGACGGTGTCCGGCGCCGGCTACCGGATCGGCGCTCCGCAATGAGAGCGGTGCTCCGATCCGAGCGCGCCCGTCTCACCGCCCTCTACGGTTCCCTGCTCCTCCTCGCCGGCGGCGGCCTGATCGCACTGATCAACGTCCTGCTCCGCAACGGCCTCTACACCCGCATCAGCGGCGCCGTCATGACCACCCGCGTCATCCCCGACGCCGACGGGAAATACCCTCCCTTCGTCGAAGGCGGCCGCACCCCCGTCCCCGCCCAGAAGCTCCCCGGGGTCGAGCCGGGCGCGCCGACCCCGGCCCCCGAGCAGCTGGAGCAGTGGAAGGCCACCCGCAACCTCACCTCCGCCGTCGAGCAGGCCACCCTCCACGAGCTGCTCGTCGTCTCCCTCCTCGCCCTCGCCGCCTTCGCACTGCTGTCCATCTGGCTCGCCTGGTGGATGGCCGGCCGCGTGCTGCGCCCCGTCGGCGTGATCACCGAGACCGCGCGCCGCCTCTCCGCCGCGAACCTCCACGAACGCATCGACCTCAAGGCCCCGCCCGGCGAGCTCAAGCGGCTGGCCGACACCTTCGACGGGATGCTCGGCAGGATGGAGGACCTGGTGGGCGCGCAGCGCCGGTTCGCCGCCAACGCCGCCCACGAGCTGCGCACCCCGCTCGCCGTCCAGCGCGCGGCCGCCGAGATCGGCCTCGCCGGGGATCCGCCGCCGGAGAAGGTGGCCCGTATCCGCTCCAAGCTGATCGGCGTCGCCGACTCCAGCCAGCACCTCATCGAGTCCCTGCTGCTGCTCGCCGTCTCCGAGGAGGGCCTGGAGAGCGCCGGACCGGTGGACCTCACGGCCGTCGCGGAGGCCGAACTGGCCGCCGTCGAGGAGGAGGCCGACGGCGCGGGCCTCACCGTCGTACGCGCCCTCGCGCCCCTGACGGTGACGGGCGATGCGACCCTGCTCGGCCACCTGGTGCGCAATCTGCTCGCCAATGCCGTACGTCACAACCGTGCGGGCGGCCGGATCACCCTGACGACCTCCGCCGACGGGGAACTGCACGGGCAACTGACGGTGTCCAACACCGGCCCGGTGATAGCGCCGCAGGACGTTCCCGGCCTCCTGGAGCCCTTCCGCCGCCGCGCCGAGCGGCAGCACACCGCAGGTGAGGGCGCCGGGTTGGGTCTCTCCATCGTCGCGTCGATCGCCCGCGCGCACGGCGCCGAGCTCCTCGCCGAGGCCAATGCGGAACCGGAGGGCGGGCTCACGGTCCGGGTCCGGTTCCCCCCTTCCGGGGGCCCCGAGGGCTTGACACCGAGCCGGAGCGGAAGATCGACGGTGTAGTACGGTCGGGTCAATGAGCAAGCACGCCCGAGCCCGTTCCCGTTCCAGGCGCCCGCGTTCGCTGGCCATCGGCGCCACCTTCGGCCTGCTGACCTTCGGTGCGAGCTGGGCGTACGCCGTGTACGAGAAGCCCGGCGCGGACCCCCGGCAGGCACTGGCCGCCGACGACCGCCCGCCCGCCCAGGACCGCGCCGCGCGCGGGGAGCACCGCGAGGCGCTCCAGGGTCTGCCCGACCTCAGCGAGCAGACCCGGGCGCAGATCCCCGCGGACTCCCGCCAGCTCGTCCTCGTGACGGGCGAGGCGAAGGACTCCTCGCACTCCACCGTCACCCTGTACACCCGCCCGGCGGCCGGTGCGGACTGGGCGAAGGCCGACAGCTGGCCGGCGCGCAACGGTGCGAAGGGCTGGTCCACGGAGCGCACGTACGGGGATCTGACCTCCCCGCAGGGCGTGTTCGCGCTGACCGACGCGGGCGGGCTGCTGGCGAAGCCGCAGGGCACCAAGCTGCCGTACGACCGCAACCGCTCCTTCGTCGCGTCGGGCCGGGGTGTCGAGGGGGAGTTGCTGGCGGGTTCCTTCGACTACGTCGTCGCGATCGACTTCAACCGCAGGCCCGGGACCTCGCCGCTGGATCCGACCAAGCCGGACGGCGAGCGCAAGGGCGGCAACATCTGGCTCCACGTGGACCACGACGGGCCTTCGCAGGGCTGCGTGGGCATCCCGAAGGAGGCCATGAAGAAGGTGCTGGAGACCCTCGACCCGGCCGCGAAGCCGGTCATCGCGATGGGGCCGGCAGGATTCTGAGGGACGGCTGCGGCCCGTCGGCCGGCCGGCTCCGGTCCCGCAGCAGCAGCACGATGTAGGCGAGGTCGAAGACGCTGCACAGGATGCCGAGTCCGAGGATGAACGGCGCGTCCTCGATCACCCCGAAGAGGACCGTCGGGGCGAGGGTTCCCAGCCATTTGGCGACGGCGATGACCAGCGACTGGCCGCGGGGGCCGCGCCGGGCGGCGTAGAGGGAGATGAACAGCCCGGACATCAGCAGGTTCTGCAGGAAGGCGGAGTACCGGGTCGCGTCGTGGGTGCCGAAGTGGGCGAGGAAGAGCCACTGCACGGCGAAGGCGGTGGCGAAGACGAGGATGCTCCAGGCGGCGAACAGCGGCCGGGTCACGGTCTCCGGGAGCTCCGCGCGCCCGAACCGCAGGTAGGTGTAGATGATCACGATGTCGGCGAGCGCCCACACCACGTTGACGACGCCCTGCGCGGACACCCCGCCGAGGAACTCGTTCACGGCGTAGGTCGACTCCCACGCGAAGTTCAGCGCGAGCGCCGCGACGGGCATGGCGTACGTCCGGTCCCGAAGCCCGACGCGGATCGCCTCGACGTAGACCACGGTCCACGCGATCCCGCTGACGACGGTGAGAAACAGATCCACCCGCCGACCCTAGAGCTTCGCCCGCCCCCGGCACAGCCCCCTGCAACCCCCAGGGATCCCGCGCTCAGGGCGTGAGGTCCAGTACGCGGACTGGCTCGCCCTCCCACCGCTTGGGGTCCGTGGTGGCGACGATCGCTCCGTCCGGCCGCTCCGCGGTGGGCTGGGAGGTGTGCAGGCAATGGGCCGCGGCCCAGGTCTTGTGCCGGGCGACCGCCAGCGCCGCCGGCAGGTCCAGGTCGAGCACGATGATGCCGGGCAGGGCAGCGAGGTGCTCCGCCGTGCCGGGCCGGTCCCGGTCGGCCTCGACCAGCGCGCACGAGGGGGCGTAGAGGAACCAGTCCGCCTCGGCGTGTGCGCGGTGGATCAGGCGGGAGGCCAGAACGTTGCCCTGACCGGCGGCGGTCATGGCGGTCTCGTCCAGCACGATGTGCATCGGCTCGGTCACCGCGGCCTCGCCCCGTGCAGGCGCCGGTCCAGTTCGCTGTCCAGTTCCTGCTGCTCGGCGGCCGTCGGCGCGTAGCCGTTCCACGCGCGCAGCGCGACGCGTGCGTGCTCGGCGCGTTCCGCGCGCTCGGCCGGGGTCAGCAGGGTTTCGGCCAGCCGGGCCAAGTAGGCGCGCAGCGACAGACCCTCGGATGCCGCTATGGCGGCGAGTCTGTCCTTGGCTTCCTCGGGGATGCGGATGTTGGCGTCGGCCATCGTCGTGCTCCTTCCCATCCATCCAGGGTACGGGTACGCACCCGTACCCGCAATCCTCACTCGACGCGGCCGCCCCGTACCTCTTGCCTGACGGACCGTCAGCTACGACGATGGCCCCCGGCGTCGGTATGACGAATCGGCAGACGAGGACGAGGCGGGGACGGCATGGCTCGCGTGTTTCCGGAAGGTCGGCTGGTCTACGGGATGCAGCTCCCGATCCAGTCGCAGAGCACCATCTACGCCGAACCCTGGGAGGCATCGGCCGGCGCGGCCGATCTCGCCGAGATCGCGCGGGCCGCCGACCGGGCGGGCTTCGGGTACGTCGCCACCTGCGACCACGTGGCCATCCCGCGCCGGCTCGCCGGCCCCATGAGCACCGTCTGGTACGACCCGGTCGCCACCCTGGCCTTCCTGGCCGGGGTCACCGAGCGCGTACGGCTGCTGAGCCACGTCGCGATCCTCGGCCTGCGCCACCCGCTGCTCAGCGCCAAGCAGTACGCCACCGTCGACCACCTCTCCGGCGGCCGGCTGATCCTCGGCGTCGGCGCCGGGCACGTCCAGGAGGAGTTCGAGGTCCTCGGCGCGGACTTCGAGCGCCGCGGGGCCGTCCTCGACGAGACCCTCGACGCCCTGCGCGCGGCCCTCGGGCCGGATGAGTACCCGGAGTTCGAGGGCGAGCGGTTCTCCTTCAAGGACCTCGGCCAGCTGCCCCGGCCGTCCCAGGAGCGGATCCCCGTCTGGGTCGGCGGCTCCTCGCCCGCGGCCGTGCGCCGCGCCGCCGTGCGCGGCGACGGCTGGCTCCCGCAGGGCGACCCGCGCGACAAGCTCCCGGGCCAGATCGCCCGTATCAAGGAGCTCCGCGCGGCCGCCGGGGTCCAGGACCCCATCGAGTTCGGCGCGATCACCGAGGCGCTCTACGTCGGCGAGCCCGGCTGGGACACCGGACGGCGGACCCTCACCGGCAAGGCGGAGGCGCTCGCCGAGTCCCTGCGGGAATACGGGGCGCTCGGCGTGGACCAGATCCAGGTGCGCTTCCGCAGCCGCGACCGCGCCGAACTCGTGGACCAGATCACCGCGTTCGGGGCCGAAGTGGCCCCGCTCCTCAATGACTAGGAGTACGTCATGGGCAAGCTGGACGGCCGCGTCGTCATCATCACCGGCGCGGCGCGCGGCCAGGGCGAGCAGGAGGCCCGCCTCTTCGCCGCCGAGGGCGCCAAGGTGCTCCTCGGCGACGTGCTGGACGAGCAGGGCGCGGCGGTCGCCAAGGAGATAGGCGAGGACCGCGCCCGGTACGTACGGATGGACGTGAGCCGGGAGGAGGACTGGGCGGCCGCCGTCGCAGCGGCGAAGGAGGCCTTCGGCCGGGTCGACGGCCTGGTCAACAACGCGGGCATCCTGCGCTTCAACGAGCTCACCTCGACTCCGCTGGAGGAGTTCCGCCAGGTGGTCGAGGTCAACCAGGTCGGGGCCTTCCTCGGCATCAAGGCGGTGGCCCCCGAGATCGAGGCGGCCGGTGGCGGCACGATCGTGAACACCTCCTCGTACACGGGCCTGACGGGGATGGCGTACGTCGGCGCGTACGCCGCGACCAAGGCGGCCATCCTCGGCCTCACCCGGGTGGCGGCGCTGGAACTGGCGGCCAAGGGCATCCGGGTCAACGCGATGTGCCCGGGCGCCGTGGACACGCCGATGGCCAACCCGGGGCTGCTGGACCCGGCGAACATGACGGACGAGGCCAGGGACGCGATGGCCGAGCTCTACCAGCGGGTCGTGCCGATGGGGCGGGTCGGGCAGCCGGAGGAGATCGCGAAGCTCGCGCTGTTCCTGACCGGCGAGGACTCCTCGTACATCACCGGCCAGCCGTTCGTCATCGACGGCGGCTGGATGGCGGGCGTCAGCGTTCTCTGACGAGGTATCTGATGAAGCGTCAGGTATTGACGCTCGCGCCCTTGCGATGGAACAGTCGTGGCATCGAATCTGACGCAACGTCAGAAACCAAAGGACGGTGAACCCCCTTGGAATTCGGGCTCTTTGTGCAGGGATACGTGCCTGAGGCGCGGTCCAAGGTCGACCCCGAGGCAGAGCACAAGGCGCTGATCGAGGAGACCGAGTACGTCATCCAGGCGGACAAGTCCGGCTTCAAGTACGCCTGGGCCTCCGAGCACCACTTCCTGGAGGAGTACTCGCACCTGTCGGCGAACGAGGTGTTCCTCGGGTACCTCGCCCACGCCACCGAGCGCATCCACCTCGGCTCCGGCATCTTCAACCCGCTCGCCCCGGTGAACCACCCGGTCAAGGTGGCCGAGAAGGTCACCATGCTCGACCACCTCTCCAAGGGCCGCTTCGAGTTCGGCACCGGCCGCGGCGCCGGCAGCCACGAGATCCTCGGGTTCCTCCCCGGCATCGAGGACATGAACGGCACCAAGGAGATCTGGGAGGAGACCATCGCGGAGTTCCCCAAGATGTTCCTCCAGGAGGAATACGAGGGGTTCCGGGGCAAGCACTGGTCCCTGCCCCCGCGGAAGATCTTCCCCAAGCCGTACGGGAAGGCCCACCCGGCCATGTGGTACGCCGCCGGCTCGCCCGCCTCGTACGCGATGGCGGCGAAGAAGGGCCTCGGCGTGCTGGGCTTCAGCGTGCAGAAGGTCTCCGACATGGCCTGGGTGCTGGACCAGTACAAGACGGCCGTCCAGGAGGCGAAGGCCATCGGCGCCTTCGTCAACGACAACGTCATGGTCACCTCGACCGCGATCTGTGCCGAGACCCACGACAAGGCCGTGGAGATAGCGGTCAACGCGAACATGAACCGCTTCCAGTCGCTGGTCTTCCGCTACCACGACACCTTCCCGCGGCCCGAGGCGATCCCGCAGTGGCCCGAGACGCTGCCGGAGTACAACGCGGAGATCATCGAGCTGCTGATCGCCGAGGAACTGCTGATCTGCGGCGACCCGGACGAGGTCCGCGCGCAGTGCAAGCGCTGGGAGGAGGCCGGCGCCGACCAGCTCTCCTTCGGCCTGCCGACCGGGGTGTCCCCGGAGGACACCATGACCACGATCAAGCTCATCGGCGAGCACGTGATCCCGCACATCGACACCGACCCGGTCCACCGCACCACCCGCTTCCGCGAGGCCGCGGGCTCCTAGGCCGCGGGCTCCCAGGCCCCGGGCCCCCGAGGACGGGGGCGGCGTCTTCCCGGACCGCCGCCCCGAACCGGCCCCGGCCGGAGGTCAAGGCCGCGGCCGGCCGGCGACCCCCGACCGGGGCCCTCGGCAGCCCCGGCACACATCGGGCCCCGGCCCACATCGGGCCCCGGCCCACATCGGGCCCCGGCCCACATCGGGCCCTGGCCGCACGTCGGGCCTCGGCCCCGCACCGAGCCCCGGGACACGGACTGCAAGGCGAACACCGGCAGAAGGGACGTCATGCTCGACCACCTGATCAAGGGCGCCACCGTCGTGGACGGCACCGGCGCCCCGGCCCGCATCGCGGACGTCGGCGTGCGCGACGGCCGGATCGTCGTCATCGCCGCACCGGGATCGGTCACCGAACCCGCCACCACCAGCGAGGACGCCACCGGGCTCGTCCTGACCCCCGGCTTCGTGGACCCGCACACGCACTACGACGCCCAGCTGTTCTGGGACCCGTACGCGACCCCCTCCATGAACCACGGCGTGACCACCGTCGCGGGCGGCAACTGCGGCTTCACCCTGGCCCCCCTCAACCCGGACCGCCCCGAGGACGCCGACTACACGCGCCGCATGATGAGCAAGGTCGAGGGCATGGCCCTCAAGGCCCTCGAAGACGGCGTCGACTGGACCTGGTCCACCTTCGGCGAGTACCTCGACGCACTCGAAGGCCGCATCGCCGTCAACGCCGGCTTCATGGTCGGCCACTGCGCCCTGCGCCGCCACGTGATGGGCGAGGACGCCGTCGGCGGCCGGCCCACCCCCGAGCAGCTCCAGCAGATGCTCGACCTGTTCCACGACGCCATGAACGCCGGGGCCTGGGGCCTGTCCACCACCCAGTCCTCCACCCACTCCGACGGAGCCGGCGCCCCCGTCGCCTCCCGCCACGCCGCGCCCGAGGAGCTCCTCGCCCTCTCCAGAGCCGTCGCCGAACACGAGGGCACCCAGCTCGAAGCCATCGTCGCGGGCTGCCTCGACCAGTTCTCCGACGAGGAGATCGACCTCTTCGTCGACATGAGCGCCGCCGCGGGCCGCCCGCTGAACTGGAACGTCCTGACCATCGACGCCGCCGTCCCCGAACGCGTCCCGCGCCAGCTCGTCCCGAGCGAGCGCGCCCGCAAGGCCGGCGGCCGGATCGTGGCACTGACGATGCCGATCCTGACCCCCATGAACATGTCGCTCGGCACCTTCTGCGCGCTCAACCTCATCCCCGGCTGGGGCGAGGTCCTCGGCCTGCCCGTCCCGGAGCGGATCGAGAGGCTGCGCGACCCGGACGTACGGGCCGAGATGCTGCGCCGCGCCGACAGCAAGGAGGCCGGGGTCTTCCGGCGCCTGGCCAACTTCGGGCGCTACGTCATCGGTGACACGTACAGCAAGGAGAACGAGGGCCTCTCGGGCCGCGTCGTCGACGACATCGCCGCCGAGCGCGGCCAGGACGCCTTCCGGTGCCTGGTCGAGATCTGCGCCAACGACGACCTGCGCACGGTGCTGTGGCCCATGCCGACCGACAACGACCCGGCGAGCTGGGCCCTGCGCCAGGAGACCTGGCAGCACGAGGACGTCATGCTCGGCGGCTCCGACGCGGGCGCGCACCTGGACCGCATGTGCGGGGCCCCGTACACGACCCGGTTCCTCGGGGACTGCCTGCGCGGCCGCAAGCTGGTGCCGCTGGAGCAGGCGGTACGGATGCTCACCGACGACCCGGCCCGGCTGTTCGGCCTGCGCGAGCGCGGCCGGATCGCCGAGGGGTACCACGCCGACCTGGTCCTCTTCGACCCCGAGCGGATCGAGGCGGGACCCGCCACGCTCGTGCACGACCTGCCCGGCGACAGCCCGCGGCTGGACGCGCGGGCGATCGGCATCGTGTCGGTGCGCGTCAACGGCGTGGAGACCATCCGCGACGACGAGGTGACGGGGGCGGTCCCCGGGATCGTGCTCCGCTCCGGCCGGGACACGAGGACGGTGAGTACGCGTTGACCGCACAACGGCTCTACATCGGCGGCGAGTGGGTCGAGCCCGAGGGCGGGCACTACGAGGTGCTCAACCCGGCGGACGAATCGGTGGTCGGCCTGGCTCCCGAGGCCTCGCGAGGCCAGGTCGAGCAGGCGGCCCGCGCGGCGGCCGAGGCCTTCGAGAGCTGGTCCCGTACGACGCCCGAGGCGCGGGCGGCGATCCTGGACCGGGCCGCCGACATCATCCAGCGGGAGTACGAGCCCTGGTCGGCCCTGGCCCAGGCGGAGACGGGCGCGCCCACCGGGATCGCCCGCGGCATGCAGGTCGGCGTCGGGGTGACCCGCTTCCGGCGGTACGCGAAGGGCGCCCTGGAACCGGTCGAGCGGGGCCTGCCCCCGCAGGTCACCGAAGCGGGCCCGATGGGCGCGGCGAGCGTCCTGGGCGCGCTGGAGGTGCGCCAGCCGGTCGGGGTCGTCACCTGCATCACCTCGTACAACAACCCGTGGGCGAACCCGGCGGGCAAGGTGGCCCCGGCCCTGGCCATGGGCAACACGGTGGTGGTCAAGCCGGCCCCGCAGGACCCGCTGTCGGTGTTCAAGATGGCCGAGGCGCTCGCGGAGGCGGGGGTCCCGGCGGGCGTGGTGAACGTCGTGAACGGTCAGTCGGTGGAGATCGGCGAGGCCGCGGTCGATTCCCCGTACGTGGACATGGTGTCCTTCACCGGTTCCACGGGCGTCGGCCAGCGCATCGCCGAGGTCTGCGGGCGGACCATGAAGCGGCAGCTGATGGAGCTGGGCGGCAAGGGCGCGGCGGTCGTCTTCGAGGACTTGGACGACGCGGGCCTCTCCGCGGCGGTGATGGGGATCGGCACCACCTTCTCCTTCTACTCCGGGCAGATCTGCACCGCCCCGACCCGGGTGATCGCCCACCGCGCGGTCTACGACCAGCTGATCGAGAAGCTGACCGGCTACCTGGCCTTCATGAAGGTCGGCGACCCGGCGGAGCGCGGCACGGTGGTGGGCCCGGTGATCTCGGCGGCGCACCGCGACCGGGTGGAGTCGTACGTCGAGCTGGGCCGCAAGGAGGGCGCGCGCATCGCGTACGGCGGCGAGCGCCCGGTCGTCGGCTCTGAGGGCAAGGGCTTCTACGTGGCCCCCACCCTCCTCGTGGACTGCACGAGCGACATGCGGGTGGTCCGGGAGGAGATCTTCGGCCCGGTCGTCGTGGTGGTCCCCTTCGAGGGGGAGGGCGGCGCTGCGGAGGAGGAGGCGGTCCGGCTGGCCAACGACAGCGACTTCGGCCTCATCAGCTACGTCTGGTCCGGGAACTCGGCGCGCGCGTTCCGGGTGGCCCGGCGGCTGCGGTCGGGCGGGGTCGGCGTCAACACGATCGGCCGGAACATGGAGGCGCCGTTCGGCGGCTTCAAGCGGTCGGGCGTGGGCCGGGACGTGGGCTCGTACGCCCTGCATGCGTACAGCGAGACGCAGTCGATCGTCTGGACGGGCTGAGGCGGAAGGCGGGGAAGGGGGCGGGACCGCGGGTGGGGCCGCGGTCCCGCGGGGGTGTGACGGCGATCACTCGGGAAATCTCAAAAGGCGCATAACGGGCAAGCCTGCGGTTTCCGCATGACGGAACCTCACATCCAGGGCCTGTTTAACCATGGGCGGATGCCTAAGTGAACCTTGTATTGCGCGCTCGTGAACTGTCTCGATCGCGAGATTCCAAGGGATTTGAGCCTGTGGACTTCCGGACTTAAGTCCTCCAGATGTGGAAACCGCAGCATCTAACGTCCTGACCCATGACACAGCTGGACGTTCGGCCGCAGGCCGGAGACACGGTAAGCGGCGTCGCACAGGGCAGCGGCGACGTACGCGGCAAGGGTCTGGGCAAGGGCTCCGTCGGCCTGATGGGAAGCGCCGTCATCGGCATCTCCACCGTCGCGCCCGTCTACTGCCTGACCTCCACCCTCGGCTCCACCGCCGGCGAGGTCGGCGTGCAGATGCCGGCGATCTTCCTGGCCGGCTTCCTGCCGATGCTCCTGGTCGCCTTCGCGTACCGCGAGCTCAACAAGGCCATGCCGGACTGCGGCACCTCCTTCACCTGGACCGTCAAGGCCTTCGGGCCGCGGATCGGCTGGATGTGCGGCTGGGGCCTGGTGATCGCCACGATCATCGTGCTCTCCAACCTCGCGGGCGTCGCGACCTCCTACTTCTGGCTCCTGGCCGGGGAGATCACGAACAACCCGTCGGTCGCGGCCCTGGACGACAACAAGCTCGTCCACATCGCCACCTGCCTCACCCTCATCGCCATCGCGACCGCCATCAGCTACCGCGGCATGACGGCCACCAAGGGCATCCAGTACGCGCTCGTCGGACTCCAGCTCGTCGTGCTCGCCGTCTTCGTGGCCATGGCCTTCCAGAAGGCCTCCGCCGGCACCTTCGACACCGGCCTGGACTTCTCCTGGTCCTGGATGAACCCCTTCGCGGTCGAGTCCATGGCGGCCTTCACCGCCGGACTCTCGCTCTCGATCTTCATGTACTGGGGCTGGGACGCCTGCCTGGCCACCAACGAGGAGACCACCGGCTCCGCCAAGACCCCCGGCCGCGCCTCGCTCATCGCGATGGTCGTCCTGGTCGGCTCGTACCTGGCCACCGGAGTCGCCGCCCAGATGGCCGTCGGCTCCGGCGGCGAAGGCCTCGGCCTCGCCAACGAGGAGACCTCCGGCAACGTCTTCGCCGCCCTCGCCGGGCCCGTCATGGGCCCGATGCTCGGCATCCTGCTCTTCGTCGCGGTCCTGGCCTCCGCCGCCGCCTCCCTGCAGACCACCTTCATCCCGGTGGCCCGCACGGTCCTGGCCATGTCCACGTACGAGGCCCTGCCGCCCGCCTACGCCAAGGTCCACCCGCGGTTCAAGACCCCGGGCCGCGCCACGATCGTCGCGGGCGCCGCCACCGGCGCGTTCTACACGGTGATGACCCTCGTCAGCGAGAACGTCCTGACCGACACGATCTTCGCGCTCGGCCTGATGATCTGCTTCTACTACTCGCTGACGGCCTTCGCCTGCGCCTGGTACTTCCGCCGCGAGCTGCGCACCTCCGCGCGCGCCCTGTTCTTCAAGGCCGTCTTCCCCGTCCTGGGCGGCCTCCTCCTCGCCGCGGTCTTCTTCAAGACCCTGTACGACGCCTGGGACCCGTCCTACGGCTCCGGCTCGCACATCCCCGGCCTCGGCGTCGGCAACGTCTTCGTCATCGGCGTCGGCCTGCTGGCCCTCGGCCTGGCCATCATGTTCGTCACGGAACGCCGCAGCCCGGCCTTCTTCCGCGGCGAGGTCCTGACGAAGTCGACCCCGTCCCTGGTGGTCAACGACTGACCCCCACCGCACCCCCCGGGAGGCCCGCCCCTCCCCGCCCACTGCTGTGTCATCCCGAGGCCCCGGATCGATCCCCCCGATCCGGGGCCCCGGCCGTTTCCGCCCCGGCGGTCGTGGTCACCCGAGGACGTACTGCTCGTCCCCGAAGTCGGCCACGATCTTCAGCTTGCCGCCGAGGGCCCTGACGTAGGCGGCGAGAGTTTCGACCTCGCTGCGCGCCAGCTCGCCGTTCTCGATCCGGGAAACGCGTGCCTGCGTGACCCCCATGGCCTCGGCGACCTGGACCTGCGTCGTCTGCTGCCGCTTGCGAACCTCCGCCAGACGGTGCGCCCGCACGACGGCGATCATCTCGGCCGCGCCCTGGTCGATCTCGGCTCGCTCGGCGTCGGAGAAGCCGAATTCCTCGACCAGGTCGTCCCAGCGGGCACTCTTGGCGGCAGGGTCGGGCCTCTGGCTCATGGTGTGTCCTCTTACGCAAGCGTCATAGTGGTGAGGGGGTGGGTAGAGCGAGGCTCACCCCAAAGTGGTGGTGCGCGGTGACCACGGGGGTGGGCGGGTCGTTGGGTGGGGCATGAACGCCATGAAGCGCAGCCTTGCCGCCCTGGTGCTTTCCGGGGGCGCCGCACTCGTACTGACTCCCGCCGTCGCGCACGCGGACGAACAGCCCGCCAAGGGGCAGCCGATCGTCGAGCGCGCCGTCGACATCGTCGACCACCCCGCGCAGACCGTCCAGGACGCGAAGACGGCCGTCGCCGTCACCACGGCCGCCGCCGGGTCCGCGTCGAAGGCGACCGACTCCTCCCTCGCGGGAGCCGGGAGCGCCCTGTCCACCGGCCTGCCGAAGACCCCGAGCGTCGGCTGACTCAGCCCGTACGGGTCACCAGCACCAGCGGGATCTCCCGCTCCGTGGCCTCCCGGTACGCCGCGTACGAGGGCATCGCGGCCACCACCACCGGCCACAGCCGCCGCGCCTCGGCCGGGCTCGCGCGCCGCGCGGCCGCCGGGAAGGTCTCGGCGGCGACCTGGAGGGTCACCGCCGGGTCGGCCGCCAGGTTCAGGTACCAGGCCGGGTGCCGGTCGGCCCCCGCGTTCGACGCCGTGAGCACGTACGCATCCCCGTGCCGTACGTAGGCCAGCGCCGTCCGGCGGGGCAGACCGGACCTGCGCCCCCGGGTCGTCAGCAGCAGGTCGCGGATCCCCGGCCGCGGCACCCCGCCGGTCTCCTCGAAGCGGCGGATGTGCTCGGCGACCCAGGGGTTCGGGCTGTCGGTCACCCCGCCGCCCCCGTCACCCCGGCGTGCGCCGCGTGCACCGTCGGGGCCACGGCCTCGTCCAGCACCGCCCGGGCGAAGTCCGCGTGCGAGATCCGCCCGGCGGCGTCCGCGGGGCCGAAGGCGTAGCCCCCCGCGGGCTCCCCGTCGGCGAAGTCCCCGGCCGGGCTCAGCACCGCCCAGTCCAGCCCGGCCGACGCCGAAGCCGCCCGCAGGGCCTCGGTGCCGGCGGCGTGGCCGACGTAGAACTCCCGCCACTCCTGCGGATACCCCGGGGTGTCCATCAGCAACGCCCCCGACTCGGTGGGCAGTACGGAAGCCAGCCCGACGGACACCAGCCGCCGGACCCCCGCCCCCGGCAGCCCCGCCGCGAGGGCTCGCGCCGCGGCCGGGAAGAACTCCCCGGGACCCACCTGCGGGTCGTACACCGCCGCCACGGCCAGGTCGTGCCCCGCCGCCAGCCGCGCCACGTCCGCCGCCGAGGTCACCTCGCCCTCGGCCCGGCCCGCCACGGTCACCTCGTACCCCCGGGCCCGCGCCTCCGCGACCACGGCCCGCCCGACTCGGCCGCGCCCGCCGAACACGATGATGCGGGCGCCCGTCTCCTGCTTGTCCGTCTGCTCGTTCGTCGTCGTCATGGGGCGAGCGTAGGACGAGGCCTGGTTACCGACCGGATACCGACGTACGGTGGCGATCATGACGCAACAGCCCCTGGATCCGGAGATGTTCGACCCCGTCTGCCCCTCGCCCCTGGTCCCGTTCCGGATCGGCGACAAGTGGGCGACCCTGATCCTGCGCTGCCTCCAGGACGGCCCGCGCCGCTTCTCCGAACTGAAGGTCCCGCTGCGCGAGATCACCTCCAAGTCCCTCACGCAGTCACTGCGCGGGCTGGAGCAGGGCGGCTTCGTCACCCGCACCGAGCACGCGCCCCCCGAGCGCCGCGTCGAGTACGCCCTCACCCCGCTCGGCCGCGGGCTGCTCGGCCCGCTGGACGCGGCCTGTGAGTGGACGCGCGAACACTGGGACGAACTCCTCGACGCCCAGGAGGCCGCCCTCTCCCACAGGGGTGCTCGTTGAACAGGCCATGATTCTCTGGCTGCTCAACCACCTCAGCACCTTCGTCATCGCCGTGCTCCTCGTCGGCGGCCTCACCCTCCTCGCCGCGGCCGGGAGCGCTGCCGCCCGCCGCCGCTTCCCGCACCTCGCCAAGGGCGACCACAACGAGATGGTCGGCGTCGCACTCGGCATGTTCGGCGCGATCTACGGCATCATCCTCGCCTTCGTCGTCGTCACCCTGTGGACGCAGCTGGAGAACACCCAGACCATCGTCGCCACCGAGGCCACCGACCTGGCCCTCGTCGTACGGAGCGCGGAGACGTTTCCGCCGGCCGACCGGGCGCGGGTGGAACAGGCGGTGGGCGCGTACGCACACGCCGTCGTGGAAGTGCAGTGGCCGCTGATGCGCGAGGGCAAGCCCAGCTACGAGGCCACCGCGCCCCAGACCCAGGCCCTGTACGAGGCACTCCAGGCGTACGAGCCGTCCGGCACCCGCGCCGAGACGTTCTACGCCGAAGCCGTCAGCCGCCTCAACGACGTCGCCGCGCAGCGCAGGGCGCGCGTCTCGATGGCCGAGACATCGCTGCCGCTGCTCCTCCAAGTGCTGGTGTACGGAGGCGCGTTCGTGATCCTGCCGCTGACCTTCCTGTTCGGGCTGCGCAGCCTGAAGATGCAACTGCTGTTCGTGTCCGCGGTGGCCGGGCTGATCGGCTTCAGCCTGCTGCTGGTGGTCGCGCTGGACCGCCCCTTCGCCGGTGACCTGAGCGTGAGCCCGGCACCGTACAAGGAGGCGGCCTTGTCGAAGTACTGGGCTACGGGCGCCTGAGGGCTCGCCTCAGCCCCAGGTACGGGAGCAGAGCACGAGCTGATAGCCGTCCGGGTCCTCGACGGTGACCCCGAACTCGTCCCAGTACGGGTTGTGCGCGGCGACCCGGGTCCCGCCGTGCTCGACGAGCCGCTGGACGAGCGCCTCGTCCGGAGCCTCGCCGAGGTACACCACGAACAGGTCCTCCACGGTGGGCGCGGGCTCGACCGGGTTCTCGGGGTCGTGGGTGAGCTCGAAGTGCCAACCGCCCCCGGCGGGCCCGACCATCACCAGGTCGTGCTTGCCGGACACCCGCTCGGTGGTGCGCCACTGCACGTCGAGCCCGAGCCCGCCGACGTAGAACCGTTCAACGGCGGCGAGGTCCCGCGAGGGCCGGGCGATGCGTATGTGCGTCTGCGCGTTGATCATGCGGGCAGCGTACGTCGCGGCTCCGACACCCGGACACGGCGACGGCCGCCACCGTGAGCTCACGATGACGGCCGTCCCAGTGCCCCTTGATGTCAGCTGTTGGCCAGCGGGGAAGCCAGGCCGGTGGCGGTCCAGCGCTGGGGATTCGAGCCGTTGCAGTCCCAGATCTGAAGCTGGGTGCCGTTGTCGGTGCGGCCGTTGGGGACGTCGAGGCAGCGGCCGGACTGCGGGTTGTAGAAGCCGTTGGTGGCGGTGGGGAGCCACTGCTGGGATCCGGTGTTGTTGCAGGTCCAGAGCTGGACGGGGGTGCCGCTGGCCGTGCCGGCGTTGACGGTGTCCAGGCACTTGCCGAGGATGCGGAGTTCTCCGTTCTCGCGGATCTCGAACTGTTGGGCGGCGCCGCCGTTGTTGTCGTTGCAGTCCCAGATCTGGATGCGGTTGCCGTCGGTGGTGCTGCCGGTGTTGTCGTCGGCGCACTTGGTCTCGCTCAGCGCGGAGACGAGCTTGGTGCTGGTGGCGGAGGGGACGGTGGAGTGGTCGTAGACGGTGACGTTGCTGATGCGGCCGTCGAGGGGGATGGAGGGCTTGGCCTGGTACTGGTAGCGGCCCATGACCAGGGGGCCGGTGGCCTTCCAGGTGGTTTTGGCGTGGTGGCCGGTGCCGGCGAGGGTGCCGTTGACGTAGAGGGCGATGAGGCCGGTGGTGTCGTCGTAGCTGGCGGTGAGCTGGGTCCATGCGCCGAGCTGGGCTTTGGCGGCGTCGTTGAGGGTGCCGGTCTGGTCGTAGTCCCAGCCGTCGGTGTCCTGGCGGGCGAGGGCGAAGCGCCAGGTGCCTTGGCCGTCGTTCCAGAGCATGAAGCCGCTGCCGCGTTGGGCGTTCTGGCTGACGACGACGCCGTCGTTCTTGTCGGCCTTGGCCCAGGCGGAGACGGTGAAGCTCTTGCTGGTGTCGAGGGCGGGCCCGGTGGTGGTGACGGCGCTGCCGGTGCCGTCGGTGTTCAGCGTCCCGTCCAGGTCGATGACCTTGGTGGCGGTGCCGGCGACGGTGTCGTCGGCCCAGGTGGTGCCGGTGGTGCTGAGGGTGGCGTTGGTACGGCCGCGGAGGTCGGTGGCGGTGGTGCCGGTGCCTTCGTTGAGCTTCCAGTGGGAGGTGGAGATCCGGGCGTCGCCCATGGTGTTGGGGACTCCGAAGCCGGTGACCTTGCCGCTGGTGGTGGTGCCGTTGCGGGTCGTCAGACGGTGGCGGCTGTCGAGGGTCCACAGGTCGGGGACGTTGTCGGCGTTGGTGTCGCCGGAAGATCCGACGACGGGCTGCGCGGCGGCGGTGAGGCCGGTGCTGATCTTGGTGCGCTTGGTGTGGTCGCCGAGGGCGGCGGGGTTCCCGGCTTCGTTGGCGTACTGGTAGAGGTCGCCGGTGGTGTTGTCGCGGGCCCACAGATCGGGCAGGCCGTCACCGGTGGCGTCACCGGGGGCGATGAGGGTGAGGTTGTCCCACCCGGAGGAACTGAGAACGAGGGCGACTGGATCACGCAGGGATCCGACAGAGCCCGCGCCCTGGAAGAGCACCAGCTGTGAGAGGCCGGAGCCGTTGCTCTCGACGGTGAGCAGATCGTTTCGGGGGGCGATATCCGCCTCCGGCAGTGCGTCACCGACGGCGACGATCTGCTTTACCAGGGTCCAGTTCGAGGCGTATTCAGCCCCGCAGGGCTGGCCGGTTGGCGCCACGGTGCAGGTGGCTACAGACGGGCGCTTGACCGTCAGGGCCTTGCTGGCGTGGTAGTAGAGGCCGCCGTTGGCTGCGAGGCCGCCCTGGGTGAGCGAGTTGCGGTAGAGCTTGAGTTGTCCGTCGCGGTAGGTCCACAGGTCGTCGATGTAGATGCCGTTGCCACCGCGGTGGGTGGTCAGCGTGCCGCTGCCCCAGCCCTTGCCACCAGGGCTGTTGGCGGCGTTGGAGGCGAGGATGCCGCCTGCGGCGGGGTCGGTGGCGGTGGGGTAGACGATGAGGTCGCCGTTGTCGGCTGGCGCGATGAAGTCGACGCGCTCGTCGCCGGTGATGTCGCCGAGGGTGGTCTTGGCGTTGGGGTTGTCGGGGACGTAGAAGGTGTACGTCTGCGGCTGGGAGCGGTTCCCGGCGCGGTCGACGGACTGCACGCGCAGGACGTTGGTGCCCCAGGTCGTAGGGGTCAGCGGGATCGAGGCGGTGCCGTCGGCTGCCGCGTCGATGCGGTTGGCGCCGCCGACGGGGATCTGCGAGTTGAAGGCCCATTCGTAGTACAGGACGCCGCTGAGCGGGTCGGCGGCCTTCATCTGGAAGGTGCCGGCCTGGCCGATGTGCTGGGAGGAGCCGGGCAGGGTGCCCGACGGCGGGTATTCGGCGGAGGTGACGACGGGGACGGACGGGGGCTGGGTGTCCATGGTGAAGGTGCAGCCGGTGGCCCAGGTGGAGTCCCGGTCGCCGTCGTTCGAGGCGACCCGCCAGGAGTACGTGTGCCCGTCCAGGAGGTTGGTGGGGTGGGCGGATGCCCAGTGGTCATTGGTGGCCTCGGCGACGCGGCCGCTGTCGTAGACGATGGCGCCGTTGGCGGTGTCGGCGACGTAGAACAGCGCGGAGGCGGGCTGGTTGTCGGGGTCGCCGATCGCGGCGGTCAGGCTCAGGCCGGCGTAGGTGGTGGCGCCGACCCAGCCGCAGCCGTTGCCGTTCGGGTTCTTCGGCGCGGGCGTCATCGACAGCGACCAGGGCTCCTTAGGGGCCCGGTTGTACTCGATGTACAGGAACGGCAGGTTGTTGCGGTCACGGGTGAACCGCTTGAAGGAGTTGTTGCCGCTGTTCTTGGACTCGTCGGCCGCGAACAGCCCGAAGGTGAGGCTTCCACGCCCGTGGTTGGCGGCCAGGTGGTCGCGAACATCCCACTCGCCACGGGTAGTGCCCGGGCAGTTGTCGCTGCCGACACTGTTGAGCGTGCTGGTGCCGATCGTGCCCCAGTCCGAGGGCTGGCTGTTCCAGGTGGTGCCGGACCCGATGCTGTCGGTGGCGTGCAAGGTCACGCCGTAGGTGTTGGAGCAGGTGAAGTCGGCGGCCTGGGACTGGGTCGCGAAGAGCGAGGCCTTCTTGATGCTTTTGTCGCCCAGGTCACCGGTGTCGAGCTGAACGTAGTAGCGCTCAAGACCCGTAGGGGAGCTCCAACGCTGGTAGCCGATGCCGGGGTCGTATTTGTTCCCCCAGTCGTCGTAGTGGGAAGTGTCCCGGAAGGCCGGGGCCTCCTGAACTGAACCGCCCCGTGTCGAATGGAGACTCGATTTCATGAAAGGATCGAGTCATGGCACGACCTTCCCGTTACCCGCTTGAGCTCCGCCGTCGTGC
>NZ_JBFBBA010000067.1:0-25257 GCF_040682455.1 Streptomyces sp. NPDC051183
CAGGAACGGGCAGCGTCCCCTCGCGAAACCACTTGTACGCGGTTTGAGGGTGGATGCCTTGCACTCGCGCCCACTCGGTCAGATTCACCTCGTGAGCGTATCACTCAATCGCTCTAACACTCACTCAATCGACCTTGATGACGCCCAGTTGAGAACCCCCCACTTGCGGGGATCCTGCCAGGCATTGTTCCCGCACGTGGGAAAGATCTCGGATCCCGCCCGATCCCTCTGCCGCAACAAATTCCCGCCTGTGAGCTTCGTGGTGCGCACCCGCGCAACGACACGGAGGGGACGGACAGGTGGACATGGTCAACGAGCTCATCGGGCTGGGGACGGCCGCCATGAATCTCGCGGCAGCGGCTCTCGGCGCCGGCATGGCATGGCGGGCGCTCAAGCGCCGGCGCAGCGCCCGCGGCGGCGACGACGCCCGCGACCGCGAACAGGGCTGACCATTTTGGCTCCGTGCATCCCGATCGCGGGGCAGCATGAACACCGCCACATACGAACCAGGGGGGAACACATGAAGAAATCCATGGCCGCGACCGGGGCCGCGGTCGTCCTGGCCGGACTGGTCGGCGTCGGCGGGGGCCCGGCCTCGGCGGCCGGCGCCGCGCCCTGCAAGCCCGCGCTCACGGCGCTGGGGACGCTGACGGGTGCGGAGGTGGCCTGGCCGAAGGAGGGCGTACGCGCCCTGGGGCGCGGGACCCTGTCGGTCGGCTCTTCCCGGGGCAGGGCGGTCTACTGGACCGGCACCGCGGTGCACCGGGTTCCCGTCCCCGACGGCGCCCGGGTCGAGAGCGAGCTGCTCGGGGTGAACCAGAGCGGTCTGATGGCGGGTTGGTACCGGCCCTACGGCACCACCGATCAAGTGGTCTTCACCTACCGGGCGGGCGACGCCGCCGTCACCGAGCTGCCCGGCGCCGCGCGTTCGGTCGCGGGGCTGGGCGTCAACGACGCGGGCCGCGTGGTCTCCGCCGGGTACGGCAGCGGCTCAGTGCGGGTCTACGCCGACGGCGTGCTGGAGCGCACGCTCACGGTTCCCGAGGAGCTCGGCCCGGACGCGTACGTCGCCGGCCTCGGCGGGATCAACTCCCGCGGCGACGTCGTGGCCTCCGTCCACAGGGCGGAGCCGGACACCGGCGGCCGCGTGGAGTACTCGCACCCCGTCCTGTGGCCCGGTGACGGGGGTCCCGCCCGGGTCCTTCCGCAGGCCGGCCAGGGCGGGAACTACAGCTGGGTGACGGGCGTCGCGGCCGACGGGACCGTCGTCGGGAGCGACTGGTACGGGCCCGGGTACGAGTGGACGGCGTGGGTGTGGACCGCCCCGTACGGCCCCTCGGGCTCCTCGTCGCCGGGCCGGCTGAGCACCCACCCGTACACGAGTCTCGACGGGATCAGCCCCTCCACCCGTGCGGCCGTCGGCACCGCCCGCTTCCACCCCGAGGACGCGGGCGTCAACGCGGCCGACCAGGCCGTGCTGTGGCCGGGGGCGGGCCCGGTGCTGGCGCTCCCCCGGCTGGCCGCCGGGAAGGCGTCGGCGGCGGTGGCCTCGGCCGACGACGACCGGGTCGCCGGCAGCGCGGTCAACGCCTCGGGCCAGACCCGGGCCGTGGTGTGGAAGTGCGCCTCGCGGCAGGCGTACCTCCCGGGCTGAGGCCTCGCGGTCCGAAACACCTGCGCGGCGACGGCTCCGGACCTGCCCGGGGCCGTCGTCGCGGCGACGGGCAGGTCCGTACCGCGGACTTTGATCATCCGAACACGAGGGGTGAGCTATGTTTGAACACGAGTGACATAGGAAGGAGGCCCGTCGGTGTCATCGGGGCAGCAGGCACGCGCACAGGCTTCTGCGATCACGCCGACCGGGCCGGGTGAGCGGACGCCGGATCAGGGCCGCGCGCCGGCCGACCGGCTGCTCGCGCTCTTCGACGGCCGACGGCTGTCCCCGGGACAGCGGCGGATCGCCCAGTACCTGATCGACCACCTCACCGAGGCCGCGTTCCTCTCCATCACCGAGCTCGCGGAACGGGTCGGCGTCAGTCAGCCGTCCGTGACCCGGTTCGCCTCCTCCCTCGGCTTCAGCGGCTATCCGGCCCTGCGGGACGTGCTCCAGCCGATCGCCCTGAGCGCGATCGCCGCCGTCCCGGACAGCCGCGAGCAGATCCGCCGCAACGAGCTCCAGGCGGCCGTCGACGCCGAGATCGAGAACCTGGAGAACGTGCGCCGGCTGCTGGCCGATACGAACCAGGTGCTGGACATCGGCCGCGAGCTGGCCCGTTCCGTGCCGCTGACGGTCCTCGGCCTGCGCATCTCGGTCTCGCTCGCGGAGTACTTCGCCTACGCGGCCCGCCGCATCCATCCGGACGTCCGCCTGGTGACCCGCGGGGGCAGTGTCGCGTACGACGCCCTGCTCCAGTCCCGGGCGGCGGGCGGGACGTGGGTGCTGGCCTTCGCCATGCCCCGGCACGCCAAGGAGACGCTGGCCGCGCTCCGGGCCGCGCGCAGTACGGGGCTGCGCGTCGCGCTGATCACGGACCCCACGCTGGGGCCGCTGGTGGACGAGGCGGACGTGGCGCTGACCGCCGGTACGGGCTCCCGTCTGGTGTTCGACTCGTACGCGGCGCCCGGCATGCTGTCCGCCGCCCTGCTGCAGGCGATGGCCGACGCGGATCCCGAGCGGACCCAGGCCCGCCTCGAAGGGTACGAGCAGGTCGCTGACCAGCACGGTTTCTTCCTTTAGTCAGAAATTCACCCGGTTCATCCACGGAATATTCACACCGTCCAGGTGTATGAAATTTTTCATTCCCTTGCTTACTAGACGGTATATATGTTTACTGACGACGGCGTTCCGGATCCATCGCATGCCACGGAGTGCGTCCCCACGCACTCCCAGAACAGACACCCGGCGTGACGCTCCTCCTCACGTCACGGCGGGGCGTCCCGTCCGGCTTACGGATCCCGCAGAGCGCCCATGGCGGCCTCGGTCAACCCCTGGGCCGAGGCCGCCCCGAACAGCAGACCTCTCGATCAGAGTTCGACACCACTCGGAAGTGACGAGAAATGCCCCAGACGGCCACCATCACGCGTAGCCCGGACTGGCCCTTGCAGGTCAAGGCGCCCGGGACTCACGACTGGGAACGCACGGCCACGCGCTGGCTGCGAGACCTCCTGCCGGCCCGCTACGGCGGCTACCTGACGCTGACCCGCCACCCCGCGCTCCTGTCACGTCACGTACAGCTCCAGCTCCAGCACGAGATGCGCGCGGTCCGCGTGGCTCTGCACACCTGCCGGGCCGAACTGCCCGTGATGGGTGTCGCGGAAGCGGTGATCGAGAACACGATCAGGATGTACGCCGTCGAGCTCGAACAGCTGGGCCGCCTGTCCCGCGGCGCCCGGCTCGTGACCGATGCGCTCCTGGTGGGCACCCCGCCGGCTCAGCGCAAGCGCTGACCCGCGACACCGGAGGGCAGCGGCGGGAGGGACGGCCCGTACAGCCAGGCCGCGAAGAGGTCGTCCAGCGGCTCGGCCGCGTAGTGGCCCACGTGCCGGGTGAAGGTGTCGGTGGTCACGACACCGTGGCTGCGGATGCTCGTCCACGCGCGCAGCATCTTGAAGAAGTCCACGTCCCCCAGCGCACAGCGGATCGCGTGCACGGTGAGGCCCCCGCGCTGGTAGAGGCGGTCGTCGAACATGAGCTTGCGGCCCGGGTCGGCCAGGATCAGGTCCTGCGGCTGCGAGGCCAGCAGCCGGTGCGCGGCGGCCGCCAGCTCCTGGGCGGGGCGGCCGCCGGAGCGCTCCGACCAGAGCCACTCGGCGTACTTGGCCAGGCCCTCGTTCAGCCAGATGTGCCGCCAGTCGGCGATGCTGACGCTGTTGCCGAACCACTGGTGCGCCAGCTCGTGGGCGATCAGGCGCTCGGAGCCGCGCACGCCGTCCACGTGGTTGGTGCCGAAGAGCGAGAGGCCCTGGGCCTCCACGGGGACGTCGAGTTCCTCGTCGACGACGACCACCGCGTACTCGCCGAAGGGGTAGGGCCCGAACAGCTCCTCGAACAGCTCCATCATGGCCGGCTGCCGGGCGAAGTCCCGGGAGAACTGCGGGAGCAGGTGAGCCGGTACGTGGGCGCTCTGCGGGACGCCGTGCAGGCCGGGGTCGCCGAGGAGGACCGTCTGGTACATGCCGATGGCCAGGCCGACCAGATAGCTGGAGGTCGACGCGGGCTGCTCGTACACCCAGGTGGTCGTGCTGGCCCTGGTGGTCCTGGTGAGCAGCCGGCCGCCGGCCACCACCGTGTAAGCGGACGGGGTGTTGACCGAGATGTGGTACGAGGCCTTGTCGGCCGGCCGGTCGTTGCACGGGTACCAGGACGGCGCGCCGACGGGCTGGCTGGCCACCAGGGCGCCGTCGGTCAGCTCCTCCCAGCCGAGGCCGCCCCAAGGGCTGCGCACGGGCTTGGGGTTGCCCGCCCAGTGGACCTCCACGGTGAAGGCGGCGCCGGCCGGCAGCGGCTTGGCGGGACGGATGCGGAGCTTGCCGCCCCGGTGGGTGTAGTGCGGAGCCCGGCCGTTGACCAGGACGCGGCCTATTTTGAACTCGGCCAGGTTCAGGTGGAACTCGGCGAGCGGCGCCCGGCCCGCGATGGCGCTGAGCCGGGCCGTCCCGGCCAGCCGGTTGGGGCCGGGACGGTATTCCAGGGCGAGTTCGTACCGGTGCACTCGGTAGCGGGGATCTCCGTTGGCCGGGAAGTACGGGTCGGATGCCGCTGTCGTCTGGCCGTTCACTGCCGGTTCCGCTCCCTGCGCTGTGCTCGTACGACGTGCAGGCGCCGCCCGTTCAGGAACGCCACGCCTCGATCGGATTGCCCAGCCAGCGGGTGTCGGCGGGAACGGATTCCCCGGCCATCACGAGGGACGCGGGACCCAGCGTGCTGCGGGGCCCGACCGTGCTCCCGGGCAGGACGATTCCGCCCGGGCCCAGGGTGGCGCCCTCGCGGAGGACCACAGTATCCGTCCTCAAGATCCGGTCGTGGAAGAGGTGTGTCTGCAACACGCAGCCGCGGTTCACGCTGACCGCGTCGCCCAGCTCGACCAGGTCGGTCTCGGGCAGCCAGTAGCTCTCGCACCACACGCCCCGCCCGATTGCGGCCCCGAGCGCGCGCAGCCACACGGCCAGCAGCGGGGTACCGGGCACCGATCCGGCCAGCCACGGTACGGCCAGCACCTCGACGAAGGTGTCGGCCAGCTCGTTGCGCCAGACGAAGGCGCTCCACAGCGGGTGCTCGGCCGCCCGGTGGCGGCCCACCAGCAGCCACTTCGCGGCCACCGCGACCGCGCACGCGGCCACCCCGGCGGCGAACAGGACCGCTCCCGACAGCAGCGCGGCGGCCCAGATCCCCGGGCCGCCCTCCCCGGCCAGCGCGCAGAGCGCCGCCACGGTCAGTACGGCCAGCGCGGCCGAGCAGAACACCGGGACGAGCCGGCAGAGCTCCACCAGGCCCCGCGCCCACAGCAGCCGCGCGGGCGGGTCGTACGTCCGGCTCTGGTCGGCGTCGGCGGCGGACCGCGGCAGCCGGACCGGTGGCAGGCCCAGGTAGGAGCTTCCCTTCTTGGCCTTCTTCGGAGTGGCGGACAGGACGCCGACCAGCCCGTCGTCCGGTACGTTGCGGCCCGGCGCGGTCATTCCGGAGTTGCCGAGGAACGCCCGGCGGCCGATCTCGGAGTGCCCGATGCGCATCCAGCCGCCGCCCAGTTCGTAGGGGGCGGTGAGGGTGTCGTCGGCGAGGAACGCGCCTTCGCCCACTGTGGTGAGGCTCGGCAGCGCGAGCACGGTGGACACCTCCGCACCCCGGCCGATCTTCATGCCGAGCAGGCGCAGCCACACCGGTGTGATCAGCCCGGCGTACAGCGGGAAGAGGGTCTCCCGGGACCGGTCCATCAGCTGGGTGACGGTCCAGGCCTGCCAGCCGGTCCGGCTGTGCGTGGGATGGATTCCGGTGCGCAGCCCGAGGCTGAGCAGGCGTACCGGGACCAGGAGCAGAGCTGCATACGCGAACCCGAAGGCGAGGGCTGCGGGCACCACGGCGAGGAGCGCCCCGTGCAGTGCCCGGTCGAAACCGGCGCCGGCGGGCACGAACCGGCTGACGACGAGCAGGGCGGGCAGGGTGGCGAGTACGGGCAGGGCGCCCAGGCAGAAGCCGGCCGCCCCGTACGCGGCCCGCCAGGGGAGCCCGCGCGGCGGCCGCTCCCCCGGCCAGTTGCGCTTGGCCTTGCCGAGCTTGACGGCGGGCGCTCCGGCCCAGCGCTGGCCGGTCGGGATCTGTCCGACCACGGCGGAGCCGGGGGCCACCTCGGCCCGCTTGCCGACCCGCGCGCCGGGGAAGAGGATGCTGCGGGTGCCGACCACGGCGCCCGCACCGACCTTGACCTGGCCGATCTCCAGCCGGTCCCCGTCCAGCCAGTGCCCGCAGAGGTCCACCTCGGACTCCACGGCGCAGCCGCGGCCGAGTTTGAGCATGCCGGTGACCGGCGGCAGCGAGTGCAGGTCCACCTCGGGGCCGATCTTGGCGCCCAGCGCCCGGGCGTAGCGCTCCAGCCAGGAGCCGGTGAGCGAGGTCGCGCCGACGTACTCGGCGAGCCGCTCGGCCGTCCACAGCCTCAGGTGCACGCTCCCGCCGCGCGGGTAGCGTCCGGGCTTCACTCCGCGGAGCAGCAGCCGTGCGCCGCCGGCCGCGATGGCGAGGCGGCCCGGCGGGCTGAAGAGCAGCACGGCGCCGGCGGCGACGAGCCACCACGAGGCGGCCGGCACCCACGGGTAGGGCCCGAACCAGTGCAGGACGTTGCCCAGTGCCAGCAGCGCCACCGTCCAGCGCAGCCCGACCAGGGTGAACAGCGGGAGCAGCAGGAGCGACTGCGTCACCTTGGTCCGGAGCGGAACGGGCGCGACGGTCCGGGTCGCGCCGTCGTCCTGTGCGGACTTCTCCAGGTGGCGGGCCAGCTTGCGCAGGGTGGGCTGCTGGTAGATGTCGAGTACGGCCGCGGTCGGGTAGCGGGTGCGCAGCCGGGTGGTGAGCTGGGCGGCGGCGAGGCTGTTGCCGCCGATCGCGAAGAAGTCGTCGGCGGCGCCGGTGACGGCCACGCCGAGGGTCTCGCCCCATTGTTCGGCGAGCCAGGCCTCGGTGCCGTAGAGCTGTTCGGCGGGGCCGGTGGTCTCCAGTTCGGGCAGCGGCCAGGGCAGGGCGCCCCGGTCCACCTTGCCGGAGGTGCGGGTCGGCAGTTCGTCGACGGGCGCGAGCAGCGGTACGAGGGCCGCGGGCAGTTCGGCGCGCAGCCGCTCCACGGCGGCCGCGCGGTCCCAGCCCTCCTGGGTGACGAGGTAGCCGACGAGCAGTTGGTTGCCGCTGCGCGCCGTGCGGACGGCGGCGGCCGCGCCGGCGACTCCGGGCAGGGCCTGGAGCGCGGCGTCCACCTCGCCCAGTTCGATGCGGCGGCCGCCGAGCTTGATCTGCTCGTCGCCGCGGCCGAGGAAGACCAGCCCTTCCGGTTCGGCGCGGACGAGGTCTCCGCTGCGGTAGGCGCGCTGCCAGCCGAGGGATTCGAGCGGGGCGTACTTCTCCGCGTCCTTCTCGGGGTCGAGGTAGCGGGCCAGGCCGACGCCGCCGATGACGAGCTGGCCGCTGCCGCCCATCGGCACGGGCTCGCCGGACTCGTCGACCACGGCCAGTTCCCAGCCGCTCAGCGGCAGGCCGATCCGGATGGGCTCTTCGCCGGTCAGGAGCGCGGCGCAGGCGACGACGGTGGCTTCGGTGGGGCCGTAGGTGTTCCAGACCTCGCGGCCCTCGGTGACCAGGCGCTGGGTCAGCTCGGGCGGGCAGGCCTCGCCGCCGAAGATCAGCAGCCGGACCTCGTTGAGGGTCTCGGGCTCCCAGAGCGCGGCGAGGGTGGGCACGGTGGAGACCACGGTGATCTCCTGTTCCACCAGCCAGGGCCCGAGGTCGGCGCCGCTGCGGACCTGGGAGCGGGGTACGGGCACGAGGCAGGCGCCGTAGCGCCAGGCGAGCCACATCTCCTCGCAGGAGGCGTCGAAGGCGACGGACAGTCCGGCCATGACCCGGTCGCCGGGTCCGATCGGCTCCTCGGTGAGGAACAGTGCTGCCTCGGCGTCCACGAAGGCGGCGGCGCTGCGGTGGCTGACGGCGACGCCCTTGGGCTTGCCGGTGGAGCCGGAGGTGAAGATGATCCACGCGTCGTGCTCGGGTCCAGGGCGCGCTGCGGGCGCCCCGGCGCCTGCCGGACCGGCGGGGCCGGTGGCGTCGATGCGCCGTCCGGCGCCCAGCACCGCGCGCACGCCGGCCTCGCCGAAGACCAGTTCGGCCCGCTCGTCCGGGTCCTCGGCGTCGACGGGCACGTAGGCCGCGCCCGCGGCGAGTACGGCGAGGATGCCCGCGTACAGCTCGTTGGTCCCGGAGGGCACGCGTACGCCGACCCGGTCGCCGAGCCCCACTCCGGCGGCCGCGAGGGCGCGGCGCCGGCGCTCTACCTCGGCGGCCAGGGCGCGGTAGGTCAGCTGCTCGGTGCCGTCGTCCAGGGCGAGTTCGTCGGGGTACGCCCGTACGGAGGCCTCGAAGACGTCGACGAGGGTGCGCGTCGGGGCGGCGGGTCCGGCGGAGAACCGGGCGGACTTGCCGGACTCCTCGTTCCCCGCTGCCTGGTCGAGCACGGTCCCGTCTTCGAGCAGAGTGAGTTCACCGCGCTCAGGTGTGGCTGCCATCGGTCCTCGCGTCTCGCTCCCGGAACGGGTCCGGGTCGCCGGCGGAGCCCGGGTCTGCCCGGGTTGTTCCGATCCAGCGCCAAACAGCCCGCCAGTCTAGTGCGTCATCAAGAAATTTCTGGTTGAAGCCTTGCGCGTGGCCGGGAAGGAGCGGTATCGACCGCGCAACTCTTCCGGGACTGTTCACCTCCGTGTGGCCTACACCTTCCCGGACCGGGCCGGCCGGTCGGTGAAATGGAGCCACGCCACAGGTCTGGACCATTTCAATCACGCCAACACCGTGTGTCATTCCGCCCGTTGCACCAGTCTCGGACGAATGGTCTACACCTTTGGCATTAGGGTGGGTCACCTGAAACGGGCGCATACACAGCCGTGGGGGGCTTTATGACCGTTCATCATCTTCCGCACCTTCCGCAACCTCCTTCCGACGAGGAGCTCTACTGGTACTTCGGGCCGCAGCGCCGCTGGGTCCTGGTCAGCACCTCGCTCGCCTTCGTGTTCACGGCGGCGACCATGTTCACCTTCGCGCTGCGGACCCCGGCCCTGTGGGCCTTCCTCGCGGTCCTCGGCCTCAATGTCGTGGCCCTCGCGCTCTCCTCCGTCAACAGCCTCCGCACCCGCCGGCTGACCCGGCAGTCGCACGAGGTGCTCGTCCGCGCATGGCAGCCCGCCCGGCTGCCGGACGTCGACCTGTACCTGCCGACCTGCGGGGAACCGCTCCCCGTCCTGGCCAACGCCTACCGTGCGGTCGCGGCCGTCGACTGGCCCGGCGCGCTGACCGTCTGGATCCTGGACGACGCCGACCGGCCCGAGGTCGCCGCGCTGGCCGCCTCCTACGGCTACGAGTACGTCGTGCGCCCCGACCGGGGCCACCTGAAGAAGGCCGGCAACCTCAACCACGCGCTCACCCTGAGCAGCGCCGAACTCATCGCGATCCTGGACGCGGACTTCGCACCCAGGCCGGACTTCCTGCGCCACCTCGTCCCGTACCTGGCCGACCCCGCCGTCGGCATCGTGCAGAGCCCGCAGTGCTTCGACACCGACGAGACGATGGGCTGGATCCAGCGGGCCGCCGGCTCCGCCCAGGAGTGGTTCTTCCGCTGGATCCAGCCGTCCCGGGACGCGAGCGACGCCGCCATCTGCTGCGGCAGCAACGCCGTCTACCGGCGCAGCGCGATCGACCTGGCCGGCGGATTCGCCCGGCTCGACCACAGCGAGGACCTGTACACCGGACTCGCCCTCCACGAGCAGGGGTTCCGCACCCTCTACGTACCGGTCCTGGTCGCCAAGGGCACCTCGCCCGACCAGCTCACCTCCTTCGTCAACCAGCAGTACCGGTGGGCGATGGGCAACCTGCACCTGCTGTCCGCCCCCGTGCTGAAGCGGATGGGCGCGCCCTGGCGGATGCGGCTGTGCTTCTACGAGGGCATCGTCGGGTACCTGACGACGGCGGTGAACACCTTCGCGGCGCCGCTGCCTCCGCTGGTGATGATGTTCTGGTACCCGGATCACATCCGGCCCTGGCACGTACTGCCGCTGCTGGCCCCGCTGTGGCTCTGGCACGTGCTGCTGCCGAGGATCAGCCGGACCCGCTGGCGGGTGGAGGTGATCCGGGCGAACGTCCTGACGAGCGTGGCCGCCGCGACCGCGTTCCTGCACACGTTTCGGGGCCGCAGCGCCGCCTGGGTGCCCACGGGTACGCGCGGCGCCGCCGCTCCGGGCGGGATGGCCCGCCGCGTGGTGGCCGTCTCGCTGCTCTGGCTCGTCGTCTCCAACGGCGCCGCCGCCGCAGGCCTCGCGCTGGCCGTGGCCCGCAACGGCTGGGAGCCCAACTGGGGGCTGCTCCTGTACCTCCTCGTCCAGTGCCAGATCAACGTCCCGCTGATCCGGGACCTGACGGCCGAACTGCGCACCCGCGCACGGCCCGAGCGGCGCCCCCGCACCGGCATGCTGCCCCGCCGCTGGCCCGAGACGATCGCCGCCTCCGCGGTCCTCGTGCTCACCGGCCTGCTGGCGTCCGGATGGGTCGACCCGATGCTTCCCTGGCTGAGTTGAAAGGCTTCAACACCGTGTCGTTCCCCGTGGCACCCGGCCTGCGACGTCTCCGCAGGCCGACGTCCGGATCCCGCTCCGGCGAGGAGTCCGGACCCAGCCCGCACCGGTCCGCGTTCCGGCCCGACATCGAGGGTCTGCGCGCGGTCGCCGTCCTCTCCGTCCTCGCCTTCCACGCCGGGATTCCGGGGGCGGCGGGCGGCTTCGTCGGCGTGGACGTCTTCTTCGTCATCTCCGGCTACCTGATCACCGGCCTGCTGCTCCGCGAGGCGGTCACCACCGGCCGGATCCGGCTCGGCGACTTCTTCTCCCGGCGGGCCCGACGGCTGCTGCCCTCCGCCGCCGTGGTGCTCGCCACCGTGGCCGTGGCCGGAGCCTGGCTGACCTTACCGCTGCGCCGCGCCGACCTGGAGTACGACGTCGTCGCGGCGGCGCTGTCCGCCGCCAACTGGCGCTTCGTCTCTCAGCAGACCGACTACCTCGCCGCCGGGCACGACCAGAGCCCGCTGCTGCACTTCTGGTCCCTGGCCGTCGAGGAGCAGTTCTACCTGTTCTGGGCCCCGCTGCTCGCGGTGACCGTCCTCTGCGCGGCCCGGGCGGCCCGCCGGGGCAGGGCCGTACGCTCCACCGTGGCGCTCCTCACCGGGCTGCTGATCCTCGCTTCGTTCGCCCTGTCCCTGCACTGGACGGACCGCTCCGCATCGCTCGCGTACCTCGGAACGCCTTCGCGCGTCTGGCAGTTCGGCGTCGGCGCGCTGCTGGCCCTGCTCCCCTGGCACCTGATGCGCGGGCCCCGGCCGCTGCGGCTGCTGTGCGGCTGGGCCGGGGCCGCGGCGATCGGCTGGTGCGTCGTGTCGTACGACGCCTCGACCCCGTACCCCGGTCACGCGGCGCTCGTCCCGACGCTGGGCACCGCGGCCGTCATCCTCGCCGCGATACCGGGCCGGGGCGAGCGGGACGCGACGGGTGCCCACGGAGTGGGCCGGCTGCTCGCGGGGCGGGCACCCCGGGCGGTCGGGCGGCTCTCGTACAACCTCTACCTGTGGCACTGGCCGGTGCTCGTCCTCGCCGAGGCCCGCCTCGGCGCGCTCGGCTGGCCCGGGAAGGCCGCGCTGACGCTGGCGGCGGTGCTGCCCGCCCTCGCCACCATGCGGTGGGTCGAGCAGCCGCTGCGCCGTAGCCGTACGGTCTCCGAACTGCCCCGGCGCGGACTGTCGGTGGGCGTCTCGGCCGTCGTGCTGCCGGTCGTGCTCGCCCTGGTGGTGGGCTCCACGACGCTGCACCTGCTGGGCCCGGCCACCCCGGTCGAGCTGAACGGCCTGCCCCCGGGCGCCGTCTCCGGCCCCTCCCTGCTCACCCGTACGCCCGGTGCCCGCCCGGACGACGGCCCGGTGGTGCCGGGTCCCGTACAGGCACGCAAGGACTTCCCGCCGGACGGCGCCTGCGAGGTCGCGCCGGCCGTGACGCGCAGCCCGGAGTGCCTGTTCGGCGCGGTGGACAGCCCGGACCGGATCGTGCTGCTCGGCGACTCCCACGCCGGGCAGTGGTTCTCCCCGATGCTGGCGCTGGCCTCGCAACGGGGCTGGGCGCTCCAGGAACTGGTCAAGCAGGGCTGCCCGCTGCCGCAGCTCGCGGTGGACAGCCCCCAGCTCGGCCGCGCCTACCGGGAGTGCGACACCTGGCGGGCGGACACCCTGGAGCGGCTGCGGCAGCAGCCGAAGCCCCGGCTCATCGTGATCTCCTCCCTCAATCGCTACACCGGCGATACGAAGCTCCTGGAGGAGGCCTGGGAGAAGACGCTGACGCCGCTGCGGGCGCTCGGGGCGCCGATCGTCTACATCGAGGACACCCCGGTGCCCGGTACGGACGTCCCTGCGTGCGTCTCGGGCAGTCCCGAGTCCCCGGCCGCCTGCGCGTTCAGCCGCAAGGACTCCCGGCAGCCCGATCCGCTGGCCCGGCGGATCGCCTCCGGCGCACTGCCCGGCGTACGCAGCATCAGCGTGAACCCGGTCCTGTGCCCGGGCGACGGTCCGACCTGCCCGGCGGTGATCGACCGGATCCTGCTGTACCGGGACGACGCCCACCTGACCAATGTGGCGGCCGTCGTGCTGACCGGCCGCCTGGAGCGGCTGCTCACGGAGTCCGGGGCGCTGCCCGTGCGGCCCGGAGCGGATGCGGCCGGAGCCGGGTCCGGGCCCGGGGCCGACGGGTGGATCCGGCTGCTGCGGGACGACTTCGACGGCCCGGCGGGCAGCCCGCCCTCCGCCGCCGACTGGATCCACGACGTCGGCACCTGCTACCCGGGCTGCCCCGCGCCGCAGTGGGGCACCGGTGAGGTCGAGACCATGACCGACTCGACCGACAACGTCCGCCTCGACGGGAGGGGAGCGCTGGAGATCGTCCCCACCCGGAAGGACGGCGCGTGGAGTTCGGGGCGCATCGAGACCAGGCGTTCCGACTTCGCGCCGCCGCCCGGCGGGATCCTGCGGATCGAGGCATCGATCGCCCTGCCGGACGTGACCGGGGCGAAGGCGGCGGGCTACTGGCCGGCGTTCTGGACGCTGGGGGCGTCGCTGCGCGACGGGTACACCGGCTGGCCGGGCGTCGGGGAGCTCGATGTCATGGAGTCCGTCAACGGGCGGGACACCGTCTTCGGTTCCCTGCACTGCGGTGTGCCCGAAGGCGGCCCGTGCGCGGAGCCCGTGGGCCTGACCTCCGGTCCGCAGCCGTGCGCCGACTGCCGTACGGGGTTCCACTCGTACGCCGTCGAGATCGACCTCTCCCCCGGTGCCCAGGAGGTGCGCTGGTACCTCGACGGCCGCGTGTACCACCGGGTGTCCGCAGACCGGATGGACCCCGGGACCTGGCAGCGGGCGGTGGACCACGGGCTGTTCCTGATCCTCGACGTCGCCGTCGGCGGCAAGCTCCCGCTCGCCGACGGCGCGAGCGTGGGCCCGGCCACCGAACCGGGCCACCCGATGCGGGTCGACCACGTCACCGTCTCGGCCCGGAAGGGGGGCGCCCCGGCCCGGTAGAGCTCCCGCTGTCACCCCGTTGCGCGGCGTCCGAGCGGCAGCAGGTACTGCAAGGGCTGGTCCAGGTCGTCCAGTCCGAGGAGTTCGTGGGCCAAGTCGTCGTGGAAGCCGCCCAGCGGGGTGCCGGCCAGGCCCAGGGCCGTCGCGGTGAGCAGCAGCGTCTGGGCCATGTGGCCGGTCTCCAGCAGGGCCAGCCGCAGGGCCCGCAGGCCGTAGCGGCTGCGCAGCAGACCGAGGTCCGCGTATACGCCCAGGACGACCGGCGCCTCCTCCACGCCGATCCAGTCGGGATCCGTCGCCGGACGGGACAGATAGGTGGACAGCGGCTTGATCTCCGACACCTCCGGCGCGGCGCCGATGCGGCGCAGCGTGCGGCGCTCGGGCACGCAGTCGTAGGTGCCGGACGGTACGCCGGCCACGTCGAGGACCAGCAGGCGCACCCGGGCGGTGTACAGGGCGCCCGCGCTCGGATAGGGACGGTGGGCCAGGACGCGGGACGAGCCGTCCGCGAGGCGGTGCTCGCTGCGGCTGCTCTCGGACAGGGAGTGCCAGAGCAGCGAGCCGAGGGTGCCCGCGTCCAGCGGCCCCCCGAGCGCGCCCCGCAGCGAGGACCGGCCGGCCAGCACGGTCCGCAGCGACACCTCGGGCAGCGGATCGGCGGGCAGGGCGACCTCGGGCCGGGCCGCCGCCTCGGCGTCCGCCGCCGTCCCCGGCGGCAGCGACCGCAGCGCCGTGTCCTCGCCCCGGCCGATCTGGAACTTGCTGCGCTCCAGGTACTGCACGTCGGACGCGGTGTGCCCCGGCGGGAAGAAGCCGGGCGGCTCGTCCGTCTCCAGCAGGGTCCGGGCGGCCAGCCGGCACACCGCGCGCTCCTCGTCGGGGGTGACGCCGAGCCGGTTGAGGAGCATGTGGAGCTGAGAGGCCCACAGACACTCGCGCCTGGCCTCGGTCAGGCGCTGCCCGCTCCCCGTGCTCAGCAGCACGTCGGCCTCGCGGACCCGCTCCACCCATTCGCCGAGCCAGGGCGCGGCGGCTCCCGCGTCGAGCCGCTCCCGCAGGTTGGCCGCGCGGCGCGCCAGGCCCGCGCGCTGGGCTCCGTACACGGAGTTGACCTGCGTGTGCACCGACGCGCCCGGCAGCAACTGCACTTCGGTGATCCACCGCCAGCTCGCCGCGTGCCGGCGCAGCCAGCGCGCCGCGGTGAGCGCGTCCATGCCGAGCGCGTACGCCGTCGTGTGCGCCAGGTCCGCCGCGAGCATCAGCCGGGCCGCGGAACCGCCCCCTCCCCCGCCGTGCAGCTGCCGCAGGGCGCCGAGCACCACCTGGGTTGAGGCGACGAAGACCTGCTCGGCGACCGTCAGCGCCTCCGGCCCTCCGTAGCGCTCGGCTTCCGGCTCGTACGCCGTCGCGCGGACCTCGCCGTGGCGCGACGGCCACGGGCCCGGCGCCACGGGCACCGCTCGCGCCGCGCGGGCCAGTTCGGCCGGCAGGGCCGCCGCGGCCGCCGGGCTCGGGGCGCGTACCCGGATCCGTACGTGGGGGCCGTCCTCGGCGTACCGGATGAAGAACCACTGGGCGGCCTGACCGGAGGCCACCAGGCCGTCGAGGAGCGGAGCCGCGTCGCGGAGCAGGAACGCGTCGGTGTCCTCGGCGGCGGAGTGCAGGAAGAGGTGGTGGCTGTGCCAGGTGTCGGTCGTCGTCACGTCGGTTCCTTGCGTCCGGGTGGGCGGTGTCGGTGGTCTCGGCAGTCTCGGTCGGCGGTGTCGGTCGGCGGTCTCGGCGGGCGTCAGGGGAAGGGGTGCGGGTGCAGCGACAGGTCCTCGTGGCGCAGCGGCCGGTCCGTGCGGCCCAGCCGGTACGGCACCTCCAGCAGCCGGGGCAGGCCCCGGGTGCGGTGGTTGACGTGTCCGAAGGTCATCGGCAGCGAGCCCGGGACGATGGCCTTCACGCAGTGCAGGCCGAGCCGGTCGCGCACCCCCGGCTCGCTCTGGTCGACGGTGATCACCTCCAGTCCGGCCCGGGAGAGCCGCTCCACGGTGGCTCCGAGCAGGGCCGCCATGTCGCCCACCGGCTCGGGCGCCCCCGGCCAGGCCTCCGCGACCGACAGGCACGGCGTCGGGGCGAACAGGAACTCCAGACGCGGACCCGCCTCGGGCAGGGTGTTCAGCCCGACGTGGTCGTCCAGGCTCACCACCAGCTCCGGCCGGTCCAGCATCGGCAGCAGCCGTCCGGGATCGCGCGGGCCGCCCTCGGCGAACGAGCGGTGCGCGGACTCCAGCACGTTGGTGACGACCTCGGCCACCGCGGACCGGATCGCCGCGCGCGGGTCGTGGTGCGCCCCGGCCGCCAGGAACATCCGCGGCGCGTCCGGGTGGGAGCCCTCGTAGCGGCAGACCGCCACGACCGCCGGGATGCCGAAGTCGTTGGTCGCGTCGAGCAGGAGGAGCCGGTAGCCCGCCGCTGCGGCCCGGTCCGCGAGCAGGGCCGTACCAGGGTCGTCCGGCGGCGGCTGGATGCGGTTCAGTGGCGTCGCCGCGTACCAGGCCATCAGGAACGCGTCGCGCTCCGCCACCTCGAACAGGCCGTAGAGGGCGGCCTCTTCGGGGCTGTTGCCCAGGCCGCAGCCGTTGGAGGACTCGTAGACCACGCGCGGCCGGCCGGTGCCCGGTACGTCCCAGTACGCCACGTGCTCGGGAACGGCCGTCGCCCGCCCGCGGGTCAGGGACCAGCCGTGCACCCAGTCCAGCTCCAGGTCCGGTGTGTACGGGACGGTCCAGGACGCCGGGTGCCCGTGGTGGGCGGGGTCGGGCAGGCCGAGCCGCTCCGGGTCCACGGCCCGGTCGGGGCCGAGCGCGGCGAAGGAGGCCCGCAGAGCGGTGCGCCGGCCGGTCGGCCGCATGCCCGCGTACCGCTCGACGGCCTCGAACAGGGCGATCCGCTCGCTGTCGGCGAAGTCGCGGGCCCGGCCGTAGCCGCCGTCGTCGACGGACCGGCCGTCCGTCACGAACGCGCTGGTCAGGCAGAAGGCCGAGTCCTCGGAGCGCACCAGCCGGCGCACCGGGCCGAACCGCTCGTCGTGCAGGGCCGCCCGCAACAGGTCCGGGCCGGTACGGGGGTTGGGCTCGCGCAGTGCGTACGGGTCGGGCAGCGGTCGGGGCGCCGAGGGCAGCGGGGCCACCCCGGAGTCGGCGTCCGACGGCAGCGGCCGGCACACCGCGCAGCCACCGACCGGGCGGATGCGGTGGGTGGACCAGGTGCCGCGCCCCTGGTGCACGACGTGTACGACGGCGGTTCCCGGATCGGCGTCCGGGTCGTGCGGCGGCTCCAGCAGGTCCCGTACGAGCGCGCCGACGGACTCGTCGAACGCCGGGGACGCTACGCCGGCCAGTGCCAGTCCGGGGCTCTGCCAGGGCACCCGGCCGCCCGCCGTGGCCAGCCGCTGGTACTCGGCGCAGCACAGGCAGGCCGCCGCGCCCGGGCCCAGTACCGGCCCGACCACCGTGAGCGCCCCGTCGGAGCGCACCGGGACCAGGGCCACCGGGTGGCCGAGCGCGTGGCGGCTCAGCTCCTCGGCGAGTCCGAGGGTCCACCTCGGCAGCAGGACCACGGCCGGGCCGGCCGTGAGCTCCGTGGCGGATCCGGCGTCGAGCACCGGCACGGGCAGGGCGCCGAGCGGGCCGGTCGCCGTGGTGTCGGTCATCGGACCTCCTCCGGGGTGCGCAGGACGGTGAATCCGAAGGCCCGCAGGGTCACGCCCAGTTGGCGTGCCCGGTCCGGTACGGGCGCCCTGTCCGGTACGGGTGCCCGCGCGGGGAGGGCCGTTCCCGTCAGCCGGTGCAGCGCGTCCTGGAAGGGGCCCTCGCGTCCGGCGGTGTCCGCCAGCCAGCCGCCGGTCCATCCGCGGTCCTCCCAGGCGGCCGTCCGCGCCCCGGCGGCGGCCAGCGGGGCGACCGCGCCGCCCGAAGGGCGGGGCCCGGCCGGTCCCCCGGCGGACACGGCGGCGACCGCGGCGAGCGCCGCGTACGCGGCCGCATCACCCGGCGTCGCCTCGACGGCGTCGCCCAGCGGCTCCGGTGCGGTCCCGCGGACGACGGCTCGGTAGACCTCCTCGCCGGGGGCCGCCCGGAAGACCTCCAGGCGGGCGGGCACGCCGAGGCGGTCCGTGAGCGTGGTCCACCAGTGGCGGACCTGCGGATGCCCGGCCCACCGTGCCTCGGCCACCCGCGGGAGCCCGTCAGCCGGCCCGAAGCGGCGGGCGGCCGCCCGGCGCAGGGCGCGGCCCCGCGCGTGATCCGGATTCGCGCCGACGGTGAAGCCGTCCTCGCCCAGCAGCAGTTCGGCCGCCCGGCAGAACACCTCCAGGCGTGCCAGGTCCAGCCGCGGCGCGCCGCCGACCAGGCTGCCGCCGGGGCGCACGGCCTCGGGCAGTTCGCAGCCGGCGAGGGGTACGGGCAGCTGGCGCAGGTCCGCCGGGTGCGGTTCGGGCAGCGCTCCGCACCGCGCGTCGCCCAGGGCTGCGACGCGGCGCAGGGCTTCGCCGAGGGTGGCCGCGGGGGCGAGGTCCGTCAGCCGGTCGGGGTCGAGCCGTGCGGGCCCGAGCCAGGTGCGGTAGTCGGCCCGCAGCGGGCGGCCGTCGGCGAGGAGCACCGCGGGGAGCCCGGGCAGCAGCCGCTCGTCCTCGCCCTCGCCCGCGGGGTCCGGCAGTCCGGCGGCCGCGCACAGCAGCCGGTGTGCGGCGGCGCCCGCGAGCAGGGCGACGAAGGCGGTGGCCCCCTCCGGCGCACCGGGCTCACCGGGCTCACCGGCCCCGTCGGGCGCAGCACCGGGGCCGGCGGACCCGAGCCGCGCCTCCAGGGCCGCCGCGTCGGAGCGGAGCTGGGCGGCGCTGCCGGGGGCGGTGGCGTATCCGCTCCCGCCGCACAGTCCGGCGGCGACTCCCCGCGCCGGTCCGGCACCATGGGCGTAGAGCAGGACCCGGCCGGGCGGCAGGGCCGGGTCGACGGTGTACGAGACGGGCAGCCCGCCCCGCGCCAACGCCCGTCCGGCGGCGTCGGCCAGTGGCGAGCCGGGGGCGCCGGCCACCACCTCGGCCCGCGCCGTGGCGAGCGCGGCCGCGGCGTCGGCGGGCCGCTGGGCCGTGACGGCGAGCCACTGTGCGACGGGACCGGAGTCGGCCGGCCCGGCGGGGCCCGCCACGAGCAGGTCGTGCGCGTCCAACTGCCCGACGAGGGTGTCCAGCGCGGCACGCAGGGGCGAGCCCGGCTCCGTGCCGTCCAGCAGGTCTTCGAGCCCGCCGTCCCGCAGCGGCTCCTCCAGCAGCCGCCACAGGGCGGGCAGCGCGGCGCTGCCCTCCAGGGTGACGCTCCCGCGCCGGCCCCGCAGATGGAGGCCCTGGCGCAGCGGGGTCACGGCGACCCCGGGGCGCAGCCTGCGTACGGTCCGGGGAGCCGCGAGTCCGTACGCCGGCGCGGTGGTGGTCGCGGTGCTCACGCCCTGGCCTCCACCGCGTCGATGACGGCGCCGACCTCCGCGCGCCAGTCGCAGCCGGTCAGGCCGGGCACGGCACGGACGACCAGGTGCGCCGCCAGGTACCGCTCCAGGGGGCGGACGTCGCAGATGGCGAGGAGCCGGTACAGGGCATTGGTACAGGCCCGGTACACGAGGTAGTCGGGGCGGCTCCACATCGCGCCCTGGGGGTCGGAGCGCCGCAGGAGGCGGTGGAACTCGCTGTACCGGGTGCGGACGTCCTGGTTCCAGCGTTCCGCCGCGGCGGCGTCGCCGGTGGCGGCGGCCCGGACCCGGTACTCCAGCGGGGCGCCGTGCAGGTCCGCGCCGGCGTCGTACCGGCCCTGGGTCAGCTGCCACGCGCCGGACGAGAAGTCCGCCCAGGCCCGCTCCCAGCCCTGTGCGCCGCCGCCGGAGATGCGGCCGACGATGCCGGTCACGGCGTCGCCCGCCCGTTCCCAGTGCTGGTCGAAGCGGGCCCGCAGCTGCCCGTCCGGGTCGTCGTGGAGGAGGAAGTCCTCCAGGTGGGAGACGTACGAGAAGTGGCCGCCGGCCAGACCCCCGGGGTGGGCGCCGGCGTGCGCGGTGAGAGCGGCCACCGTGAGCTGGAGCCTTGCCTGTGCGCTGTCGCCGTGGTCCCCGAGGAACCCGGAGCCGGCCCGGAGCGCGCCGAGCCCGGAGCGCAGCAGGTCGTCGCGCAGGTCCGCGCCGTCGTCGCCGAGGAGGCCGCGTACCGAGGTCCGGTCGACGGCCTCGATCCGGACCGTGTTGTCCGCCGTGATCGGGCCGTAGGGCGGGGCGATGAGTTCTGCGCGCCCCGCTTCGGCCGCCCGCTCCAGCAGTTCGGCGTCGGTGAGGTCGCCGTGCGAGGGGTGCGTGCGCAGGTGGTCGCGGATCCGGGACGCGGCGGACTCTGCGGCGGCTTCCACCTGTGCGGCCGGGCCCTGGAGGCGCAGCCTCAGGTGGGGGCCGCGCAGCCAGTGCCGTTCGACGTGTGCGGCCAGTCCGTCGGCCGTGCAGGACTCGGCGAGCGGCAGGATCGCCTCGCGCAGCAGCGGGGCCTTGACGGGGTCGTGGTAGTAGGCGACCACGTCGAGGGTGCTGGTGGCGGGGGCGCCGGTCGCTCGGGGGCCGGTCTCGTGGGCGCCGGTCTCGCGGGGATGCGGATGCACGTGCGGCACCGTTCCTTCCTGTGTCGTCTGCGGGCGGGTCATCGCGGCCGGCCGGCCCGGTAGACCTCCGTCACGAGTTCGACCGCGCGGGTGGGGGCGGCCAGGCCGCCGGGCGCCGGCAGCGCCTCCTCCAGGACCGCGCCGTCGCCGTGGCGGGAGAGCCACTTGGCGAGGCAGTGCAGGTGCAGCGCGTTGCCGAGGTCCACGAACTGGGGCTTGGGCCGGCTGAGCCCGCTCAGGAAGTCCTCGGTGGCGCTCCCGGTGGGGGCGGTGGCGACCGGGTGCAGGAAGACCTGTTCGGGCAGGTCCAGCAGGGCGCGCCAGCGGGCGGCCGCCGCCGGTACCGGGCCCGCGGCGAGGTCGGCGCGCAGCTCGCGCAGTACGTCGGGCGGCAGCAGCCAGCGGCGGCGCTGGAGCACCACGTGGCGGTGGCTCAGCCTGGGGCTGTGGGTCACGGTGCCGCCCGGCGCGGGGAACGCGCGCCGCGGGACGAGCGCCCGGAAGTCGACGACGCCTTGGGGCTGGTCGCACAGGTGGGCCCCGATGCGGCGCGGGAGCAGGACGGGGGCGAGGAAGCCGGGGTAGAGGACGTCGAGGAGTTCGCCGGTGCTCCGCAGCCGGAACCGCACCTGGTCGGTGGCTTCGTCGTGGACGAGGTCCAGGTCGCCTTCGCCGATCGAGGCCCGGCGGCGGTCGGGGCCGATCTCGTCGGGGACCAGCAGGGGGTGGAGGTTGGCGTTGAACCCGCCGACGGGCCGGATCTGGGCGGCGCGTGCGCCGGGCCCCAGTCCGTGCCGGACCTGCCGGGAGACCTCGGCGGTCGCGCGCGGGTCCAGGGCGTCGAGGAACCGGCTCGTGAACCTGCCCCACCCGCCGTACACGTGGTTCACGGCGAGCCGGCCCCGATCCGGGTCCCGCTGGAGGAAGTACGCGTAGCTCAGCGGGCGTTCGACGGTCCAGGCGGGCAGGCGTTCGCCGAGGGTCTTGACGAGGTCCGGCGGCAGGACGGCTTCCACGCCCGCCGGATCGCCCGCCAGGGCGTCGCGGATGCCGTCGACGATCTCCGTGCGCAGGCCCGCCAGCTCGTCGGCCCCGGTGGGGAAGGCGGCGCGTTCCGCGGGGTCGAGGAGCGAGAGGCGTCCGGCGGTCTCCCATGCTTCGGTGACCTCGGCTCCGAACTCCCACGGGTGGCGGCAGCTGCCGCCGCGGCCGTAGCGGGCGACGAAGCGGTCGCGGACGACCCGGCGGACGAGGTGGCCCAGGTCGAAGAGTTCCGCCAGCGCGGTGACCTCGCCGAGCGCCTCGTGGTCGGCGGCGTCGAGGAAGCCGTCGAGCGCCAGCGGGCGCGGGGCGACCACGTCCTCGGAGAGCACGGTGAGCGGGGCGGACAGGGACGGTACGGGGCGTCCGGCGTCGGCGAGGAGTTCGGCCCAGCGCTGTGAGAGGGCGGCGAGCAGGGCGGGGCGCTCCGTGGCGGGTGTGGCGGCGAACGCCTCGGTCATCCGGGCGAGTTCGTCGATGCGGTCCGCGAGCGCCGCGTCCTCGGGGTGGGCCGCGCCGAGGTCCCGTAGCCACGCGGCGATGCGGTCCATCGGGTCGGGGTCCTCCGGAGGGACCGGGTCGCCCGGCACCAGCAGGCCCGCCTCCGCGAGGCGGTCGAGGAAGGAGGCGGCCGCGGTGCGGCCGTCGCTGCCCCTCCCCTTGAGGGAGGCGGCCAGCTGTTCGGTCAGCTCGGCGATCGTCCGCGGGCTTTCGGCGTGTCCGGTGACCAGGCCCAGCGGACCGCCCCAGGCCACTTCCACCTCGTCCTCGCCGGCCACGAGGTAGCGGCCGCCGGCGAAGGCGGCCCGGTCGCGGGAGTACGTCGCCCGCCCGGCCGTGACCCGGGCGGTGCTGGTGATCCGGTGGGGCAGCGCGGCCCGGCGGTGCGGGGCGTCCAGGAGGGCGAGGGTGAGGGCGGTCGTCAGGGTGCGGTTGACCTTCACCACGGCGGTCAGCGGGTCCTCGAACAGGTCCGGGGCGCCCCAGGACGGCACCGGGCGGGCGGCGGACTCGGGCAGTTCCCCCCAGCCGACGGCGGTGAACCAGGACAGCGGGCTGGTCTTGGTGCTGGCCCGCAGGGCGTAGCGCAGTACGGCGGCTTCCTCTTTGCGCGACTTGCGGTCGGCGGCGCCGGTCCCGGCGCGTTCCACGGCCCGGAGCAGGTCCGCGCTGGTGAGGGCGACGGCCTTGCCGAGGGCGGGTTCGCGGCACAGGGCGGCCAGGTCCGCGCGTTCGGCGGTCAGGGCCCGCTCGGCGGCGGCGTCGAGCTCGGTGAGGAGCGTGGCGCGGCGGGCGCGCAGGTCGAGCCAGGCCGCGAGCGGGGGCACCCGGGCCGGCAGGTCGCCGAGGCGTTCCAGCAGTGCGGGCCGGGGCTCGCGCCCGTTGTGCAGGGCGCGGCGCAGCGGGAGGACGACGTCGCGGTGGAAGTCCGCGGGGTGGCCGGAGCGGCTCTCGTACAGGCTGTCGCAGAGCGGTTCGGCGGTCCGCAGGAGCTGCGTGTCGATCCGGTGGAGTCCGGCGAGCAGGGCGCGGAACTCCGCCGCGGCGGGCCGCTGCGCCGGGTGGGCGAGCACGGTGGCGCGGGCCAGCGCGTACGGTGCGGAGCTGACCCGGTATCCGTCGGCGGCGGCGACGGTGTCTGCGGCCGTGCGGTGCGGCTGCGGCATGGTGGTCCCGTCCTGTCGGTGGTGGTGCGCGGGCTTCCCGCCGCACGTGAGGTGCGGCGGGAAGCGTCCGGCGTGCGGGTGTCGGCGGGGGCTGGGCCCTGGTGCCGTGGCCCTAGACCGCCGGGATGTCCGGCATCTGCGGGTGGGCGCACGAGGAGGAGCCGCAGGAACAGGAGCTGCCGCCGTTGGACGCTCCGCCCTCGGGCAGCGCGACCGTGTCGCGCATGGACGTCACGGTCAGTTCGCCGAGGTCGAGGTCCTCGAGGTCGAAGCCCGGGTTGTCGCTGAAGTGGGTCATGTACGTCTCCTCTGGTGGAGGGCCTGCGGTGAATGGGCGTGCGGGGGTGGGGCGGTCGCGGTGGTCAGTCCGTGATCACACCGGTGTCCAGCTGCGGCTGGGCGCACGAGGACGAGCCCTGGCAGGAGCAGGAGCCCCAGGAGGCGCCGCCCTCGGGCAGCGCGGCGGTGTCGCGCATCGAGGTCACGGTGAGGTCGCCCAGGTCCAGGTCCTGCAGGTCGAATTCAGACGAACGTGCGTTGTCGGACATATATGTCTCCCGTGGTGGAAGCGGAAGCCGAAGGTGATTCGAGGCTGACCGGACAACAGGGTCGGGCGGGGACGTAACCCGCTTGAGGTCCGGTCGGGATCGAGGCCGGTTTACCCGTTCTCGACCCCAAGGGTCCCTCCCGCCACTGAAGAGTTACTGGAGCCGAAATCCAGATCCACTCGGGGTTCACCGGAGGGCGGTTGACTGCCCATCGGGCGAGCAACGCCCACACAATCCAGACATATCATCCCAACTGACCCCGCAGTGTGGCCTGTTCCACAGTCCTTGCACGGCCGCCCCCGAGCCGGTGGGCCGGCTGGCCGGTACTAGAGTCTGAGATCTTCAGAGGTCCGACTTTCAGACTGTGAGCGAACACTTGTCACGAAACAGAATCCTCAGCATCGCCGTTGCCCTGCCGATGGTGTCCCTGGCACTGGCCGCGGTACCGGCGATGGCTGCGGACGGCAGTCAGGGCGTCGTCGGCAACCAGACGCCCGCGCCCCTCCCCAAGAAGGAGGGCGAGGCCAAGATGGGCGATGGCGTTCGTCTGCACGAGGGGATATCCAAGGAGTCCCGCTCGCTCCAGGCACCCTCCGCGGGTGCGGCCGCGGGTGCGGCCACCGGCGTCGAGGGCGTCGACGTATCCAGCTGGCAGGGCGCCAACGTCGACTGGACCGGACTCTGGAACGCGGGCAACCGCTTCGCGTACGTCAAGGCCACCGAGGGCGGCGAGTACAAGAACCCCTACCTGGGCAGCCAGCTGCCGGGCGCCCAGAACGTCGGCATGAAGGCGGGCGCCTACCACTTCGCCCTGCCGAACAAGTCGAGCGGTGCGGCCCAGGCCACCCACTTCCTCAACAACGGCGGCAGCTGGACGGCCAACGGCAAGACCCTGCCGGGCGTCCTCGACGTGGAATGGAACCCCTACTCGGGGACCAATTCCTGCTACGGGCTGGACAAGGCCCAGCTGTCCGCGTGGATCCGGGACTTCACCGCCACGTACAAGGCCGCCACCGGGCTCGACGCGATCGTCTACACCTCGACCCTCTGGTGGAACCAGTGCGTCGGTTCGGACGCGCAGATCTCCTCCACGAACAAGCTGTGGCTGGCGAGCTACAACACCAGCATCGGTGCGCTCCCCACGGGGTGGAACACCCACACCATCTGGCAGTACACGGACAAGGGCGCGATCGTCGGCGACCACAACAACTTCAACGGCACGGAGGCCGACCTCCAGGCGCTGACCGTCCGGCCGGAGCCGCCGGTGGGGGTCGTGTCCGCGGCGTCCAACGAGGCCGGCGGCAGCGAGCGCGTGCGCTGGGGCGACTACGACGGGGACAAGCGCCCCGACTACATCACCGTCGCCGACAACGGCGCGATCAACGTCTATCTCAACCACGGCGGCGACCCGGCCGGCGCGAACGGCTGGCAGCCCGTCGGCCAGATAGCCGGCGGCATCACCAACGACCGCAGC
>NZ_JBFBBA010000068.1:0-24495 GCF_040682455.1 Streptomyces sp. NPDC051183
GCTCAGGCTGTCAACGCGCAGACCGCACCGATCGATGCGGTGTTTGAGGAAGAAGCGTTCGTGGACGCCGACACGGCCAGCGACGCGGAGCTGGATGCGCACGGCAGCACGATCCACTTCACGGAATCCGTGCCTGAACCGAACGCCGGGCACGCCCATCGAGGACGCGGCCACGCCGTGGTGCGTCAATGCCGGCAGGACGGCCGGACACGGAGCAGCTCAGTGCGCAGCACAGGGGTGCCGTCGACCGGCGCCGGGTCCTCCGCGGTCGGCTCGATACCTCCGGCGGCGACCTTGTCGAGTGTCGTCAGGCCGTCGGCGCCGACCGTGCCGAACACCGTGTAGTTCGGTCGCAGCGCAGAGTCGCCGAAAACGACGAAGAACTGTGAACCGTTCGTGTCCGGCCCGGCGTTGGCCATCGCCAGCAGGCCGCGCCCATAGAGACGGCGCGCGCCGGTCGGGTCGGTTGGTGCCGGCGGCAGGTCCACCGGCAGCTCGTCCTTGTACTTGTACCCGGGCCCGCCCTCACCGGTACCGGTCGGGTCGCCACACTGCAGGACCTTCAGCGTCGGATACGCCGTCAGACGGTGGCACACCGTACGGTCGTAGAACCCATGCCGGGCCAGGTGCAGGAAACTCTGGACCGTGCACGGCGCCTTGGCCCGGTCCAAGTGCAGCGGGAGCGGGCCCTGGCTGGTCGGAACAGCCATATCCACCGTGCCACGACTGGGGGTGCGCCGCGGGTCCGGCGGCAGTGGAACAGAGCGTGCCGGCGGCTCGTCCGGGGTCTGTGTGTACCGGCACGGGCCGTGCGTGGTGCGCGGCGGAGCGCCGTCGGAAGCTGTGGCCACACTCCCCCCGGACACGACTAACGCCACGGCCGCGAATGCGCTGAACAGTGCTCGTTTCATCTCGCACGCCCTTCCGATGAACGCCAGGTCCTGGAGCGGTCGCAGTCTAGGGCGTGGGTTCGGTCCGCGGGAATGGTTGACGGCAGGAGGCCGGCGCGGCCGACCCCGAGGTCCTCGCCCTCCAGCTGACGTCCCTGCTCGACGGAGTCACTGGCGTGTAGGCGTAAGCCGCACCAACGGGCGCCCCGGGGGCGCGACTGGGCCTGCGGGCCGGTCACCTCGTGCAGCAGGTGCGGATCGACGTACAGAAGGTTCGGCTCCCCCTCCGCGCCCCGGACGAGGTGATCGTCCCAGACCTTCTCCGCGAGCGTCCCACCCATCGCTGTCCTCTCTGTCAGGCCGAGATCCGCCGACCTCTGCCGGTCGAATACCCATGGGCGCCGAGCCGAGGACTTGATCAACGTAGAGAGGGGCGCCCTCGGAGCGTCCTCGCTCCGTCCTTGCCGGATCCGGGACGCCGGGACGGACCGGAGCGCCGGGAGGCGGGCGGACCGGGAAACGGGGAGACTGAGGGAGAGCGTGACGCCTGACCGCTGCGGCCCGGACGGTCCGCGGCGGACGGTCCCGCGCAGGGGCCGGGCCATCGACCTACGTCCGCGCGCGCCCCGGGGGTGGGTGCCACGGCCCCGTCCAGGAGTCCCCATCGTGACTTTGACCCCACGGCGATCCGAACGCCCTCGGCGCACGGCCCGACGGGCCGCGCTCCTGCTCGCCGCCGCGGCGCTGCCGGCGGCCTTGGTGGTGCCCGCGGCGCCGGCCGCAGCGGCGCCCGTGACCAAGACCTTCACCGCCGGCGCCAACCAGCGGTTCGTCGTCCCGGCCGGCGTCACCCGACTGACCGTCACCGCCACAGGCGAGCCGGGACGGTCCGCCATCGAGGGCGGAGCGGGCGGGACCGGCGCCACCGTCACCGGCACCCTCACCGTGGTGCCCGGCACCACCTACTACGTCAACGTCGACACGGGCGGCGGAGCCGTCACCGGTCAGCGCCCCGGCGGCAGCGGCGGCGGTGCCAGTGACGTCCGCACCTGCAGCTCGGCGCGCGCGAGCTGTGCCCTGACCGGCGTTCCCGGCACCGACCCCCGCCTCATCGTCGCCGCCGGCGGCGGGGGCGGCGGAGGCGGCTCCACCTTCACCGGTCCCGTCCGCGAGGCCACCGGCGGAGACGCGGGCGACACCGGGAAGCCCGGCGGCAAGCGACCGGACAGCGGCGGCGGAGGTGGCGGCGGAACCCGGACCCTCGGCGGCAAGGGCGGAGCCGCCTGCCCCGAGGGCTTCATGGCCGGCACCAACGGCACGCCCGGTACCGGCGGCACGGGCGGTGGCGGATTCGGCGGGGGCGGTGGTGGCGGCGGCTGGCACGGTGGAGGCGGAGGCGGAGGCTGCTTCCTGGTCACCGCTAACACCGCCGGGCCCGGCGGCGGCGGTGGCGGGTCGAACCTCGTCCCGGCGGGCGGTACTTCCGGCCCCGCAACCGGATCGGCGCAGGTGTCCATCACCTACGGTTCCTGAACCGTCGTCCGTGGGGTGCAGGGTACCGGTTTCGTAGCAGCGCCCGATAAGCGCGGCGGACTGCGCGGCACGCCACCGGACTCTGCGTACGGGAGGTCTGCACCAAGGTCGCGCGGGCCCTCTCCAGCAGCATGCAGCACCGGCTCCGGCGGCTGGAGCGGGAGCGCCTCGTGATCCGGGAGGGAAAGGGATGGTCTTCGGCCCAGCCGACCAGCTCGGCCCTGAAGTCCCTTGCGTCGGGACATGGTTGCGCGTAGAGCTGCGCCGCTTCGGGAGCTTCCCATCGGCCGGTGCATCCACTAGATTGAACGCGTTCAGTTGAATGCGTTCAAAACGATGGGGCGAGATCATGGACGACGTACAGGAGCGGGAGCAGGAGCCGGACCGGAAGGACGCCGCGGCGCCCGTCCACGGGTTGCAGCAAGGTCTGGCCGTGGCCAGTGCGGTCGTCTCACTGCCCGTCGTGGTGTGGGGGCTCCAGCAGATCGTCGGCGGGCTGTTCGTCCTGACGTGGCTCGGCGCGGCGGTTCCGCTGCTGTTCCTGCGTGCGCCGAAGGGCTTCGTCGGCGCGTGTGTGACCACAGGGCTTCTACTCTTCGGGTGGGGGGTCCTGGGCGCCCTGGCGGGGATGTTCCTGTTCTGGCCGTCGGCGCTGCTGCTTCTGTGTGCGGCGTTCGCGGACCCGCGCCGACGTCCGGTCGCCGCCAAGGTGACAGGCGCTGTCGGGGCCACGGTGGCAGCGGCGGTTGTCGTCGGCTGCGCCGTCTTCGCGTGGCAGCTCTACCTGGCCCCCGCTTGGGCCGAGCCCCACACCTACCGGGCCGAGACCACTCACGGATCGCTCCAAGACCTCTTCAGGGACCAGGACACAACGGTCCGCCTCAAGCGGCTCGGTGCGACGTCCGTGTCGGGTTCGGAGTCCGACGAGGGCGCCTACCTCGTCGTCCGCTTCCCCGATGGGCTCTCCCGGCCGGAGCGCGAGGACCTGAAGATCGAGATCGCCCGGCTGCCCGGCATCGCGGGAGTCGACCTCTGCACGGTGTCCGAGTGCGGCTGAGGCGCCTTGCCCCGGGCCGGCATGATCATAAAGAGACCGCCCAGTAGTGCTTCTAGGTGGTGTCGCAGGTCCAAGTCTCCGGGAAGCGCACGCCCTCCCACTGGTGCCACCGCTCCCGGTTCCCCGCCGGTGGCCAGCGGGGAACCGGATACGGACAGCCCTTCGGCGGAAGGCTCAGGCCGGTCAGTGGCCGGCGTGTCCGTCGTTGTGGGCCGGGGGCGTGGAGGCGGGGTTGGGCTGGCCGGAGGCACCCGGTGCGGGTGTGGTGGCTGGGGAGGAAGTGGCGGCCGGGGTGTGGTCGTCTGCGGCGGGTTCTTCGCCGGTGCCGTGACTGTGACCACCGCCGGGCGTGGCTTCCATGGAGGCCGCGACTTCACGCAGGCCGAAGAAGGTGAGGGCCGCGACGGCGAGAACGGTCAGGCCCAGAACGCTGAAGATACGGCTGGTAGGGGTGTCGGCATCCTTGATGACGTAGGCGGCGAAGGAGACGACGACGCCGGCGGGGACGAGGACGGCGCCGCGGGCGGGGAAGTCGTCGAAGTGCTGGAGGCCGCCGGAGAGCATGCCGATGCCGAAGGACAGGAGCAGCGAGGAGCCGATCACGACGAGCATGCGAGGCAGGCCGGGCCGCTCGCGGGTGAGGAGGAACTCGTTGAGGACGGTCGCGGCGAGGAAGACGAGTGCGCCGTAGACGGCGATGCGGGTGTAGCGGTCGGGGTCGAGGGGGTGGTGGACGACGGCGCCGCTGATGAGGCCCGCGCCGACGAAGTAGCCGACATAGCCGAGGTAGCGGGCGGCCAGCGACCGCTTGCGGGAGGACCGGGCCTTGCGGCGGGCGGCTCGTCCGGCAGCGGGCGTGCCGGGCGGGGTCGGCGGGGTGTGGGCGTCGAGGAGCTGGGCGGATGTCATGGGTGAGTTCCTTGAGTGCGTACGCGGCTCATCACCCGGCGTACCGCAGTAGCAGCCGTCCGGGTCCGCGATGAGAGTCAGGGCAGATCGAGGCAAAGGGCCCGGATCTATACCTGCTGCACCACTGAACTGAGGGAACTGTGCAAGGAAGGAAGGCCGCCGGGCCGGATCTGGGTCCAGCGCTGCGGCGCTGTCGCGGCGGAGAAGGGAGCCCGCAGGGTGGTGGCGGTCGGGTGCGGGAGGTCGCAGCCCTGCTGCGGGTGGCCGGAGGCGCACGCCTCCGCCGGGTGCGAGTGACCGCCGCCTCCGCCGTCGTCGTCGCGGCGGTCGTGCTGCTGGGCATCGTGGTCATGTGCGTCGCTGGTATCGGCGGGCGCCAGATGGGGAACCGTGACGGCGCCGCCGGTGACGTGCGCGGAGGCGCTGTCGGCTCCGGCAGCGTGGGTGTACAGGAATGCGAACAGCAGCGCGGCCAGCCAGAGCACCCGCAGCGGGCCCGCCTGCCGGCAGGTCCGCTTGGTGCTCAATGCAGGGCGGGCCCTCATCACGCCGTGACCCTATCCGGCAGCCGGAAGGCGCTGTCCAGTGACCCCCGTTGTTGATCACGCGAAGCGGGTTCAGGGAAGCGGGCGCAGCCCGTCGAGGGTGACGGCGACCAGGCGGGCCATGGCATCCTGCGAGGTGAGGGCGGCCACTGCGGTCAGGGCGTAGGGGCACGGGCCGTCCATGTCGCCGTGGCCGGCGGGATCTGCAGCTGCCTCGCGCGCCGGCCGTACGTGCTCGGCGGGTGCTGTACAGCGGATCCGGCCTCCAGGGTTCCCCTCCCCCGTCGGCATGGCCTGGGCGGCATCAACGCGGGGAAACCGCCCGCACGGTAGTGGCGGGCCCAGCGGTCCAGGGTGCCGCGGGTGCCGCGGGTGCCGGTAGACGGTGCAGGCACCGAACGCCCGGATCGGCGAGGCCCGCGCGCTCGGCGCGCTGCGGCCGTCCCTGGGCCGCTGGACCACGTCGGGGCCATCGCGACGGCGGCAGCTGCCCTGATCTGCGTCACCCTCCTGTTGCGGCTGCGCAAGGAGATCGACGGCGCCGACCCAGGCAAACCTCCGGTCCGGTCGCCCCGGCAGGACGGCGAGGAGTGAGGCGCCTACCTCAGCGCTCTGACCTGCGCGTTCGCTGATCCGGCTGTCCGCGAGGACCGCTGCCGCACCGGACCCGGTCGCATCGCGGGGGGACGTGTGCTGTTCTGGAAGCAGCCGCAGGAAGGCACGCCGATGCGTCGCAGTCGGATTTCCGTCTTGGTACCCGCGCGGTCGACCGCCCCGACCGGAGCCGGCGGGGGGTTGCAGTCCACGCGGGATCTCGCGGCCGCCTGGGTCCTCGTCGTCCTGATCGCGGTGCCCGCCTGGGTACTGACGATCGGTCAGGCCCGGGACATGGGCGTCGAGCCCGGCACCATGGGCATCGCGCTGCCCCTGTTCCTGCTGCTCTGGGTGACGATGATGGCAGCCATGATGCTGCCGTCCATGGCACCGGTGGCCATCACCTGGGTACGCGGGATCGGCCGCCAGTCCTCCGGCTGGACCCGGACCGCCCGCACCGTCGAGTTCGTGGGCGGATACCTGCTGGTATGGACCGTCTTCGGGCTGCTCGCCTACGCGGCTCTGGCCTTCACCGGCGGCCTGGTGGACGAACATCCCACCGCCGGACGTTGGATCGGTGCGGTCGCCTTCCTGCTGGCCGGCCTGTACCAGCTCGGTCCCCTCAAGACCGTATGCCTGCGGCACTGCCGCGACCCGTTGAGTCATCTGGTGCGTTACGCCGGCTTCAGGCGACCGGCGCGCGACCTGCGGGTGGGCGTCCACCACGGCGCGTACTGCGTCGGCTGCTGTGCCGGACTGATGGTCGTCTTCGTACCACTCGGCGTGATGAACGTGGCGGCGATGGCCGGACTGGCCTTGGTGATCTTCGTGGAGAAGCTGTGGTCCCGGGGCGTCCTCCTCAGCCGTGTCGTGGGCGTCGCCTTCCTCGTCCTGGCGGTGCTCGCACCGTTCCAGGACTGGATGCTGCCGGGGCTGGAGGGCTCGATGTCGTCCATGGACGGCGTGTGATCCTCTGTGCACACACGGTCAAGTCCTTCTGACAGCGGTACGCCGGGTGGAGGAGCCCTGGGGTGTGCCGACAAGCCGGACCGGCTTGAGGCGCCGCACCCGGCGCCCGGTCGCTCGTGTAGGGGGCCCGGCGCAGTCGCCCACCGTAGACGTCGGGGGTTTCCCGCCCGGGACATGAGGTGCAAGCTGGAAGGGAGGCCGTCCTCCGATCCCTGAAACGGGCTTCGGGACACGGCGGTCTCGCCACTCCGAGTGAGCTCCTCGGAGCCCGGCTGGAGGAAGCGATATGACACAGCAGGCCACCACCGGCACACGCTGGCATCTGGCCGGCGACTGGTTCGACGTATGCAAGTGCGCGATTCCCTGCCCGTGCACGTTCGCGCAGCCCCCGACCTACGGCGACTGCGAAGGCGTCTTGGTCTGGCACATCCGGGAAGGCAACTTCGGGGACGTACGGCTCGACGATCTCAATGTCCTGATGCTCGGGTCCTTCGAGGGCAACCCGTGGGCCGGCACGCATACCGAGCCGTACGCCGCGGTCTTCCTGGACGAGCGCGCCGACGATCGGCAGCGGGCAGCACTCGGGACCGTCTTCGGCGGTGAGGCGGGCGGATGGCCGGCGGAGTTCGGGGCGATGTTCCACCCCGAGATGCGGGGCATGGACGTCGTCCCGATCCACGTGGAGATCGACGAGGATCTCTCCACGTGGCGAGCCGAGATCCCGGGCCGGGTCACGGCGGCCGCCGAGGCGCTCACCGGCCCGACCACCCCGGACGGCGCACGCGTCCAGGTCCTCAACTCCCCGGGCTCCGAGGTAGGGCCGGGCCAGATCGCCACGTGGGGGCGGGCCACCGTCGACCGCGCCGACGCGTTCGGCTTCTCCTGGGAACGCACCGGGAAGTCGAGCAAGTACTTCCCCTTCGACTGGAGCGGCCCTGACTGAAGAGCCGGCTGGTACGTGATCGTCCCGTTGGGCGTCGTCTGCCTGCTGACCGGCCTGGTGGCCGAGTGATTGCCATGCGCATCCAGCTGATCGCGGCCGCAGCCGCGGCCCTGCTGGTGCTGCCCACGGCGGTCACCCTGTCGGTGTTCAAGCCGCGTGGAGGGACGCGCTACGGACCCCGCCGCCGGCGCGAGCAGAACTCTCCGTCGCGCTGAACCGTTCAGCCGGGCCGAGTTCGGCACCCTCCACGCGAACGTGGCCGGCTGCACCTTCGCGATGCGGCCGGCCTCGTTCGTGCTGTGGGGCTGCGGTCAGTGGTAGGCGTGGACGACGGTGTGGCGCTTGGCGCGGCCGATCATCCACTTGTTGACCGGCGTCGTGATCACGAAGGCCACGGCGAAGCCGCCCAGCAGTGCCGTCCAGAACGGCGCCTCCGACAGGTGGGCGTCCATCGCACCGGGCGCCAGGGCGATGACGCCGTCCTGGCCGCTGCCCCGGCCGTACGGCCCCGAAGGCCCCCGGCCCGGATGGGTCAGCTCTTGCCGAGCAGGCCGTTCATCCTGGTGATCTCGGCGGGAACCTGCTCACCCCAGGAGGTCAGCCAGCCGGAGAGGGTCTTGATCTCCGGTGCCTGGGCCTTCTGGATCTCGTCGGCGAGCTTCTTGACCTCGACGGATTCGGCCCTGGTCGGCGCGAGGTCGGCCATCTCCACTGCCTGACGGTGGTGGGGGATCATCCCTTTGGCGAACGCGACGTCGGCCGCGTTGTGCCGACCCTGGGAGGTCGGACCGGACGGGGAGGCGGAGGGCGACGGGTTGTGACCGTTGTGCCCGGCGGAGGTGTCATCGCTCGACCCGCACGCAGGCGAGCACGAGGGAGGCGGCACCCGCGACGGCGACGAGGGCGGTCCGGCGGATGAGGTTCTTGTTCATGCTGATGCGACTCCTTGATGCGCGTCCGAGCAGGCAGGACGCGATGCTCAGCGAGGCCAACAACGGTCGCAGCGCCCTGCTCCTGGAAGGGAAGGACTCCCGGGTCCGCATCGCCGAGGTCACCTCGCACACCCAGGTGACCGCGTACGATGGCGAGACGCGAGCGGTCGACGGCATCAACCGTGCCACGGGGCGCAACGTCGGCTGCGGCGGTATCGGCGGCGACCTCCGCGAGAAGACCGAGGGCGTGTTCGTCCCCGAACTGCGGCCCGTGCGCAACACCCTGTGCGTCGACCCCGACGAGATCGTCGTCTTCCGCCCCGAGTGGGGCAGTAAGACACCGGACACGAAGGCGACCAAGAGCGTCGACATCATCATGGACGGGAACTGGGTCGTCCGTGAGAAGCGTGAACCCGCCGGCGGGGCACCCATCCCTCTCGGCGGCCGCGTTCTGCAGGGAATCGGAGCCGGCGCGGACTGGCTGCTCGCCCACCACAAGGTCGGAGAGCCCTTCAAGCCGGGTACGAGCATCACCGACTCCGCAGGGGTCCCGGTGACCACCTCCAGCCTCTCCGCAGTGGCAGGCGGCGGGCCCACCCTGGTCCGCAACGGCAACATACTGATCAATGCCGACGCCAACGGCATGCTCAACCCCGACACCAACGTCGTCACCAACGCCGTCATCGAGCGCCACCCCCGCACCCTCGCCGGAGTCACCAAGGCGGGAGAACTCCTCCTCGTGACCATCGACGGACGACTCCCCCAAAGCAGCATCGGCGCCACCATCCCCGAGGCCTCAGCCGTCATGAAATGGCTCGGCGCTGAGGACGCCATCGGCCTCGGCTCCGGAGGCGACACCACCCTCTTCATCAACAACACCCTTTACAACCGCCCCATGGACACCTGGGAAGACACCGCGCCCACCCCGCCCATCGAACGCAAAGTCGGCAACGCCGTCGTCGTCGTAGCGGGCACGCCGAAGGCACAGTAGACAGCACGGGAGCCGGCACAGGCGGCGGGACGGGGGCGCGCGGAGCGTGCGCCGACCGAGGCCGCGCAGGCAGAGGCTGCGGCCGCGTGCCGTCGGCCGCCGGCGGAGGCGCCGCGTGGCTGGTCGAGCGTGGGACAGGCGCGGGCCGGCTCCCGGTCCACCTCCCGGTCCACCTCCGCACCGGGGACTGCTGGGACACCGGCAAGCGCTGCGTCCCGGCCGGCGCCGAGCAGGTGCGCCGCTCCTGGCCGACGGCGTGCCGGCCTGCATCCACTGCCGCCCGGACGCCGCCCTCGGAGTGCTCGAACGACCGGGTACCGGCACGGTAGAGGGGTGAGCCCTGACCTGCCCGTCATCGTCTCCCCGCCGGACGTCGAGGGCGGACGCCGGTGAACGGCGCCGCGTTCGAGCCAATTGCCGCGTGGGGCGGACGTCTCGGTTCGAGCCACTACTGGTCGTGGAGTCCGCAAGGGGAGGCGGCAGCCGGCCAGGCGCTCACCCACCTACTCACAGTTTCACCGAACGATGACGGCCGAGGATGCGGGCGGTCGCTGAAACTGCGCACTGCTCAAGCAACCTGCAGACCGTCGCCGACCGCCCATCGGCAACGAAGCTCGGTCGATCATGAACGCCGAGAAGCAGTACCCACGCCCGAAGCCGATTCCCGATGAAGGGCAGTGGACCAGCACGGCCGCCCTCCGGGAGTCCCGTCCCGGCCAGGCCGCCGTGCCGGCCCATCCGCCGATCCGCCGGTCAGGGGGCGTCGATGAGTACCCGGCCGTCGGTCGGCACAGTTGCCGCGAGCCCGTTCGCGTACGCATTCTGCACGCGGGACCGCTCGGTCGCATTGGGCACGGCGTTGGTGCAGGCCGTCCCGGCGCTGGACCCGGACATCAGCTGGGAGCACGGCCCCGGCTTGGTGTCCGGGAGGCCCAGGCTGTGGCCCAGCTCGTGCGCAGCGATGCGCGTCTTGTCGTATCCCTGGCTCACAGCCTGCGCGCCGAGTTCGACTCGCACCTGTCGCCCAGGACGGACCGGACCGAGAGTGGCCTGCGGCCAGCCGGTGGTGGCCACGATGACGATCTCGGCCCGGACCCCGGGCGCGGCCTCGACCAGCCGAACGTTACTGACGTTCGCGTTCCAGGAAGCGACCCCGGCCGCGATGGCCGCTTCCCAGCCGCCGGCCCGACTGTCGTCGTAACGGAGCGTCACTACCGCTGCGGTGGCGTCCGGTATCGGCGCGGGTGCCGCGGTCGCGGCGGTTGCCGCCGCGAGGACCAGCGCGGCGGCGGAGGTGCCGACTTTCAGCCAGGTGCCCAGAGACATGTCGTCTTCCTTCACGCGTGGGGGGCCCGGCCCCTTCGGCGGAGCCGGGGCACTGGAGACGCCGCCACCGCCCGCCTGTGGCCAACGCGTTCGGGCAGCCGCCTCTCCGGAGCCCTAAGAAGGTAGCCCCGCACTCCATCAACTCGTCATGCACCTGCCAGCCAATTACGGGAACCACTCCGGCCGATGTCCGATCAGCAGCCGCACCGCCCACAGGCCCGTACCTCGGTCGCGACAAGGTCACGCCGGGAGCTGGACGCGCTGCGGGGTGGGTCTGACCAAAGCGCGCGACCGTCCGTATTGAGCAGCCGGTCCTCACTACCTGTCTCGGGGCGGGAAGTTTGTCGTCGGTCGTCCTCCTCAAGGGGGATAGGACTACGCGTAAACGGGCGGGTCCGCCCCGGAAGCCCCGGCGCATACGCGGATCTTGAGGATGAGTCTCGGCCACGTGTCCGGATTTCAGGTGGTACGTGCGGGGGACGAAAGGCTGTTCTTGGGAGGGATCCGGTCTGACCCACTCATCCAACACAGTCGAGGCGCAAGCGATTTCACCCGACGAAGGAACGGGACCACGCGCATGAAACGTCTCACTCGGCTGCTCGCCACCACCGGACTCCTCGCCGCCGCCCTTCCCGGGCTGGCGACGCCGGCCTCCGCCGCCCCGACCCCCGCGTACCTGCGGCAGACGCCGGCCTGGCACCGCTGCAGCCCCGACCGGCCGGCGGCGTACGAGTGCGCCACCCTCAAGGTGCCGCTCGACTACCAGCGCCCCGAAGGACGCACTCTGAACCTCGCCATATCCCGAATGAAGAGCGAGAACCCCGCCAAGCGGCGTGGCGTACTCCTCCTCAACCCCGGCGGCCCCGGGGCCTCGGGTCTCTACCGGCCGATACGGACGAATGCCGAGATGCCCAAGGACGTCCGCGACCGCTACGACCTCGTCGGCTTCGACCCGCGCGGCGTCGGCGGGAGCAGCCCGATCGACTGTGGTGATCTGAGCGAACCGGAGGTGGGCATCGGCGCGGCGTACCGGCCCGAGACCTTCGCCTCGGACGTGTCCTGGGCGCGCGGAATCGCCGACAAGTGCCGAGAGAAGTCGGGCGATGTGATTCCGTACATCACCACCCGCAACACGGCGCGCGACATGGACGTCATCCGCGCCGCACTAGGGGAGCGGACGCTCTCGTACCTGGGCTACTCGTACGGGACGTACCTCGGCGCGGTGTACTCCCAGATGTTCCCGGAGCGCACCGACCGCTTCGTCCTGGACAGCGGCGTGGACCCGGGGCGCGTTTGGCGCGGCATGATCCAGGCGTGGGGCACCGGAGCCGAGCCCGCCTTCGAGCGGTGGACACGGTGGGCGGCGGAGCGCTCGGACACTTACGGGCTCGGCGCCACGCCCCTGGCGGTCTCGGCCACCTTCTGGGCGCTGGTGGCGCGGGCCGACCAGGATCCGATCATCCACCACGGGGAGAAGGTGACGGGTGACGACATCAGGGCCGACCCGTCGCTCTTCTTCGATCCCCACGGGGCCTCGGCCGTCGTCAAGTCCATCAAGGCATCGGCCGACAAGGCGCCCCAGCCGCCGGGCGGCACTGCTCCGGGCGGCACCGATCCTGGCGCGAGCGGGAAGGGCGCCGACAGGAAGGGGCCCGGCGCACAGTCACCGCTCGGCGGAGTCCGGGCCGCCGGCCCGGGCGCCGACGCGGGAGGGTCGTCGGAAGGTCCGGACGCTCCCGCCAGCAACGTCACCGCCGTGTACTGGGCCGTGGTGTGCGGGGACACGGACAGCTGGCCCCGCGATCCGGAGCAGTACGCGCGGGACGCGGCGCGGGACAAGGCGCAGCACCCCCTGTACGGGGACTTCGCGTCGAACATCAAACCGTGCGCCTTCTGGCAGCGGCCGCTGGAGCCCGCCACGCCCATGAAGACCCGGGCCGATGTCCTGACGGTGCAGAACGAGTGGGATCCGATGACCCCGCTCAGCACCGGCCATGGGCTGCACCGGGCGCTCAAGGGGTCGCGGATGGTGCTGGCGCTGGGGGGTGAGGGGCATGGTGTGTATCTCTCCAACGCCACGGCCTGCGCCAACATACCCGTCAACGCGTACCTGTCGACGGGGCGGCTGCCCGCGAAGGACGTGACCTGCCACAACCCGCCGCCCACCCCGGATCCGGAGGGTTCCGGAGCCCGCTGAGCAGGGCCTGTCCGCCCGGCCCCGCTGCAATCGGCTGAACCTGGTCAAGCGTGGCCGCGACGAGGTCGGGGAATCGTAATGGGCAACGGGACGGCGGTCCCCCGATGTGGGACTCGCCTCGGCCAGCCCATCCCCCGAGGGCAGAAAAATGCGCACGGCGGATCACGGCCCGTCAGGCGGAGCGGGATCCTCCGCCAGGCGCGCATGCTCCCTGCGTACAGTGGCTCCCCCTCCTCCACCGCCGCGGCAGGGTGACGCGCCGCCGCTCGAGAGCCTGGGGCTTGGCGTGAGACTGCGCGGATGATTGAGCAGCGCACCGCCTGATTCGTTTGCGACCTGGGATGTGGCCAGGTCGGCGACAGCCGGGGGCAGAGCCCCAGCTGTTGCCGACCGGTGAAACTGCGCCGTCAGTCGACGGCGACGGTGTTCTGGGCGGCGCCGACGCGCCAGGTGCCGTCCTCCTTGACCAGGATGTAGAACGGGCGGCCCTCGGGCCGGTCGGTGAGTCGGGTACCGTCCCGGCCGACCGGCTGCTGGCGGACGTTCACCGCGGCGACTTCGGGTCGCAGGAACAGCACGCGCTCGACGTCGTAGACGGCGGTGGACTCGGCCGTCGCACCGGGCAGCACCTTCCGGGTGAAGGTCGCGATCTCCTCGAAGCCCGACAGCCGCTTGCCGTGGCCGGTGGTCCACACCGGGTCCTCCCGGCGGAAGACGCTCAGGAAGCGGTCGACCAGCTCGTTCTGCTGGGCGTACTCCACTTCGGCGACCAGACGGCGGATCGCGGTCACCTCTGCGTCGGTCTCCGGTCCGTCGGGTGCGCCGAACACCTCGACCGGCCGGTACGAGCCGGACACCAGCTCGGCCACCGCGCCCGCCCTCTCCGGCCGCCAACCGAGGGCGGTACGGGCGGCGGCGCCGCTGACGCTCTGATCGAGGGCGAGCGCGTCCGCGAAGAGCGGGCCGAAGACCTCGGCGGCCTGCTCCACCGCCACCACCTGCGGAGCGGCAAGCACTCCGGCTGCGCGGCCTGCGGCCCGGGCGAGGTCACGGACACGGACGGCCGACTCGCCAACGCCATGCCAAACCGTGCCTGCCTCGGCCCGCTCGACGGCGGCCACAAACAGCTCGGCCAAGTCGTCCACATGGACGGTCGGCCAGCGCACGTCCTCCTTGCCGTAGTACTCGGGCACCCCCTGCTGGCGGGCCCGGTCGACGAGGATGGCGGGGATGCCGCCGCCGCGGCCGTACACGATGCCGGGCCGGACGACGACCGCGCGCACGCCCTCGGAGACCTCGGCCAGCACCCGCTCCTCTATCTGCGGGCGGTAGCCGACGATGTCGATCGGGTTGGTCGGGGCCTCTTCGCCGACCTCCTGGGCCTCTCCGGTGGCGCCGAGCACCCAGACGCCGCTGGTGTAGACGAAGGGGCGGCCGGTGCCACGCAGCGGAGTGGCGAGCGCCTCGATGGCAGCGGTGTCGATGCCGGCGTCGCCGCTCGGGGGCGCGAGGTGGATCACGGCCTCGATCTCCGGGGTCACCACACCGGCCAGCGAATCCGGGTCGGCAGTGTCGCCGACCAGCTGCGCGTGCCAGGCGCGGCCCGGCTGCGGCTCGGAGCTACGGGTGAGGGCGACGACCTGGTGGCCGGCGGCAGCGAGGTGGTCGGTGACGGCGGAGCCGATGTAGCCGGTAGCGCCGGTGAGCAGGACCTTCATGACATTCCCCCTTCGCCGAACATTTCGATGTCGAAACTATAAGCAGGGAGGATCGGCGATGTCAAACATTTCCATGCCGAAATGTTAGACTCGGGCCATGACGGAACAGCAGCCGCAGCACGACGGCGTCGACCGCATCACCGCACAGTGGCGCGCGGTCCGCCCCGACCTCGACACCTCCCCCATGGCCCTGATCGGCCGCCTGTCCCGCGCCTCACGCCTGCTCGAGCGCGGGATCAAGGAGAACCTGGCCGCCCATGGCGTCGAACCCTGGGAGTTCGACGTCCTGGCCACCCTGCTGCGTTCCGGCCCACCGCACGTCCTCACCGCCGGCGAGCTCAGCTCGGCCGCGATGGTCAGCTCCGCAGCGCTCACCAACCGCATCGATCACCTCGTCGAAAAGGGCCTGGTCGAACGCGCCGTCGACCCCGCCCACCGCCGCCGCGTGCTGATCTCCCTGACCGACACCGGCCAGGAGCTGACCAACCGCCTCGTCGAGCACCACCTCACCGGCGAGGAACGCCAGCTCACCGGGCTCACCGCCGCCGAACGCGACCAACTCACCACCCTGCTGCGCCGCGTCCTGCTCACCCTCGGCGACCACACCGAAGACCCCGCCCCCCGATAAACCCGGCTGTGCCAGGGCCAGGGGCCAGGCGGGGTCTCGCCGAAGGCTTGTCCGCTCGCACCCCGTGAGCCCGCCCGGCTGCCCGCAGGGGTGTCGGCGTCGTCGGCCGCTTTCGGCGGAGGCAGCGCAGGCGACAGCCACGCGGAGCCGGACGCCCCGCTCTCGGGCGGCACGCCGCCGCCGGGGAACTCGGTCTTGACCTGAAGTGTGATTGAGGTCCTAGCGTGTCACCTACTTGATCATCTGACGACGGGAAACACGCACATGATCCTCGTGACCGGAGCCACCGGAAACATAGGCAGCGCCCTGTTGAAGGAGCTGCACGCACACGGTGTCCGGCCACTGAGAGGGCTCACCCGTGATGCCGCACGGGCCGTCTTCCCCGAAGAGGTCGAGGCCGTGGAGGGCGACTTCGCAGAGCCCACGTCGTTGAAGCCCGCGCTGGAAGGGGTGCGCTCGCTGTTTCTCGTGTCGCGCCTGGGCTCGGACGCCGACATCATCGAAGCCGCCCGGCAGGCGGGCGTGGAGCACGTAGTCCTGGTGTCGTCCATCACCGTCCAGACCCACCCACACCTCGGCCCCGCCCGCGAGAACCTGGCGGTGGAGCAACTGCTCAAGGCAAGCGGCATGGCCTGGACGATTCTGCGGCCGACGCAGTTCGCCTCGAACAGCCTGATGTGGGCCGCTTCCATCCGTGGCCACGAGACCGTCCGCGCGCCGTACGCCGCGGCCGCACTGCCGACCATCCACCCCGCGGACATCGCATCGGTGGCACGCGTGGCACTGACCGAGCCCGGCCACCACGGACGCACGTACGCCTTGACCGGTCCCGAGCCGGTGACCGCCCGACAGCAGGTAGAGGCCATCTCGGCAGCACTGGGCCGAGAGGTTTCCTTCGCCGAAATCAGCCGCCAGCAGGCCCACGCACAGATGGCCGCGGTCTTCGGCGCCGAGGCCGCGGACGCGGTGCTCGACGTCACGGGCGGAGACGTGAACGACGAGCTGCTTATGGTGCGCGACACGGTTTCACGGATCACTGGGAAGCCGGCCAGCCCGTTCCGGCAGTGGGCATCAGAGAACGCCAACGCCTTCCGCTGAATGGCCTGGGCCTGAGCACGTTCGTTCAGGAGTACGCCGACAGGCGGCGACGATCGGGTACGGCTGCACCATGCGTCCGGCCACAGCCAGTTGCTCACATCCACCGCCAGGACGAGCCGTTCGTCGGCGGCCTGCGGCTGGGGCGGCGCGACCAGTAGAGGCGCAGCTCGGCAAAGCCTTGCGGACGGTGCGTCCCACCTCGTCCCGCTGGTCCGCGTCGGGACCCGCTTCGGTAGGCGGTCAGCTCGTCGAACGCCCAAAAAAACCTCGCGGCATGAACGTGCTCAGCTGACACACTGAGGCCGAACCGCAGAACCGCACAGAGGACCCAGACTCTCATGCTGAACCCGCTCGACGCTCCAGACGCGGTGGAAGCCGCAGCTGAACCGCTCGAGGAGCTCCTCGACGACTGCAACCATGTGTCGTCCATAGGGTTGCTCCATGTAGTCCCAGTGGCCGGGACGGCACCCGGTCATGACTGGCTACAGGGCCTCGCTCAAGCCGTTTACGACGCGGGGGCCAGTGGACACCAGGTAGGGACGGCGATCAACCCGTTCGAGTCACCGCAAGCCTGGCGGGACATCCTCCGCCGAGAGGTGACCGACGGGTACATGCAGCCCGCCAACAAGTGGCCAGACGCCAACCTGCGCACGCCCGTTGAGATCCGGCAGGCAGGCGAACTCGCCGATGGCATCGCCGACCTCATCGAAGCACATCTGGGGCCCGTCCGGGCCTGCGCCGAGGTCTACGGCCCGCCGGGCTACATATGGTGGCGCAGCTTGCTGCTGGTCACCAGCGACTGGGCCACCATCCTGCATCTCGAGATCTACGACTGACCGAACTCGCGAGAGCGGGGTGCTCCCGCACCTGTTCCTCTGGGACGTCGTACAGGACACCGTGCACTCGTACCTGGCGGAGGGCGACCCGGACGGTCCCGACCGGCGCCGGGTCCTTGCGTTCCTGGAGGAGGGGACGCAGTGTCGCGTGCCCGGGACAACCAAGGCCATCGTGACCTCGTTCCGGTGACTACGGACTGCGCGAGCCTCGCCACCCTTAGGTACCTCTCCCTCTTGGCGGCCTCACGGCGGGCGACGGGAAGGGCGCGGCGTTCAAGATCCACGCGGTGTAGTCGGACGGCGGCACCCGCGACGTAGAGGGTCTGGAACACCCGCGGCAACCAGGCGGCCGTGGGGATCGGCGAGTACACCTTCGCGGGGAACGTGCGTCGTATCGAGCTCAAGGAATGCCTGTTGTACCGGAGAGGCGACGGCAACGTCTACGTGGGCACCTGCGCCGCGGGCGCGGAAGTCCCGTACTTCTGATGCCACCACCGCACCCATTCACACGCGCCACGCCGGGCGGCCTCGGCACGGGCGTCAGCGACCAAGGCCGCGATGCTGAGCTCCTCGACCGGCGGGGCAAACTCCGGGGCCTCGCCGGTCAGCACGGAGCCCCCGTGACCCAAGTCAAGGTCGTCCTTGGAGGGATCGTCCCGTCCGGCGCCATGGGCGGTGGGGACAGGGGGTGCGGGCGTAGCGGACCCGTTGGCACAGCACCTCGCGCACCCTGCCCCTCATCTTCGCGTACCCGATCAGACCGGTCAGCGGCGCACTCGATAGCGCAGGTGAAGCACCCGGTTGCCCTGAATCACCACGTCAGGATCCTCCAACAGGTACTGCGCGTCGACCGACCCGAAGTAGCGCTTGCCGGACCCGAACACGACGGGTACGACGTCCATGCGCACCTCGTCGATCAGGCCCGCGGCAAGCACCTGGCCTCCGACGTCGCCGGCGGCAACCTCGACCATGCGGTCACCCGCAAGCTCCTGCGCCTTGGCCATGGCTGCCTCGATGCCGTCGACGAAGTGAAACGGCGCCTCGGGGTCCCAGCCCTCGGGCATCGGGCGGTGCGACACGACGACCACGTGGTCGATCCCGCCCGGCGGCTTCCCGTCCCAGCCGTCCGTCAGGTCGAAGACGTGGCGGCCGACGATCGTGACTCCGATCTGGTCCCAGTACGGCCGGGTGTAGTCGTAGGACGTCTGCGACACCTTCAGCTCACCGCTCTCGTCCAACGGCACGTCACCGCTGGACAACCAGTCGAACAGCGGTCCGGGCAGGTCGTTCACGTCCGCGACGAAGCCGTCCAGCGACACCGAGCTGTACATGACCACCTTGCCCACGGGGCTCTCCTCTGCTCTCGGGTGCCTCAAATTAGCGTGTCCAACGCGTGGCCGGGATGTTCGCGCAGGAACCGCCGACTGGGCATCCAGCGTCCCGCCTCTCAGCCCCTGACTCCAGCTTCATACCCTCGGCCGCACCCGGCGCCGAGGTTCTGTGCCACCGATTCCTTGATCGCGGTGTCCTACCAACCCATGTCCTTGGCCACCTCTTCCTGGGCAGCGGCGATCTCCTCGACGGTGGAACCTGTGATGTCGACGTCGCATGCCCACTCGAAGCGTCCCAGCAGGTCCACGAGCGCCTGCTTCTGCGCCGGATGCGTGATCGGAACGGCGTTCAGATCGGTACTCATCAGCCAGTCGAACAGCACAACGGCGTCGGAGCGCCACAGGCGGACGTTGACGGTCGGCACCGATTCCCACGATTCATTGGCATTCATGCAGCCATCGTTGCAGGTCAGAGCACGCGGAAGCGAGCATGATTCAAGGGGTACCCTGCTGGGCGTTCTCGTTGGCCAGCTGAGCGCGCGAGTGTCGCGTGCTGCCAGACGCTTCCCTGAGTCACACGCGCCCACCCGGCCGGCCCGGTCGTTCAACCACACGGTCTTTCCCCGACTCGGGCGAAGCCGCCTCACCTGGTGGGTGATGACCGCCGTGCGCATCACCAGGGCACTATGCCGGCGTCGTCGAAGAACTTTCCGGTCGGGCCGTCGTCGGGCAGGGTCGCGAGTTTGATGGCGATCGCCGCGCCCTGTTCGGGGGTGCGCACCCCGCGGAAACCGTTGAGGTCGGTCGCGACGTAGCCCGGGCAGCCGGCGTTGATCAGGATGTTCGTGCCGCTCAGCTCCCGGGCGTACTGGAGGGTGACGGCGTTCAGGAACGTCTTCGACGGCGAGTACGCCACGGCGATCGGACCCGTCGTCTGCTCGGCAGCGGTTCCTGACTGCCGGGTGAGGGAGCCGACGCTGCTGGACATGTTCACGATCCGCGGTGCAGCAGAGCGGCGCAGCAGCGGCATCATCGCGTTGGTGACGCGGATGACGCCGATCACGTTGGTCTCCACGACCGTCCGGATGGTGGCGGGATCGACCCGGGTGGGCTCCTGCGGCATGCTGCCGGCGATGCCGGCGTTGTTGACGAGCACGTCGAGGCGCCCCGCCTGCTGCTCGATCAGCCGTGCGGCGGCCGTCACGCTCGCGTCGTCGGTCACGTCCAGTGGTACTCCGAACGCGTCGATGCCCGCCGCGCCCAGTCTTTCCACCGCGGCCGTGCGGCGCTGATCATCGCGTGCACCGACGCCGACGCTCCAGCCGAGGGCGCCCAGACCCGCGGCGATCTCGTAGCCGATTCCCTTGTTCGCGCCGGTGACCAGCGCAATCGTTCGTTCGCTCATGGGGACCATGCTGTCCTCGGACTCCGGCTGGGGTCCAAGACCGATCGGGTGGGCGGCGATACCGTCCGGGTATTGATCCGGGGTAGCGTGGTCGTATGGAGACCCGAGAACTGCGCTACTTCGTCGCGGTCGCTGAGGAGTTGCACTTCGGGCGCGCCGCGCAGCGGCTGGGGATGGCGCAGCCGCCTTTGTCGCGGGCGATCCAGCAGCTCGAACGCCGGCTCGGGGCAGTACTGCTGGATCGGACCAGCCGCACCGTCACCCTGACCGACGCCGGTTCGGTGCTGCTGGCCGAGGGCCGCACCGCCCTCGATGCGGTCGACGCTGCTGAGCGCCGGACTCGCCGTGCTGCCCTTTCCGCGACCGGGCGCCCCGGACTGGTCCTGGTGACGAAAGCGAGCGCGTCCCGGGAACTGCTGGCGAATCTGCTCGACGCGTACGCCGCCGAACCCGGGGCGGTCCCGGTCGAGGTCATCCTCTGCGGGCCGGCCGAGCAGGAACAACTCCTGCGCGAGGGCCGGGCCGACGTGGCGCTACTGCACCGGCCGTTCGACTCGACGTCCGGGTTCGACACCGAAGAACTCAGCACGGAAGGCCAGGTTGTGGTCCTGCCGGCCGGACATCCGCTCACCGCCCGGGCCCATGTGCACATGGCCGACATCACCGGGCTGCCGGGCCTGCCCCTGCCACGCTGGCCCGACCCCGACGGCACCTACCCGCCCGGCCCCGGCCCGCAGGTCCGCGATCACGCGCAGTTGTTGCAGCTCGTCGCGCTCGGCCGTGCCTGCGCGGTCTCACCGGAGTCGTGCCGAGCCCAACTGCCTGGTGACCTCGCGGCAGTGCCCGTGCTGGACGCGCCGAGAGTCACCACCGTGATCGCCTGGCCACCGCACAGCCGCTCCAGGGCCGTCGCCGACCTTGTCCGGACTGCGACACGTCTCCAGTAGTTCCAACATGCCTGGCCGGGGTTCGCCCATCGCGTCCCGGCTCACCCACCCATCGGCTCCATTCGCTCAACCGGCCAACTACAACGCTCATGGACAAGAGGCGGGTTCTGGCCGCCATCTTGCCGCCGGCGCCCGGCACGTGGTTGGTGTCTTCCCCATGCTGAGCGCGGCTGCGCGTGTCCTCACGCCACAGGCGCAGGGTCCGGTGCCCGCCGCCAAACCGTGCGCCCGCTCGTCAGAACAGGGTCTCGCCGGTGGAGTAGCCGGATCCGCTGCGAATCCGGTCGACGAAGGCGATGGTCCCGTTCAGCGATCCCAGGCCGGCGTAGAACCACAGGACGCCCTTGGTGTCGCGGGCCAGGAGATCGGGCCGACCATCGCCGTCCACATCGCCGGGGGCGGCGAAGCCGTCGTACACGTTCCAGCCCCAGCCGATCCGGACGCGCGGCTTGAACGTGTCGTCGGGACCCGTTTCGTAGAGGTACAGGTCGCCGGCGGGGGTACGGGCCAGCAGGTCTGGAACGCCGTCGCCGGTGATGTCTCCCGGAGTCACGATCTTGTTGTAGTCCGACCACTTCTCGCCGCCGGGGGCAGGGATGTCGGCGGAGTCCCCCACGTTGCCGCCGGGCAGGATGGAGATGCGCGTCAGCGTGCCGTCCTCGATCCGGACCACCATGTCGCGCCGTCCGTCGCCGTTCATGTCGGGGCTGATGGTCATCATGTTGACGACGTTGGGCCAGGATTCGCTCTCGGTGAGGGCTCGGGGCCAGCGGAAGAACGTCTCGGTCCTGTCACCGGGATAGAAGCGCAGGGCGCCCGTGTCGTCGATGGCGTAGAGGTCCTCGGTGCCGTCGCCATCGACGTCACCTGCCCGCGCGAGGTGGCGCATGGCCCTCCAGTCGGCGTTCCAACCCGCACCGACCTTGCAGTACTGCGGCTCGATCACGGTCTCCGCGGCGCCACCGAAATGGCGGTACAGGCTGCCGTCCGCGCCGCGTCGCAGCAGGTCGGCCTTGCCGTCGGCGGCGTTGTTGCAGTGCGACCAGGTCGCGGCGCCGCGGTAGGGGCGGTGATCCGAGAGCGCGTGTTGCAGTGGCGCGTCGCCGACGACGTTCTTGAAATGGTCCTTGCTCACGAAGATGTAGTCGTACTTGGAGCTCACGGTCGCGCTCTTCCACACGGTCGGGGCGCCGGACCGGCAACGGCCGCTCGACGGGATGAGGTTCCTGCACTCCGGGGTGAACTGCTCGGCGTCGGTCTCGTCCACCTCAGTGAACTGGCCGGCGCCGCCCGAGTGGCTGTAGAAGGCATCCAGGGAGGCCGCTTGCGGGGTTCGGGTCAGGTCGACGAACCATGACTTGTCCGGGCGCTGGGCCCAGTGCTGCGGGTTGAAATCACCGCCGAGCACGACGGGGATGCCTGCGGCGATCCACTCGCCCGCCTTGTCGGCGAGCCTCTTGGCCTGAGCGGTCTGGATCTTGGTACCGAAGGCGTAGAGGTGGACGGAGCAGGCCCGCGTCACACGCCCCTGGAGCAGAGCCTCCAGACACGGGGCGCGCCAAGTGGTCCCGGGCTTCTCGTCGCCGGTCGTCAGGTCGATCTCCGGCAGGACCGTCTTCAGGCCCTTGGAGAGCACCGCGGTGCCCCGGGCGTGCTCCTTGTCGAAGCCGGTCGCAGCCTCGGAGTTCGACTTGCACAGGTCGCCGGTGTTGTCGTCGGCGATCTCGATGTTGGTGGTGAAGTCTCCGTTGTAACCCAGGGGTTCGAGCGCCTTCTCCAGCTCATCGAACTGGGACGCGCAGATCTCCTGGAGGAACAGGATGTCCGGATCCCAGGCGCTCACCTGCTCCTTGACCATCTTGACGCGTGGCGCCACCGCGTCCCGCTCGGCCGCGGTGCCGCACGGCGTCCCGACCTCGTCGTTGCCACCGCAGATGTTGAAGGTGAGGAAGCGCAGGGCGGAGGCCGACTTCGGCGACACCGTGTCCGCGGAGGCCGGGACTCCGAGTCCGCCACCCAGCAGCACCGTCGCGAGCAGCGCGATCACTAGCGCGCGTAGACGCATGAAGAGGTCCTCCGTTCGGGATCGGGCCGTACGGGCCCGAAACAGAGATGATCTTCGCATGCCGGTTCCACCACCGCGGCAGCCCCCGTTCCGGGCACCGAGGCAGCCGCGCTGATCGTCCCGAACCCGACTGGATCCCTGGCCCCAGTCCTTGACGACTTGACGGAGAGGATGGGCAGCACCCCGGGGCCCATGGCATGTATGGCGTTGCGTCAGTTCTTGCAATCCGTCGGCTCGGTGAGGCAGTTGACGACCTCCGCATCGGACATCAGGATCGCCTGAGTCTCGCGGGTGCCGCCCTTCTGGCGTTTGATCGTTACCACGCCTGCCGTGGCGGCCTTCGGCCGGGCGGAGGGTGGACTATTCCTGCGAGAGCCGTGCCATGTCGGACACCGGGCCGAGGTGGCCGAGCTTGTCGGGGTTGGATACGGCGTGGATCGCCCGAATCACACCGTCGACGATGTCCAGCTCGACCACGTTGACCACCCGGCCCTCGGGGTCGTACGTCACGGCACCCGGGCGGCTGTTGACCCAGGCCGGACGGAGATCGGCACCGAGACTCCGGATCCGGCGGAACCCACCGACGAGCAGCTGCCCAACGCGCTGCGGCTCAGCCACCGGATTTCTGGTCGCCCGCGCCTTGCCGCCACCGTCCCCGTAGTAGACGACATCGGGCGCGAGCATGCCGAGCAGCGCGTCCAGGTCGCCGCCCTCGGCCGCCTCGAAGAATTTACGAGCGAGCTCGTCGCCCTCGGCCCGCTGGGCGGGAGGCGGCACGCTGTCTGCGTCCGGCCCTGCCGCGGCGATGCGCTTCTTGGCACGGGCGAAGATCTGGCGGCAGTTCGCCTCGGACTTCCCCGTGGCCCTCGCCACGTCCGGGTAGCCGTACCCGAACACCTCGCGCAGCATGAACACCGCACGCTCCACCGGGGAAAGGGCCTCCAGCAGCACGAGGAAGGCCATGGACAGCGAGTCGGCCAGTTCGGCGTGCTCGACCGGTCCCGGCCGGTCGTTGGTCACGACGACCGGTTCGGGCAGCCAGTTCCCCACATAGGTCTCCCTCCGTACCCGTGCCGAGCTCAGGTGGTTGATCCCCAACCGCGTCACGGCCGTGGTCAGGTACGCCTTTGGTGCGGAGATCACGGTGCCCGCCTGGTGCGCCCGGGTCAGGCCGAGGAAGGCCTCCTGGACGAGGTCCTCGGCGTCGCCCACCGACCCGGTCATCCCGTAGGCGATGGAGAACATCAGCGGGCGGTAGCCGCCCGCGTCCGCCAGATCCGTTGCTCCCGACATGGGATCCCTCCCCCAACTCACAGACGGCGCTGCTCAGTCCGAGCGGGCTGCCCCACCTGCTCGTTCCGAGATCCACAGGACGCCCAGAGGGTATCCGAGGGGTTTCGGTCGGCCGGCGGCGGGCCATCGCGGTCCGGTGGGGAGACGCACGTCACATCAGCCCCTGTCACAGGCTGCCCGGGTGTCCTGTCTTAGAAGCCGTATCTCAACCGAACGTGATCGCTTGATTTCCGCTGGTCAGGCATGGTCCAGCTCGGAATGAGGGAGGCATGCGGCGTCTTGTTTCGG
>NZ_JBFBBA010000069.1:0-23659 GCF_040682455.1 Streptomyces sp. NPDC051183
GCGGCCGGTGAAGCGGGGGCGGAACACCCCTGCCGCCTTGCGACTCATCCAGTTCTACAGACGCCCCGACCCCCTGGCAACGACCCCTCTTACTAGTGGTCCTCGCAGCCGGGGCGGAACGGCCCCTCGTCACACGGAACGGCATACGTGCAGGTGAGGGCGGGGATGAGGGGGTGGCCACGGACCGCCCGAGGACTACGATCCCGCTTCGTATGTGACCTAGGTCCTGTGGGGCGGGTCACCGCCGAGGGCCCCGGATCTCACCCTCTGTCACCCTTCGTACCCCTTTCGGGGGCGTGGTCGGAGGTGGCCGAAACCCCCGAATCGAAGGAAACCGGCGCGTCGAAGGCAGCTTTGCGAGTCGCCCGCCGCAGCGCCTTCAGCAGCGTCGCGCCCAGCGTGAGCGTCAGGACCACGGTCAGCGCCGCCCGGCCCAGGTCCCAGCCCAGCGAGGTCGCCACGCAGTACGCGGCGAAGCGCGCCAGGTTCACCGCCACCGGGTCCCCCGGGTGGAAGGAGACGCCCTGGCCCATGCCCTGCAGGATCACCCAGCCCTGGAGGTTCATGACCGTGCCGTACGCGAACGAACCCGCGAAGCCGTACGCCGCCAGCATCAGCAGCTCCGCCCGCCCCCGGATCCGCTCCGGCCCGGGCAGCAGCCCGGCGCCCAGCGAGAACCAGCCCATGGCCAGCATCTGGAACGGCATCCACGGCCCGACCCCGCCCGTCAGCAGGGCGGAGGCGAACATCGTCACCGAACCGAGGACGAAGCCGAAGCCCGGGCCGAGGACCCGGCCGCTCAGCACCATCAGGAAGAACATGGGCTCCAGGCCGGCCGTACCCGCGCCCAGCGGTCTCAACGCCGCCCCCACCGCGGCGAGCACCCCGAGCATCGCCACCGCCTTGGCGTCCATGCCGTCGTCGGCGACGGTCGCGACGACGACCGCGACGAGCAGCGGGAGCAGCGCGGCGAAGAGCCACGGGGCGTCCTGGGAATGGGCCAGCCCGGACTGCCGGTCGGCCAGCAGCGGCCAGCCGAAGGCGGCGATCCCGATGAGGGTGACCAGGACCAGGGCGGCGGCCGCCCGGGGGCCGATCCGGACGGGGCGCATCGCGGCGCGGCTCACCGCAGCGCCTCGGCGACCTGGCTCACGGTGAGCCAGTGGCCCGGGGCCAGGATCTTCGCCACCTGCGGCGCGAAGGCCGGGGAGGAGACCACGACCTCCGCCGTCGGGCCGTCGGCGACGATCTCGCCGCCGGCCAGGATGACGACGCGGTGGGCCAGCTCGGCGGCGAGCTCCACGTCGTGCGTGGCCAGGACGATGGCGTGCCCGGCCGCGGCCAGGTCGCGCAGGATCGCGATCAGCCGGACCTTGGCGGCGTAGTCCAGGCCACGGGTCGGCTCGTCGAGGAGCAGCAGGGCCGGACGGCCGGTGAGCACCAGGGCCAGGGCGAGGGCGAGGCGCTGGCCCTCGGAGAGGTCCCGGGGGTGGGTGTCGTCGGGGACGTCCGGCAGCAGCGCGGAGACCAGGTCCCGGCAGCTGCCGGGGGCGGCCTGCGCGTCGGCGTCGGCGGCGGCGCACTCGGCGCCGACCGTGTCGGCGTAGAGGAGGTCGCGGGGTTCCTGCGGGACGAGGCCGACGCGGCGGACCATCTCGGGGGGCGGCGTGCGGTGCGGGGTGCGGCCGCCGACGGTCACCTCGCCGGTGGTGGGGGCGAGGGTGCCGACGAGGGTGGACAGCAGGGTGGACTTGCCGGCGCCGTTGCGGCCCATGAGGGCCACGGTCTCGCCGGGTGCGACGGCGAGGTCGATGCCGCGGAGCACCTCCGCGCGGCCGCGGCGGACGGTGAGGCCCCGCACCTCGGCCGGGGCGCCGCCTGCGGCCTCCGCCGGGACGGGCCCGGGCCCGCTCCGGCGGAGCAGGCGCGCCAGCAGTCCGGGCGGAGGTGTGGGTGCGGGTGCGGGGTGCCGCTGCGCGGAGCCGTCCCCTCCCCGCCCCTTCCCGAAACCGGGGGTCCGCCCCGGACCCCGCGCCTCGGTCTCCCCCAGACTCCGTCCGGGGGGACCCCCTGGCGGGGCTGGGTTCTGGCTGCTGTCGTCGGACAGGCGGGCGCGGAGCGGCCCGGCCAGCCGGCGCGCGTCGCGGACCGACAGGGGGAGCGGGGACCAGCCGGCCAGGCGGCCCAGGGAGACCACCGGGGGGTGGACGGGGGAGACGGCCATGACCTCCGCCGGGGGCCCCAGGACCGGAGCCGCCCCGGGGGACGGCAGGAGCAGCACGCGGTCGGCGTACTGGACCACCCGTTCCAGCCGGTGCTCGGCCATCAGCACCGTCGTCCCGAGGTCGTGCACCAGGCGCTGGAGCACCGCCAGGACCTCCTCCGCCGCAGCCGGGTCCAGCGCCGAGGTCGGCTCGTCCAGGACCAGCACCCGGGGGTGCGGGGTCAGGACCGAGCCGATCGCGACCCGCTGCTGCTGGCCGCCGGAGAGCGTGGCGATGGGGCGGTCCCGCAGCTCGTTCAGGCCGAGCAGATCGAGGGTCTCCTCGACCCGGCGGCGCATCACCGCAGGTGGCAGGCCCAGGGACTCCATGCCGTACGCCAGCTCGTCCTCGACCACGTCCGTCACGAAGTGGGCCAGGGGATCCTGGCCCACCGTGCCGACCACGTCCGCGAGCTCGCGCGGCTTGTGCGTACGGGTGTCCCGCCCGGCCACGGTGACGCGTCCGCGCAGGGTGCCGCCCGTGAAGTGCGGGACCAGCCCCGACACCGCGCCCAGCAGGGTGGACTTGCCGACCCCCGACGGGCCGACCAGCAGCGTCAGCTCACCCTCGGGCACCACCAGGTCGACGCCAGCGAGGGAAGGGGAGGACGCGCCGGCGTAGGTGACCGACACCTGCTCGAAGCGGATCACTGCGACGCCTCCTTGGGCGGTACGGGTGCCACGAAGGCGGGCAGCAGGCCGATCAGGACCGCCGCCGCGGGCCACAACGGCAGCTCGGGGGCGACGAGCGGGACCACTCCCGGGAGCAGTGCGTCCGGGGCGACGGTGCCCGCGTACACGAGGAGCGCGGCGACGGCCGCGCCCGAACCGGCGACCAGCCAGGCGCGCGGACCCCAGCGGTCGGGCCGGTAGCGGGTCCGCACCGAGCGGCGCCCGCCGAGCCGCAGGCCCGCGAGGGCCAGCAGCAGGCCGATGCCGAGCACGGGCAGCCCGTACGAGGCACCCTCCGCGGCGAGCAGCCCGTACGTGCCCGCGCACATGCCGAGCAGACCGCCGAGGGTCAGGACGTTGGTGGTGTGCCGGACGGCGGGCGGGACCTGGGCGGTGCGCCCGTAGCCGCGCGCGTCCATCGACGCGGCGATCGCGACGGAGCGCTCCAGGGCGCCCTCCAGGACCGGCAGGCCGATCTGGAGGACGGCCTTCACCCCGCCCGTGGGGCGGCCGCGCAGCCGCCGGGCGGTCCGCAGGCGGACGACGTCGGCGACCATGTTCGGCGCGAAGGTCATGGCGACGACGACCGCGACCCCGGCCTCGTACAGGGCCGCGGGCAGGGACTTCAGCAGCCGGGCCGGATTGGCGAGGGCGTTCGCGGCGCCGATGCAGACGAGGAGGGTCGCCAGCTTGGCGCCGTCGTAGAAGGCGAAGACCAACTGCTCGGCGGTCACCCTGCCGCCGAAGCGGATGCCCTGGGCCCAGGCGGGGAGCGGGACCTCCGGGAGGGTGAACAGGGTGTGCGAGCCGGGGACGGGCGAGCCGAGCAGCATGGAGAAGAGGAGGCGCAGGCCGATGACGACGAGGCCGAGCTTGAGGAACGCCCCGTAGGAACGCGCCCAGGGGGCGGCGGTGCGGCGGGCCGCGACGACGTAGCCCGCGACGCCGATGATCAGGCCGAGCAGGAGCGGATTGGTGGTGCGGGAGGCGGCGGTGGCCAGGCCGAGGGCCCAGAGCCACCACGCACCCGCGTGCAGGGCGGTGGCGCGACTGGCGTGCGGGGCCTTCCAGCGTTCGTACGAGGACCAGTGAGCGGGACCCCGCGCCCCGGGCCGGCTCCGCCCGGGCGGGGCCGCGCCGCCGTCTGCGGCTCCGGTGGGAGTGCGCGTCCCCTCGGGCCGGGCGGGGTACCGGGTGCGGCTGCCCCCGGCGGCTGCCACGCCGGGGCCGGGGCCGGGAGCGACGGCGTCGGCGGGCGTCGGCGTCCGGGCCGGGGTCGGGCCGGTGGGCGGCCGGGTGCCGGGGGCGGACCACGCGTCGGCCCCGGCCCGGGCGCCCGGAGCGCCGGGGTCCGTCATCGGCTGCGGCGGCGGGACTGCCAGACGGCGGCCGCGGCCAGGGCGAGGACCGCGGCGATGCCCGTCAGGAGGCCCGCCGAGGGGCCGCCGTCCCCGGAGTCCCCGGCCGCGGCGGGCGCGGACGGGGCGGAGGAAGGGGCCGAGGGCTTGGGCTGGGCTTCGGCGACCTGGTCGCCGCAGCCCTGCTTCGGGTAGCCGGAGATCGCGCAGAGCAGCGCCCCGCTGTTGTAGCGCAGCGGCTTCGCGACCGCCGCCAGGGCCTCGGCCGCCGTGGCCCCGGGGGCCACCTGCGCACAGGCCGTGCGCGGGGCGTCCTGCGGCGGGGTCTCCCCGGCCGGGGCGTCCGCCGGGACGCCGAAGTCGACGACGACGGCGACCCGCTTGCGGCCCTCCACCGCGGCGGTGGCCCCGCAGACGGCCTCGAAGTCGGCCGCGGCCCGCGGCTTCGCCGCCTCGGTGGACGCGTCCTGGCTCACCGCGAAGCGGAAGCCCAGCGCGGTGCCGTCCGCGGGGCGGGCGATCGAGGGCCCCTGGGTGGCGTACGCCCACGTGCCGCCGGAGCCGTCCCAGAACGACCAGTAGCGGTAGCCCGCCGCCAGCGCCGGGGTGGCGGCCAGCAGGGTCACCAGGACCCCGAAGGCCACCGCGAAGGTCACCCCGAGGGACAGCGCAGCCGTCGTGAGCCGCCGCATCAGAGCTGGTTCCTCTTCCGGCGGCCGCTCAGCAGGATGCCGATGCCCAGGCCGGCCGCGGCGCCCGCCATGACGATCCACCACACGCTCTGGCCGCCGGAGGGCTTGTCCTGCCCGGTCTCCACCTTGGTCGCGGCGTCCGCGCCCTGCGGGGCCGGGCCCTGCGCGTTCAGCTCGGCCACGAGGTCGGTGCCGCCGAAGGCCTTCGGGTCCTTGCCGCCCGCGTGCGCGGCCAGGATCAGCTGGGCGTACGCGCCCGGACCGGCCGTCTTCGCCCACGCGGCGGAGTTCTGCTCAAGCCAGGCCAGCGGCTTCGCGGCGGCGTCCTTGTGGCCGCCCGCGGCGAGCGCGATGACCGCGTCGGCCGTGTTGCCGAAGTCGGGCTGCTCGCCCGCGCCCGCGAGGGAGGACACCAGGTGGTCGCCGGACTTGGCCATGGTGTCGGTCAGGTACCGGGCACCGCCCTCGGCCGCGTCCCCGGGGCCTGCGGCCCCGGCCTTGCAGTTGACCGGGTGCTCGGCGACGGGCTTGTCGGCCTTGGGGGCCTCGACGGTCATGCCCTTGCCCAGGAGGCCGAGCGCCGCGGCCGCGGTGGCGTCGGCGTTGGGCAGCAGCACGCCCTTGTCCCGCTGGAAGGCGAACGCGCCGGTGGGGGTCTCGCCGGTGGTCCCCTCCTCCCGGCAGGTGATCTGGAACTCCTCCAGGGCGCTGTCGGCCGTCCTGCCGGTCTTGGACTTCACCGTGTCGGGCTTCTCGCCGGCCGCCACCAGGGCGCCGATCACGATGCCGGTGGAGTTGGCGTCCGTACCGGTGTCCATGGCGCCGCCGGGGCTGTTGCTCCAGCCGCCGTCCTCGTTCTGTACGGACTTCAGCCAGCCGACGGCCTTCTTCACCGTCTCGTCGTGACCGCCGAGCGCCGCGAGTGCCTGCACGGCGGCCGCGGTGGCGTTGGAGTCGATGTACGTCGTCGCGTCGCAGGCCTTGGCGGTGTCGGGTCGGAAGGCGGGGAAGGCACCGTTCGCGCACTGCTGGCCCGTCAGCCAGTCGACGGGCTGCGCGGCCGGCTTGACCCCGGCCGTGTGCTGGGCGAGGAAGGCGAGCGACTGGCGGAAGACCCCGTCGTACGTCGGGTCGTTCTTGCCGTAGAGCCCGGACGGAATCACCGGGGCGGAGGGCGAGGGCGGCGCGGTGTCGGCGAGGGCTGCGGGAGCGGCACCCACGCAGAGCACGGCGGAGGCGGCGAGCGCGGCTGCGCTGCGGCGGACGTTCATGGGGCGGGTGCCTCTCGTGCTGGGGAGCTGGAGGCAGGCACGCACAGGCACCGGGCTCCGGCTCCGTGTACCTCGACGGTGCCGGCCGCCGGAGGGACCGGCGGCGTGAGCCGCGCACCTCCGGTACAGGGCATTCCGGCTCCCCGCCCGGGCATCGCCGGGGTGGGTCACGGTTGCGGGTCAGCGCCGGAATTGCACCGGCTTCCCCCCGTACGGAAGTGTGGACGACGGGCTCACTCTACCGGCCCGTAGCCTTCGGGCGGGGTGGCGCCGGGCTGGATCACCCCTTACAGCCGGGCCGGGGTCGCCCCTTACGGCCGGGCCGGGGTCGCCCCTTGCGGCGAGGGCGGCTCGCCCCTACACCACCACCCCTACACCACCACCCCTACACCACCGCCCTGTACGCCACCGGGTCGCTGTCCGGCACCGCCTCCGCCCGGCCCTGCTTCACCAGCCGTCGCAGGTGCGCCTCCGCCTCGGAGACGGCGATGTTGCGGGAGCCGTACGGGATCTGCTCCCAGGGGCGGTTCCACTCCATCCGCTCCGCCAGCCCCCACGGGGTCAGCGGCTCGGCCAGCAGCCGCCACAGCCCGGTCAGCCGCGCCTCGTGGTGGTCCAGCAGCTCCCGTACGCGGGCCGGGGCGTCCGTGAAGGCGTGCTGATGGGCGGGGAGCACCTCGGCCGGCTCCAGGCGGCCGATGCGTTCGAGGGAGTCGAGGTAGTCGCCGAGGGGGTCGGTGACCCGGGTGACCCCGTGCTCGTCCGGGGCCTCGTACAGGCCGATGTGCGGGGAGATCCCGGGCAGCAGGTGGTCCCCGGAGAAGAGGCGGCCGTTGCCGGGGAGGTTCGCCGGGTGCTGCTCCTCCAGGTGGAGGCAGACGTGGCCCGGGGTGTGGCCCGGGGTCCAGATCGCCCGCAGCCGGCGGCCGGCCAGCGGCAGCAGCTCCCCGGGGACGATCTCCCGGTCGGGGACGGCGGCCCGCAGCCCGGGCAGGGTGCGCATCCGGCCGCTCGCGCGGGCCGCGCGCAGGGGGGCGATGTGAGCCTCGGGGGCGCCGGCGGCGGCCAGCTTGTCGCTCATGTAGTCGAACCAGACGCCGGGTTCGGAGGCCCGGGTCCGTACGACGACCTCGGTGTCGGCGGCGTGCATGGCGATCCAGGCGCCGGAGGCCTCCCTGACCTGGCCGGACAGGCCGTGGTGGTCGGGGTGGTGGTGGGTGATGACCACGCCGTGGACGTCGGCGACGGCGATGCCGAGCGTGTCGAGGCCGGCGACGAGGGTGTCCCAGGACTCCGGGTCGTCCCAGCCGGTGTCGATGAGGACCGGGCCGCGGTCGGTGTCGAGGACGTGGACGAGGGTGTGTCCGAGCGGGTTGTCGGGGATGGGGACCTTGATGCCCCACACGCCGCCGCCGTGGTCGGTGACCTGTGACGCGTCCTGTGACATGAGGACTCCCTCTGTGTGTGGCGGTCGCGGTGACCGTGAGAACGAGAACGTGTTTCAGTGGTCGCCCAAGTCGACCATCTTCAGGCCGTTCTGACTAGTCGTTGGATCTTCCAGCTGTTCCGTCCTGGCCGTGGACTCCTAGAACTAGAACTGGTATCAGTTCTGGAACGCCAAGCCGCAGGAGGCATCAGCCATGACCGAGCTCGTGGAACACGGACAACTGTTCATCGGCGGTGAGTGGACGGATCCGCTGGGCTCCGAGACGATCGAGATCGTCTCCCCCCACACCGAGCAGGTCATCGGCAGCGTCCCGCACGCCTCGAAGGCGGACGTGGACCGCGCCGTCGCCGTCGCGCGCAAGGCCTTCGACGAGGGCCCCTGGCCGCGGATGTCCCTGGACGAGCGGATCGCCGTCGTCAGCCGGATCAAGGACGCCTTCGCCGTCCGGCACGAGGAGATAGCCCGCTCGATCAGCTCCCAGAACGGGTCCCCGTACTCCTGGAGCATCCTCGCCCAGGCGCTCGGCCCGATGATGGTCTACGACGCCGCGATCACGGTCGCGCGCGCCTACCCGTACGAGGAGCACCGCCAGGGCGTGCTCGGGCCGATCCTCGTGCGCCGCGAACCCGTCGGGGTCGTCGCGGCCGTCATCCCGTGGAACGTCCCGCAGTTCGTGGCCGCGGCCAAGCTGGCGGCCGCGCTGCTCAGCGGCTGCACGGTGGTCCTCAAGCCGTCCCCGGAGGCTGTGCTCGACTCCTACATCCTGGCCGACATCGCCCGCGAGGCCGGGCTGCCGGAGGGCGTGCTGTCGATCCTGCCCGCCGACCGCGAGGTCAGCGAGTACCTCGTCGGCCACCCCGGCGTGGACAAGGTCTCCTTCACCGGCTCGGTGGCGGCCGGCCGGCGCGTCATGGAGGTCGCCTCCCGCAACCTCACCCGCGTCACCCTCGAACTCGGCGGCAAGTCGGCCGCGGTCATCCTGCCGGACGCCGACATCGAGACCACCATCGCCGGGATCGTCCCGGCCGCCTGGATGAACAACGGCCAGGCGTGCGTGGCCCAGACCCGCGTACTCGCACCGCGCAGCCGCTACGAGGAGGTCGCCGAGGCCCTCGCCGCCGCGGCCGGGGCGCTCGTGGTCGGCGACCCGCTCGACCCGGCGACGCAGCTCGGCCCGCTGGTGGCCGAGCGGCAGCAGCAGCGGTCCCTCGACTTCATCCGGATCGGGCAGGAGGAGGGCGCGAAGGTCCTCACCGGCGGCGGCCGCCCGGCGGGCCTGGAGCGGGGCTGGTACGTGGAGCCCACCCTCTTCGGCGACGTCACCAACTCGATGCGGATCGCCCGCGAGGAGATCTTCGGTCCGGTCGTCTGCCTGATCCCGTACGGGGACGAGGCGGAGGCGCTACGGGTCGCCAACGACTCGGAGTTCGGGCTCAGCGGCAGCGTCTGGACGGGAGACGTGGAGCACGGCATCGACTTCGCCCGCCAGGTGCGCACCGGCACCTTCAACGTGAACACCTTCAGCCTGGACATGCTGGGCCCGTTCGGCGGCTACAAGAACAGCGGCGTCGGCCGGGAGTTCGGGCCCGAGGGGCTGAGCGAGTACCTGGAGCACAAGATGATCCACCTGCCCGCCGGGTACGCGCCCCCCGCGGCGGGTGAGTGATGGGCGACCGCTGGCACGTCGAGGTGGACCGCGGGGTCTGCATCGGCTCGGGGATGTGCGTGAACCACGCCCCGGAGGGCTTCGCCCTCGACTCGGCCCGCCAGTCGCACCCGCGCTCCCCGGAGTCGGACGCGAACGAGCCGATCCTCACGGCGGCCGAGGGCTGCCCGGTGGAGGCCATCATGATCACCTTGGCGGACACGGGCGAGGCGGTGTTCCCGCCGGAGGAGTAGCGGGTGAGGAACCGGGGCCCCGCTCAAGGCTCTTGGGAACTTGCCCGCAGCGCGACAGCGCGCAGCCAGTGCACGAATGCACTGGCTGCGCGCTGTCGCGTCAGGACACCAGGTAGTCGTAGGTGCCTACCACGTCCTCGCCGTAGGAGAAGTGCTTCCCGAGGGCGATGTAGCGGTCGTACTGCTCCCGGGGGATGTGCGGGCCGACCTTGTCGAGCGCGCGTAGCAGGAGCCGGAAGGCCAGATCGGGACAGGTCTTGGCTGCGACATCGTTGAGGGTGGGCACGATGCCTGGGACGTATGTGCCGGGCCATCGCAGCGATCCTTCGGTGATCCCTTGTGAGGCCAGCAGGATCTCGTCCAGGACTGCTCCCGTCAGGTGGCCGTAGGGGCTCGGGGGCGCACTCTCCTCGGTTGCAAGGCCGTCGGTGTGCAGACGGTCCTGGCAGAGCCGGATGATCCGGCGTAGCCAGTCACGGCCGTCGTGGCCTTCCCGTCGAAGGTCGTGGAAGGGATAGGCGGCAACCGACCAGAGCGCCTCGATCTGCCACATGGGCAGACCGGCGGTCTCTAGCCGGAGAGTGTCCAGGAGAATCGATTCGGCGAGCCATGCCGGGTTCCTGGTGATGTAGCCCGTCAGGACCTCGACGTCGCTGCCGTCGCTTCGCCAGTGCGCGTGGAATGCCTGGCCCAGGTTGGTCAACCCGAAGGTGGTGGAGCCGCCGTACCGCGCACTCATCTGTCTTTCCTGACCGGGAGGGGGAACATGGAAGTTACGTACCAGCCCTTGGGGTGTCCAGTTGGGCCTTCACGGGGAGTGACGAGTACAACCGCACCCGTCTGCGCAAGCATCCCGTCTACGGGTACGTCACCCCCGTTGAAACCAGGGCGCTGACGGCGCAAGACCTCGTCCCCGCAGCGTAACCACCCGCTGTCCAGGCTCAAGGGGGAACTTCATCGGCGACCAGGGCTTCGATTTTCGCCCCGGAGGAGTAGGGGGGTGAGGAACCGGGGGTCCGCTCAAGGCTCTTGGGAACTTGCCCGCAGCGCGACAGCGCGCAGCCAGTGCACAAATGCACTGGCCGCGCGCTGTTGCGTTAGGACGACCGGTAGTCGTAGTAGCCCACCACGTCCGCGTCATAGGCGAAGCGCTTCCCGAGGGCTGCATAGCGGTCGAACTGCTCCCGGGAGATTCGCGGGCCGACCTTGTCAAGCGCGCGCAGCAGAAGGCGGAAGGCTAGGTCGGAGCAGACCTTGGCTGCGACGTCGTTGAGGGCGGGCGCGATGCCTGGGACGTATCCGCCGAACGCTCGCAGCGACCCTTCGGTAATCCCTTGGGAGGCCAGCAGGATCTCGTCCAGAACGGCTCCCGTCAGGTGGCCGTAGGGGCTTGGCTGCGCACTTTCCACGGCGGCGGCGCCGTCAGTTTGGAGACGGTCCTGGCAAAGTCGAATGATCCGGCGCAGCCAGTCAGAGCCCTCGTGGCCTTCCCGCCGAAGGTCGTGGAAAGGATGGGTGGCGACAGACCACAGCGCCGCGATCTGCCATGTGGGCAGGCCAGCGGTTTCCAGCCGGAGGGTGTCCAGGAGGATCGACTCGGCGAGCCAGGCCGGGTTCCCGGTGATGTATACCGTCAGGACCTCGACGTCACTGCCGTCGCTTCGCCAGTGTGCGTGGAATGCCTGGGCCACATCGGTGAAGCCGAAGTCGGTTGCGCCGCCATAGCGTGCACTCATGAAGTTTCCCCGTGATCTCGGACACTCGATGGTTATGCCGCGAGAGCGTGTTGATGCCGCTGCCGGGTCTCGGCCGGGGTGAGGTAGCCGAAGATCTTGTGCTTGCGCAGGCGGCGGCGGTTGTAGAAGGTCTCGATGAAGGTGAAGACCTCGGCGCGGGCGGTCGCCCGGTCGGGCCAGGTCCGGGTGCCGATCTCCTCCTTGAGCAGGGCCCAGAAGCTCTCTGCGGCGGCATTGTCGAAACATGATCCGGTCCGCCCGCAGCTCTGCCGGAGTCCCAACTCGCCTATTCGCTCGCGGAATTGGGATGAGGTGAACTCGCTGCCGCGATCACTGTGGATCACACAGCCCGGCTCCAGGTTCCCCCGGCCATGGGCCATGTCCAGGGCGCCGACGACGAGCTCGGCACGGTGGTGATCGGCCATGGCATAGCCGACGGCCTCGCGGGTGGCCAGGTCCAGCCAGCAGGCGAGGTAGAGCCAGCCCTCGGCAGTGGGCAGGTAGGTGATGTCGCCGACCAGCTTGATCCCGGGACGCTCGGCGTGGAAGTCGCGGCCGATCAGGTCCGGGGCCGGCTTCGCCTTCGCATCCGGCCGGGTCAGCGAGCGGCGCTTGCGCCGCGTGACGCCGCGTATGTCGCGCTCGCGCATCACGCGGGCGATGCGCTTGCGGTTCACCCGCCGGCCCAGGCGTCGCAGTTCGGCGTGGATGTGCGGGACACCGTAGGTGTGGCGGGAGGCGATGTGCAGCACCGTGATCTCGTGTCCGAGCGCGTCGTCGGCGGCCTCCCGGGCGCGGCGGGCCGCCTCGCCATCACACCACGCGTAGTACGACGAGCGGGCGACCTTCAGCACCCGGCACAGCAGAACGACCGGGTAGTTCGCCTTCTCCGCGTGGATGAACCGGTACAGCTCGCTCACCGGTCGCTCTCCTTCACGAAGAAGGCCGTCGCTTTTTTCAGGATCTCGATCGTCTGCTGCTGTTCGCGGACCTCCTTGCGCAGCCGCTTGAGTTCCTCACGCTCGGCGCTGGTCAGCTCACCGGGCTCGCCCTCGCCCCGGTCCGCCTTGGCCCGGCGGTACCAGCCGCGCAGGGACTCCGAGCTGATGCCGAGTTCCCGGGCCACCGCAGTGACCGTCTTGCCCGAGGAGTCGACGAGCGCGATCGCGTCCCGCTTGAACTCCTCGGTGTACCGCTTCGTGTACTTGCTTCCCACCTGGTGCTACTTCCTCTGGAGCCTCAGGTCCCAGTCTCCAGGTGTCCACGATCAAGGGGAAGCTTCACATCCGGCCTCATCCCGGTACCCCCACAGTCAGCAGGGGCAGTGCCACCCCACTGAGAAATCAAGGAAGACCATACCTCTTCGGGCTCCTCGTCGTATTACCCGGTGAGTTTTGGCTCGAGGGACACCTGTCACGAGGTCACTGGTCGTCTACGGCCACTGGCCAGAGCTTCGGATCGATTCGTCTAGCAGCCTGCGGCCGCCGTCTCGGAGGGGCGCGTTGTGATTTGGGGCCCCTAGTTACACGCCAGGGTCATCTGGGCGCCGTTTGGGGCAGGTTGGGGTCGTCCTTGGTTCCTGCGCCCCTGTTTCCGTCCGGTAAGGGGGCGCGGGTTCGGAAACCCCATGCCCTGTCGGGCTTTCGGTCAGGGGCGGTCCCGCCCCCGTACCGCCGGGCCGTCCGGCGGGATCAGGACTTTTCTGGCGCCGTCAGGTCGATCAGGCGGCAGACCGTTTCGATGTCGATCTTGACCTGGGCGATCGAGGCTCGGCCCGAGAGCCAGGTGATGAGGGCCGAGTGCCAGGTGTGCTCGATGACGCGGACCGCCGAGAGCTGTTCCGGGGTCGGCGGGGCGTCCAGGCCCATCGCGTCCAGGATGATCGCCGTGGTCAGCCGGGACACCGTGTCCACCTCGGGGCTCACGCTGCGGTCCGCGAAGGTCAGTGCCCGCACCATCGCGTCCGCCAGGTGCGGCTCGCGCTGGAGGGCGCGGAAGGCGCGCATCAGGGTCTCCGCCACCCGGGCCGCCGGTTCGTCGCCCGCCGGGGGGCGTTTGCGCAGGGTGGTGTGCATGTGCTGGAGCTGGTCCTGCATGGTGGCGACGAGCAGGTGCACCTTGGAGGGGAAGTAGCGGTAGAGCGTGCCGAGCGCGACCTGCGAGGACTCCGCGACCTCGCGCATCTGGACCGCGTCGAAGCCGCCGCGGCTGGCCAGCTGGGCGCTGGCGTGCAGGATCCGGCGGCGGCGGGCCTCCTGGCGTTCCGTCAGGGGAGGGGACGCCGGTGTGATCGCCGGTGTCGTGACGGCCTTCGCATCCGCTGTCATGTGTCCCGTTCCTGGCGTGGCGAGGTCTGCTCCGGGGCCAGCATGTCAGGCGCCGGAGCCGTGGCGCGAATCACCTGCTCCACCTCTTACGGTGGGGTTCCCGGCCGGTAGATTCAATGGTCTTCAACGGATCAAGTCTGAAACTTGTTCTACATTATCCGAGCGGTTACGCTCCGGCGAAAGTGCAGGGAGAAGGGGGCCGAGAGTGACCGCTGAGGCCATGGTGACGAGCCCTTTCGTGGGTTCCGCCACCGACGGCGACCGCCCGTTGCGCATCGCACTCCTCACCTACAAGGGGAACCCGTTCTGCGGCGGTCAGGGCGTCTACGTCCGTCACCTCTCGCGCGAGCTCGTCAAGCTCGGGCACTCCGTCGAGGTCATCGGCGCGCAGCCCTACCCCGTGCTCGACACCGGAGCCACGCTCACCGAACTGCCGAGCCTGGACCTCTACCGCAGCCCCGACCCGTTCCGCACTCCCAAGCGCGACGAGTACCGGGACTGGATCGACGCCGTCGAGGTCGCCACGATGTGGACCGGCGGGTTCCCCGAGCCGCTGACCTTCTCGCTGCGGGCCCGACGCCATCTGCGCGCCCGCGCCGGTGAGTTCGACGTCATCCATGACAACCAGACGCTCGGGTACGGACTCCTCGGCGACCTGGGCGCACCCCTGGTGACGACGATCCACCACCCCATCACCGTCGACCGGGGGCTCGACCTCGCCGCCGCCAAGGACCGCAAGAAGCGGGCCTCGGTGCGCCGTTGGTACGCCTTCACGCGCATGCAGGGCCGCGTCGCCCGCCGCCTGCCGTCCGTGCTCACCGTCTCCGGCTCCTCCCAGCAGGAGATCGCCGAGCACCTGGGCGTGCGCGACGAGCGCATCCACGTCGTGCACATCGGCGCCGACACCGAGCTCTGGTCGCCCGACGCCTCCGTCGCCGAGGTGCCCGGGCGGATCGTGACCACCTCCAGCGCCGATGTTCCGCTCAAGGGCCTGGTGCACCTCGTCGAGGCGCTCGCGAAGCTCCGTACCGAGCAGCCCGACGCCCACCTCGTCGTCGTCGGCAAGCGCGCCGAGCGCGGACCGGTCGCCCGCGCGATCGAGACGTACGGGCTCCAGGACGCCGTCCGCTTCGTCAAGGGCGTCACCGACGCCGAACTCGTCGACCTGGTCCGCAGCGCGCAGATCGCCTGCGTGCCCTCCCTCTACGAAGGCTTCTCGCTCCCGGCGGCCGAGGCCATGGCCACCGGCACCCCGCTGGTCGCCACCACCGGCGGAGCCATCCCCGAGGTGGCCGGCCCCGACGGCGAGACCTGCCTCGCGGTGCCCCCGGGCGACGCGGGAGCCCTCGCCGCCGCGCTGGCCCGGCTGCTGGGCGACCCGGAGCTGCGCGCCCGCCTCGGCGCCGCCGGGCGCGAGCGGGTCCTGGCCCGGTTCACCTGGGCCAAGGCGGCCGAGGGCACCGTGGTGCACTACCGCGAGGCCATCGAGCAGACCGCCCGTACTCGCCGGGCGCGCTGACCTTCCGCTTTTCCCATCCCCCCGAACACCCCCGCGACCGCGAAGGCAGGACCCCGTGCTGACCGTCGATTTCTCCCGGTTCCCGCTCGCCGCAGGCGACCGTGTGCTCGATCTGGGCTGCGGCGCAGGCCGGCACGCCTTCGAGTGCTACCGGCGCGGCGCCCAGGTGGTCGCAGTCGACCGCAACGGCGAGGAGATCCGCGAGGTCGCCAAGTGGTTCGCCGCGATGAAGGAGGCCGGCGAGGCCCCGGCCGGCGCCACCGCCACCGCGATGGAGGGCGACGCCCTCGCGCTGCCCTTCCCCGACGAGTCCTTCGACGTCGTGATCATCTCCGAGGTGATGGAGCACATCCCCGACGACAAGGGCGTGCTCGCCGAGATGGTCCGCGTCCTCAAGCCCGGCGGTCGCATCGCCATCACCGTGCCGCGCTACGGCCCCGAGAAGATCTGCTGGGCGCTGAGCGACGCGTACCACGAGGTCGAGGGCGGCCACATCCGCATCTACAAGGCGGACGAGCTCCTCGGCAAGATGGAGGCCGCCGGCCTCAAGCCGTACGGCACGCACCACGCGCACGGGCTGCACTCCCCGTACTGGTGGCTCAAGTGCGCCTTCGGCGTCGACAACGACAAGGCGCTGCCGGTCAAGGCGTACCACAAGCTGCTGGTCTGGGACATCATGAAGAAGCCCCTGGCCACGCGCCTCGCGGAGCAGGCGCTGAACCCCGTCATCGGCAAGAGCTTCGTGGCGTACGCGACGAAGCCGCACCTCCCGGTCGGCGCGGCCCTGTGACCTCGCCCGGGCGCACCGAGCCGGAACACCTGGTCCTGGACGGCGTACTGACCGCCGAGCAGGCCGCCGAGACGGTGGCGGGGATCCTCGCCGCGCAGCGCGCGGACGGGGCCATCCCGTGGTTCCGCGGGCACCACCTGGACCCGTGGGACCACACCGAGGCCGCGATGGCGCTCGACGCGGCGGGCGAGCACGGGGCCGCGGAGCGGGCGTACGAGTGGCTCGCGCGCCACCAGAACCAGGACGGCTCCTGGCACGCGGCCTACGCCGACCGCCCGGACGGGGTGGACACCGCCGAGCCGCAGGACGCCGGCCGGGAGACCAACTTCGTCGCGTACATCGCGGTCGGGGTCTGGCACCATTACCTGGCGACGGGCGACGACCTCTTCCTGGACCGCATGTGGCCGGCCGTGTACGCGGCCGTGGAGTTCGTCCTCGCGCTGCAGCAGCCGGGCGGGGAGATCGGCTGGAAGCGGGAGGCGGACGGCACGGCCGTGACCGACGCGCTGCTGACCGGCTCCTCCTCGATCCACCAGGCGCTGCGCTGCGCGCTGGCCATCGCCGAGCACCGCGAGGAGCCGCAGCCGGACTGGGAGCTGGCGGCGGGCGCGCTGGGGCATTCGATACGCCGCCACCCCGAGCGGTTCCTGGACAAGTCCCGGTACTCGATGGACTGGTACTACCCGGTGCTGGGCGGTGCGCTCACCGGCGCCGAGGCGAAGGCGCGGATCGAGGAGCGGTGGGAGGAGTTCGTCGTCCCGGACCTCGGGGTGCGGTGCGTGCTGCCGAACCCGTGGGTGACGGGCGGGGAGTCCTGCGAGCTGGCGCTCGCGCTGTGGGCGACGGGGGAGTCGGACCGGGCGCTGGAGATCCTGCGCTCGATCGGGCACCTGCGGGCCGAGAACGGCATGTACTGGACGGGCTACGTCTTCGAGGACAAGGCGGTGTGGCCGGTGGAGCAGACCACCTGGACCGCCGGGTCCCTGCTGCTCGCCGTCGCGGCGCTGGGCGGGGACGAGGCGACGGCCGAGGTGTTCGGCGGCACCTCTCTGCCGGACGGCCTGGAGCCGGACTGCTGCCGCTAGGGGGTGTCTGGCGGCGCCGCTGCCTCAGCGGCGGTAGAGCCAGCCTGCGGTGACGTGGCCGACGACGAGGTAGGTCACGGCCGCGATGCCGTGGCCGACGACGACCTGGACCCATTCGCGGCTGAAGGTGAACAGGTCGTAGGACCAGCCGGAGAGCCAGGCGGCGGCGTCGTGGACGAAGTCGACGAGGCCGTTGCCCTGGTTGGCGTCCAGCAGGTACAGCAGGATCCACAGGGCGATCACGAAGGCCAGCGCGTCCGCCACCAGTGCGACGGTCCGGCCGGCCCGGCTGCTTCCGCGGGCGTGTACTCGCGAGTGTGTGGGCATGCAGCGCGTCTTGCCGCGATGGCGGCGCGCAAACCCGAACGGGTCCCCCCGGTGGTGGGGCCGGGCGGGCGGGGTGAGGCTGCGGGGGACACCTCAGTCCCCGGAGGCAATCGTGGCCGTATCCACCACCGTCCGATTCCGCCGCGCCCTCACGGCGCTGGTCCTGTCCACCGCGCTCGTCGCCGGCGCCACCGCCTGCGGCAGCGGCGGTGACGGCGGGGGCCAACGCGAGGAGGTCTCCGCGGCGGCGGTGGCCGAACTGGCCGTCCTCACGGCCGCGGAGCCCGCGGCCGTGGAGGAGGACGAGCTGGCCGCGGCGACGCCCTCGCCCAGCACCAGCGCCGAGAAGCAGAAGTTCGCCAAGACGCGCTTCGTCGCCAACGCCGGGCTCGCGGCCGGGGCGACGTACCAGTGGATCATCAAGCCGTACCGCGCGGGCAAGTTCAAGAAGGGCGCGAAGGGCCGTACGTTCGCGCTCATCAAGGCGGGCCTCGCGGGCGCCTTCGCGTACAACCGGCTGAAGGCGGCGGCGGACAACGCCAAGGGCGACCCGCTGCTGTCGAAGGCGATGGGCCCGCTGACGGCGGGCATCGACTCGCTCAAGGGCCTCGGCAACAAGCTCCGCAAGGGCCAGGCGGGTGACGCGGACATCGACGCCTTCCAGAACGTGATCAACGGCGTCAAGGAGGCGGGCAAGAGCGCGGGCGCGGAAGTGACCGACAAGGTCCCGAGCGTTTCCCAGCTGGGCGGATAGCCGGGGGCGACGCGGGCGACCTGTTTCAATGGTCGTGTGATCGAGTTCGTGTTGGCCGCCTCGGTGGCCGCCGGGGCCGGGTGGCTCCTGAGGCGCAAGCACCGCGCGCGGGTGGCCGCCGGGCCGGTGGCCGGGATCCCGTGCATGGCGCGCCGGCCCGCCGGCGAGGGCCGCTGGCGCATCGGCCGGGTGTACGCAGAGCCGGGCGCGGCCCGCTGGGTCCCGCGGCGCGGCGCGCCGGTGGTGCTGGCCGAAGGCCGGGCCACCGGGGTGCGGATGCCCTCCGTGCGGGAGGGGATCTCCATCAACCCCGGGTCGCGGATCGTGACCTGCACGTACGCGGACGGCGGGACGATGGAGATCGCCGTGATGCCGCTGGACCTGCGTGAGCTGCTGGCGGCCGTGCCGCAGGCCTGATCGTTGACACAAAGGCCGAGGGGCGGTCTCGGTGAGACCGCCCCTCGACTGCTGCCCGGACCCGCCGCGTACTAGTCGGGGAGGGTCACGGACACCAGGTACACGCTCACCCGGTCACCCCGCTCGTCGACCAGCAGGTCGAAGGTGGGCTTCTTGGGCGTGGTGAAGTCCGTGTACATGGGGTACGAGCGTCCGGGCTCGACCTTCAGCCCGAGCTCGTCCATGGTGTCCGCCGGGAACGGCGTCTTGGCGGGCGTCCTCTTCTTCCCGTCGACGATGGTCTCGCCGTACGGCCACTGCGTGGAGATCGCGAGATCGACGCCGTGGTCCGTGAGGTACTGGTCCGCACAGGCCTTCGGCGCGGTGAAGCTCAGCGTCATCTCCGGTCCGAACATCTTGGAACCGGAGAAGCGCAGGTCCTCGGTCTCGCAGGCCGGCAGCTCCAGCCCGAACGCGTCCAGCACCTCCTGGCGGGAGGCACCGCACCCGGACAGCAGGACACCGGCCGTGGCGACGGCCACCGCGGAACGGATCACCGTGCGTATGCGCATCGAGCCACCTTCTTTGATCGTCGGCGAAATCATATGACGGGTTCCGGATCCGGCTACCTGGTGATGTCGATCGTCGTCACCTTGCTGCCCTGGATGGCGAAGTCCTTGCCGTACCCGACCGGGGGCAGCGCGGCCCAGGGGCCCAGCGGCGTACCGCCGTCGCCCGCATCGAAGTTGTAGTCCTTGTAGATGTCGATGCGGACATCGCCCTTGATCCGGTACTTGCCGCCTTCCAGCTTGGTGAACTCCAGGTCACCGCTCTGGCGGTAGCTGAACCCGCGCATGGCCGCCCACAGGTCGGTGCTCTCCCCGAAGGCGAAGCTGTCGTTGTGCCACCACGAGTCCATGCCCATCCGGCAGGTGGTGCCGACGCCGCCGGGGCACTGGGCCGAGGCCTGCTCGGCGTACGCCTTCAGCTGCTTGAACCGGCGGTCCTCCCAGCCCCGGGCCGCGAGCATCTTGGTGAAGTCGTCGTTCGTCAGGTCGTAGGGCTTGTCGTTGCGCACGAACAGCCACCGCTCGTAGAGGCGGCAGGCGAAATCGCCGAGCGCGCAGACGCCCGTACCCGCGGCGGCCACCTGCGGCGCCCACTGCAACGCCAGCATCTTGTCCCAGAAGGACGCGCTGTTGTACTTGGGGTGCTCGGCCTGGTCGGAGCCCGGGTGCAGCTCGCCCTTGCCCGTGACGCCGATGCTCGGCTTGGGCTTGAACTCCTCGATGATCTTGTTCATCAGGGCGCCCAGGGCGCGGACGCCCTCGATCTGGGCCTCGGCCGCGCTCTTGCCGGCCGCGATCGCGTCGTTGCGCGCGCGGTTGGCGGACGCGTAGGCGTCCGAGGCGGACGCGCTGGCCCGGGCCGCGGAGTAGTTCGCCGACTTGGCGGAGTTCGCCGCCCACTGGGCCGCGTTCTTCGCCTGCGCGGCCGCGTTCCTGGCCTGCTGGGCCGAGTTCGTCGCCTGCTGGGCGGACACGTCGGCCGCCTTGGCCGAGTTCTTGGCGTCGGTGGCGAAACCGTTGGCCTTGACGGCGGAGTCACGGGCGTCCTGCGCGTAGCGCAGCGCGTCGTTCTTGGCGTCGTTGGCGGTGGCGGCGTACTCGGCGGCCAGCGAGGCGCTCTGGCTCGCGCTCGCCGCGGCACCCGCGGCGTTGGCGATCAGACCGCGGACGGTCGCGATGTGCGTGGCGGACTCGTGGTCCTCCTTGGCGGCCTGGAAACGGCCCACGGTCGCGAACTCGTGCAGCATGCTCGGCGGTCCGGACAGGACGACCTGCGCCCTGGCCTGCCCCTGCGGTCCGCCGTTGCGGGCGACGTCGAGGGCGATCATCCGGTCGTCCTCGATGCGGGCGTCGTACCAGCCCTGCTCCAGGAACTGGCGCAGCGCCTCCGGGGTCTTCGCGTTGATCGCCGCGTCGGCCTCCTTCTGCACGACCGGGCCACCGGTCTGGGAGATCTTCAGGACCTCCACCCGGAAGTCCTCGACCTGCGCCTGGTACTGGCCCGTCTTCAGGAAGCTGGAGACGGAGGAGTACGGGCTGCTCAGCGCGGCACCGGCCGCGGGGCGCAGCGCCGGGGAACCGGTGACGGTCATGGTGCCGACCCGCTCGCGGTCGTCCTGCTCCTCCGCGACGGGGCGGGCGGTGCGCACCCAGGAGACGACGTCGGCGTCCGTGCCGGACAGCGCCGTCTCGGCGGCCATCTTCGTCCAGGCGCCACCGGTCTCGATGATCCGTACGGCGGCCTTGCGGCCCTTGGTGGCGGCGTCGGCCTCGGTGACGCCCGGCGCCACGGCCTCACCGAGGAGCTGGTTGGTCTGCACGTCGCGCCGGGTGGCCTCGGCCTCGTTGGCCCGGGCCGTCTTGCGCTTGGCCTGGTCCTGGGCCTTCAGGTCCTGGGCGATGACGGTGGCCTGCTCCTGCTGGGCCTGGAGCTGCGCCGCCTCGGTCTCGCGGGCGGTCTTCTCGATGACGCTCGCCTGGGTCACCGCGTCCGCGGCCGTCCTGGCGGCCTCGGCGGCCCGGTCCGCGTGCACCTTCGACTGGTTGGCGAAGTTGACGGCCTGTCCCGCGTGGGCAGCGGCCTCGTCAGCGGCAGCGGCCGACTTCCGGGCGTGGTCCACGGCTTCGTTGGCGGCCCTGTGCGAGGCCCGCGCGGCGGTGATGGCCTGACCGGCCAGGCGCTCGGCGTTGTTCGCGGCGTTCTCCGCGGTGGTGGCGGCGGCCCGGGCCCTGGCGGCGGCGTTGTTCGCCCGCGCGGCCTCGGCGCTGGAGATGCCGGACTGGCGTCCGGCCTCGGCGGCGGCGGCGGCCGAAGCGGCGGCGTTCTTGCTCGCGCTCACGGCCGCCTTGGCGGAACCGAGCGAGGAGACGAGCGATTCGATCGCGCCGGCCAGCGCGTTCGCGATGGTCTGGGCGCCCTCGGCGGCCTCGCGGGCCACCCGTGCGGCGTCCCGGGCCGCACCGGCCTGGGCGTTGTCCCTGGAGGCGGCGGACGCCGCGTTGTACGCGCGGGACGCGGCGTTGCCGGCGGCCGTGGCGGCGCTGGCGGCGGCCGCGGCGGCGTGCGCCGCCTGACGTGCGGCGGACATGGCGGTGTTCGCGGCCTGGATCGCGGTCCGGGCGGCGGCGGCGGCGCCGGTGGCCGCGTCGGCGGCGCGCAGTGCGGCCGCGCGGGCCTCCTTGGAGGAGGCCTGGGCCTGGGAGGCTTCCCAAGCGGCCTTCTCCGCGGCGGCCTTGGCGTCGGCGGCGGCGCGGACGGCGCGGTCGGACGCCTCCTTGGCCGCCAGTGTCTCCGCCTTGGCGTTCTGGCTCGCCTTCTCGGCGACCTGGCCGAGCTGAGCGATGCTCATCGTCTCCTGGTCGCGGGCCCGGGCGACGTGCTGTCCGTTGAGCAGGAACTCGTGGACGGCGGCCGCGGAGGTGTTGAGTGCCTCCTGGGCGGCCTTGTTCAGGTTCGTGCCGGCGGACTGGAGCATCATCATGACCTCGATGCGCTCGTCCTCCGCCCGAGCGGCGTACTGGCCGTCGGACCGGAACGCCAGCAGCGCGGCGATGCTCTTCTTGTTGATCGCCTTCGTGCCGTCCTCGCGGACGGCGTCCCCGCCGGCGGTCATGATGTCGAGCACGGCCATGCGCTCGTCCTCAAGGGCGGCGCCGCTCTTGTTGAGGTCCTGCTTCAAGTAGTCGTGCAGCTTCTGCGGCGACGCGTTGACGGCCGCGTTGAGCTCGGCGGCGACGTTGGGACCGGCGGCGTTCAGCATCATGAACGCCTTCATGCGTTCGTCCTGCTGCTGGTAGGAGGCCGCGTCGTTCTTGAGGAACGCGGTGACCTCGGCGTCTGTGCCGGCGAGGACCGCGGCCGCGGCCTCCTTGGTCGTGTCGCCACCGGTACGCCACAGTTCGACGAGCTGGGCACGCGCGCTCAGCTGCGGGACGACCGGGTCGGCGGCGGTGGCCACGCCGGCCGCTCCCCCCAGCAGTCCTGCGCTCAGCGTGAGCGTTATCGCTCCCGCCACGGTCGAGCGGAGGATTCCCCCGCTCAGCCCGAAGGACGGACCCTGATTCCAGGGCCCGGTGTTCCTATTCAACTTTTATCCCCCACGGATGATGCGTGTGCGAAGCGGAATGCCGAGTCCGGTTTGGGCAGGGACCCGGGCGTCTCGTGGTGACAGTACAGGGAGCGTTCGACCATGATCACGAATGCCTTGAATGTCCGCTATGGCCGATCGTGACCTGGGGCTTTGATTTTTTTCGGCCAAGCTCCTGTGGTACAAAAGATCTTGCCGTACGGGGCGGTTGATGCGCGGGGGGGAATTTCGCGACCGAAAAGCCTTCTGCGACTACTCGCGAGTAGGGTCTTATGGCCGTACGGAAAATTTGCGCGCGCGCGTGCCCGGAATTCGGCAGCTCGCATTCCCCCTCTTTTTCGCATCGGAAAGAGGAAGAATGAAGAAGCTGTCGCGCAATGCACTGATGGTCGGCGCTGTGGTCGCCGCGGTGGGCGCGGTGGGCGTGGCCGGTTCGCTGACCGCGTCCGCGAACCCGGCGTCCGCGGCGCAGGCCGCGAACGCCACGGACATGCCGTACGCGGTGGAGAACTTCGAGTACCCCAAGACGGAGGCCGACGCGGCCTTCGCGGCGCGCGGCATCAAGCTCAAGAGCGGCGACGGCAACATCATGTACGTCGACTGCGCCGTCGGCGGCAACCTGCTGGAGTTCTACAGCAGCACCGACCGCACCGACACCTTCTGCTTCAGCGTCACCGGCAACGGCGGCTACCTGAACCTCGAACTGCCCGCCGTGTACTCGGCCAAGGGCAACGACTACAAGGTCCGCGTCGACATGACCGTCGACAACACCGAGGTCTCCTTCGACGTCAAGCAGAACTCCTGGACCAGCGTCGGCAAGCTCCTCGACCCCGCCAAGCGCGACCACGCGCTGGTGTCGATCCGCGCGACCAAGTAGTCCTGCGGCAGCCGCGGCCGGGTCGGTGCGGGGCTGGCCTTCGCCACGCTGTTCAGCGCCGTCGACATTTCGGCGACGCCGGAGGTGACC
>NZ_JBFBBA010000070.1:0-23265 GCF_040682455.1 Streptomyces sp. NPDC051183
GAGCTTCGTTGCGTCCGGCGTGTCCAAACTGAAGGTCCGCCACACGGCTGTGACCTGCCGCTTCTCCTCACAGCCAAGACTATGAATCAGCCCTGCCTCACGAGCACGGAGCATCTTCAGAAAGGGATGCAACTCGTTCTCTCCAGATACCCCCGTCCTCATGGCGGATGGAAGGTACCTGGCAATTGCTGATGTGCAAATCGGGGACTACGTTCAATCTGTCGACCCCGAAACCGGCGAAGCGTCAGCCGAGCCGGTACTAGACGTCATCATCGGGCACGGCACGAAAAACCTCATCAATATTGATGACGATGCGGATCCATCGAACGGATACCTAGAAGCCACGGCGGAACATCCCATGTGGGTTCTTGGCCAAGGGTGGACGAACGCCGAGAATGTCCCCCCCGGGGACAGCCTTGTAGACTCCGGTGGAAAGGGAAGCCGGGTCTTCACTGTTTTCAACCGAGGGCCTGTAGCCGACCAGACTGTCTTCAATCTGACAGTAGGAAATCTTCATACCTTCATCGTGTGGATCGGCAGCAGCAGCACGGTCGTCCACAATTCGGCTGAATTTCAAGAGTGTAAAATCCCGACGCGCATGAGGGGTGGCGACGGAATCTTCTCTCCCGGTCGGTTCGCCCGTAAGGGGATCATGGCCCCCAGCTCGGCGCAGAGGTTCAGTAAGGGTATGTACCGCGCTATCACCAAACTGGGGCAACGGTACGGCTGTCACCGCTGTGGAGTGAAGGTATCCGGTCGGAAGACCGGATTCTTTACCCCCGATCATTGGCCAGCCAACGCAGTCCTGAAAAAAATGGGCCTACTGGGAAGAAGGCGACAGATGCTACTTCCCCACTGTAAGGTCTGTTCGGATCTGCAAATGCAGGCCATGAGTAGGCACAGCAGGAGTTGATAGAATGAGAGGGTCTCACCTCGAGGGCGAGACCCTCTCGTTCCGTTTCGAGTCAAGCGAAGCCAGGAGTCACGCGTGGACATCCAAATTGATGCCATCGGAAACATCGATGGAGAGGCTCTGTCGCAAGCCATCTGTGAATTCCTGGGGGTGTTTTGTAATGTACCCCAGATGATCGACAGTGATTCCTGGGAAATCGCAATCATCAGCGATCCCAATGAGAGTGGCGCCTTCGAAGAATGGGCTGTTCAATGCTACCCTGATTCGACTCTTGGACCTGAAGAGGTCAATCGAGTAGTTGAATTCATCAAGTCCTCGCTCCAGTCCTTGGGTGCCGCGGATATCAGAGTTGGCGAGATTTCGTGAAAGTTCGACCAGGCGTCAGAGTCTGAATTCCGGCCCACCGTGTGACCGTCGCCCTGCGGTAGAGAAAACAGAAGAGGTGCCCACTGACTCGCGACGATGGGTTCCTATGCTTCCATCAGGCGCGATTGGTGAGGACTCGATCCTTTCACGGGAATCGAGTCTCCGCCGAACCCGGATCGGTTCAGTGCATACGTGCACTGGCCGCGCGCTTTGCGCTCGGTCAGGGTTCCAAAGGCCTTGCAGTCCAACTGCCTCCGGACGGCCGCGACTGGTGAGGGCCGGATGCGCGGCCGCCGTTAGTTGTGTGTGTTCGCGCCCGAGGGTCCGAGCACACAGGCGCGGCACACGCAACGTAATTGCGCGCAGCGGCCGAACATGGGCCGGGGTGTGGGCAGCCCATGGCTACCCACGCAGTGATTCGGGGATGCTGGCGGGGACATAGTCTTCCTGAGTTCCGCGGGTCCGGTTGGAGTGCGGGAGATAGGGGAAGTGGTGTGGCGAACACCTAACAGCCCCCGATTGAGCAGGATCGAGGAGGGCGCAGCCGGATGGAAACGGATAGATATGTCCGATCCTTCGGCATCTTCGCAGGTGAGACGTGTCACTGAAATGGGTTCGAGTCCCACCCGCCCCACTGCGGGCCAGGTCAGCAGAAACGTTGCGCCTGGCCGGTCAGGTGCCCCGCCCGGGCTTGCCGGGCGGGGCACCTTTTCGTTTTCGGGCGTCGTCGTCGCCGTCGTCTGAACTACCCGACAGCCGTGGGGGCGAGGCCGAGGGTCCTGAGGGCGGCCGCGCCCGTCTCGGTGCGTACGCCGCCGGACAGCAGGAGCGTGCGCGCCGACTGGTACGGGCAGCCGGCCGCGGCGAAGGACTCCGCCGTGGCGAGCAGGCGCGGCAGGTCGTCGTCGAGCAAGGCCCGGGCCCGGTCCAGTTGGGCGGTGGCCACCGGGTTGCCGGCGACCACGGGGCGGGCGGCGTCGATCCGGCGGCGGGCGTCCGGGTGGCCGGCGAGTACCGACGCCTCCGCGCGGAGCGCCACGTACCAGTGCAGCCAGATCCAGCTGACCCACTTCCACACCCGGTCCGGCTCCGGCGCGAGCCGCTCCAGGGCCGCCGGAGCGTCCCCTTGGTGGAGCAGGACCATGGCGTCGAAGACCGCGCCGTAGCCGTGGTGGTGCTCCGGTGCGGTGCCCGCCTCGTCGACGACGGCGAGCCAGGCCGTACGGGCGGCGCGGTCGCCGCGCAGGCCGTGGACCATCGCGACCGAGGCGGCGGCCGGGCCGAGCGAGAACGAGCGCCGGCGGCCGGTGCGCTCCCACGCGTCGAGGAACCTCACGCTGCCGGTGAGCACCTCGTCGGCGCGGCCCGCGAACGCGTCCGCGACGAGCAGCCAGGACGTGGCGTAGTGGCCCGCCTCGGCCAGCAGCGGCTGGTCGGCGAGCTGCCCGCCCCACCGGCGGGCCTGCGGCAACTCGCCGGTGCCGACGGCGGTTCCGGCGGCCATGGCGAGGGCGTCGGTCAGCTCGTGCGTACTGGCCGGGGTGGCCGGCGCCGAAGCCAGTACGTCGAGCCGCCGCCGGGCCGCGTCAGCCGCGGCGAAGGCCTCGCCGGCCCAGCTCTGCGCACCGGAGAGCGCGTCGAGGGCGGCCGACTCCGCCACCGGGTCGCCCGCGCGGCGGGCCAGCCCCACCGCCCGCTCGGCGAACGCCACCGTCTGCGCCGCCGTGTTGTCCGAGTCACCCTGGACCGCGCCGAACGCGTCCGCGACCACCGCCGCCTCCGCCAGCGCGACGGCCGCCTCGGCGGCCGGGTCGCCGCCGGACAGCTCCCGCGCCGCCGCGAGCAGGGCGGTCACCTCGGCCGCGGGGGGAACCACCGCGAACGCGCTGGAGAAGCGGTACGCGACGGTGGCCGCGGCCGCGAGGTCGCGGCAGGCGCCGGCGGCGTCCCCGGCCCGCCGGGCGGCCTCCCCGGCGGCCCGGTGCAGCCGGTACATGTCGTCCCCGACCCTCCGACACCCGGCCACCCCGGCAGCCCGCCGCAACGCCCAGGCCGCGCCCCGCTCCTCCGCGGCCCCGGCCCCGGCGTCGGCGCGCGAGGTTCCGGCATCCGGGGCGCCGCCGGAGGTAACCGGGGCGGCGGTGGTGGAGGCCAGGGTGGCTGCCTGTTCGTACAGTTGCTGGGACTCGCCGAGGAGGTTGCGGGTGAAGGCCAGTCCCGCCGTGGTCGAGGCGAGGCGGTGGGCGTCCGCGCGGCGCTCCGGGCGGGCGGCGGCCCAGGCGAGGGCGGCGCGGAGGTCCTCCGCCACCGCGTCGAACCGGGCGCGCCAGCCCGGCCCGCCGGCACCCGCTCCGCCGAGGGCGGCCGCGCCGGCCGCGCACCAGCCCAGGTGCCGGGACCGGACCTCCGCCGACTCGCCCGCGTCGGCGAGCCGCTCCGTCCCGTACTGGCGGATGGTCTCCAGCGCCCGGTACCGGGTACCGGCCGCGGACGGCTCCACCGCGAGCAGGCTCTGCTCGGCGAGCCTGCCGAGCCCGTCGGCCACCGCCGCCGGATCCAGCGGCCCGAACCCGGCGACCTCGGCGGCCGCCCCGGCGGTGAACGGCGCGACGAACACCGACACCCGCCGCAGCAGCGCCCGCTCCTGAGGCTCCAGCAGGTCATGGCTCCAGTCCAGCACCGCCCGCACCGACCGGTGCCGGTCGGCGGCGCGGGGTCCGCCGGCGAGGGACCGCAGCGGGTCGCGGAGCGCGGCCGCCAGCCCGTCCGGCCCGAGCGTCGGCCACCGCGCCGCCGCCAGCTCGATCGCCAGCGCCATGCCGTCGAGCCGCTCGCAGATGGCCTCGACCCGGTCGCGCACGTCCGGATCCGGCGCCCGGCCGACCGCCGCCGCCCGGTCCATGAACAGGGCCACGGCGTCCGACTCGCCGCCGCCGGCCCGCGACAGCGGCGGCACCGGGTAGACCCACTCGAACGGCACCATCAGCCGGGCCCGGCTCGTCGCGAGCACCCGCACCCGCGGGCAGGCCGTCAACAGCCGTTCCAGGAACGGGGCGGCCCCGCCCAGCACCTGCTCGCAGTTGTCCAGCACCAGCAGCACCTGCCGGTCCGCCAGCGCGGCCAGCACCGCGTCGTCGATGCCCCGCCCGGGCTGCTCGCCCACACCCGCGGCCGCCGCGACCGCCGCCCCCACCCGCGCCGGATCGGTGACCGGGACCAGGTCGACGAACCACACCCCGTCGGCGAACTCGTCCGCCGCCTGCGCCGCGACCGCCAGCGCGAGCCGAGTCTTGCCCACCCCGCCCGGACCGACCGCAGTCACCTGACGGTGCGTCTTCAACGCCTCGGCCAGCTCCCCGCGCTCCCGCGCCCGGCCGACGAACGCCGTCAGGGGCTCCGGGAGCACCGGCGCGGAGCGCGACCGCTCGGCGCGTACGAGCTCGGCCGCGCGCCGCGAGAGGGCCCGCCGGTCCGGCACCTCCAGCTTGCGCAGCAGTGAGGAGACGTGCGACTCGACCGTCCGCACGGAGATGAAGAGCCGCGCGGCGATCTCCGCGTTGCTGAGGAACTCCCCGAGCAGCGCGAGCACTTCGGCCTCCCGGGCCGAGATCACTGAACTGGACACGGGCCCATTATCCGTAGCGCTCTCCGTGGTCACCACGGAGGCGGACCGGACCCCCGCCGGGAGAACCTGTGACCACAGAGAGGGAGCGGGTCCGAGACGGCGACCCGCTCCTCGCGAACACTGGAGTGACCATGACCACCAGCTCTTCCACCCTGGGTATCAAGACCGTGCTGCACCCCGTGTCCGACCTGGCGGAGGCCAAGGCCGTGTACGCGGCCCTGCTCGGCGTCGCGCCGCAGACCGACACCCCGTACTACGTCGGCTTCGAGGCCGGGGGCCAGCACATCGGGCTGGTGCCGAGCGGCGCACCGCAGGCCCCGAGCGCGTCGCTGGCCTACTGGCACGTCCCGGACATCGAGGCGAAGCTGGCCGAGCTGACCGCCGCGGGCGCCACCGTGGGCCAGCCCGCGCAGGACGTCGGCGGCGGCCGGCTGGTGGCCACCGTCACCGACCTCGACGGCAACGTCCTCGGCCTGATCCAGGACCGATGAGCAGCGGGCCGAAGGGCGACGCGCCCCGCCCCCGCGAACGGCGCATGCGCGACACCGAGCACCGGCTCACCCACGACATCGACGTCTGGGTGGCCAGTGCCTCGGCGGACGGCGTGCCGTACCTGGTGCCGCTGTCCTTCGACTGGGACGGCGGGGCGCTGCTGGTGGCCACCCCGGCGGACAGCCCGACCGGCCGCAACCTGGCCGCCACCCGGGCCGCCCGCCTGGCGCTGGGCCACACCCGCGACGTGTCCATGATCGAGGGCGAGGTCGAGGTCCTGGAGATGGACGCGCTGCCGCGGGAGCGGGGCGACCGGTTCGCCGCGCGCACCGGCTTCGACCCGCGCGCGTCGGCGACCCCGTACCGCTGGTTCCGCATCACCCCGCGCCGAGTCCAGGCCTGGCGCGAGGTGAACGAGCTGTCCGGCCGCGAGCTGATGCGCGACGGCCGACGGCTGGTCTGAGGCCCGGTCCAGCGCCTGGTCCGAGACCCGGCCCGAAGCCCGGCCCGAAGCCCGGCCCGAGGCCCGTACGGTCGCGCCGTCCGGGGACCAGGACACCGCGGGGCCGCAGGTGCGCGGACGGCCGCACCCACGGCTTCAGCGTGTTCCGGCTCCCCTCGCGCGCTAGAAGTTCTCCGTCTCGTCCGCCAAGTGCCGCAGTACGTCGGTCAGGTCCCCGCGGCGGGCGAACGCCGTGCGCTGGCGGTGGGCGCCCGAGCCGTCGCGGAGCAGGCCCGCCAGGGTCCCGGCAGCGTGGTCGAGGTCGCCCGCGGACGCCAGTTCCGGGGCCACCAGGTCCAGCAACGCCTCCGCCAGGTCCGCCGCGGGGAGCTCGGCGCCCGTGTACGGGTCGAGCCCGAAGCCCTCCAGGCCGTCGTGGGCCGCACGCCACCGCGCGAGCCGCAGTACGTCCTCCCGCAGGGCGGGCTCGGGACGCTGCTCGGCGACCTCGCGCAGCGCCGTCGCCACCAGGGCGCGGGCCAGTTCCGCCTGGAGGATGGCCGTGTCTATGTACGGGGACATGTCCGGCGCCCGGAGCTCCAGCGTCGGCCAGTTCCCGGACGGGCGGAGGTCCCAGTAGACCATCTTCGTGTCCAGGGCCGCCCCGGAGCCGAGCAGGGTCTGCACCGAGCGCCGGAAGTGGGCCGTGGACGTGAAGTGCGGGGGCAGGCCCGCGGAGGGCCAGCCCGACCAGGCCATCGCCCGCCAGCTGGCGTGGCCGGTGTCGCGGCCGTTCCAGAAGGGCGAGTTGGCCGCCAGCGCGATCAGCGTGGGCAGCCATGGTCTGACCCGGTTGGACACCGCGACCGCGGTATCCACGTCCAGCGTGCCGATGTGGATGTGGCGGCCGCAGCTGACGAGGGTGTCGGTGAGCGCGCCGAAGCGGCGGTGCTGCTCGCGCTGGCGCGGCTCGTCGTCGGTCAGGTGCAGCGGGCCCTCCACGGCGTGGACGGGCGAGGGCGCGGCCAGGAGTCGGCAGCCGTGGGCGCGGGCCGCCTGGGCGAGGGTGCGCCGCAGGCCGGCGAGCTCTCTGCGCAGGGTCACCGCGGAGTCGGCCACCGGCGTGGAGATCTCCACCTGGTAGCGGGTGCCCTCGGGGTGCAGTTCGTGGGGGAGTCCGGCGGCCGTGGCGAGGACGAGCGGGGCGGCCGGGACCACTCGGAGGGTGCGGGTGTCGACGAGGAGGAACTCCTCCTCGACCCCGACCGTGAGCGGGACCGTACCGGGCGTCGAACTCGTGCCTGAACTCGTGCCTGAACTCGTGCTCGTGGTGCTGGTGCCAGGTTTGATCACTACGCCTCCCTGGACATACGAGTCTTTTCATCATGAGCTGAACACCAGGGGAGGAGCGCACGTCGATTCGGTCAAAAGTCCGGTGATAGTGGCGGGTTAGCGGCAAGCGCGGCCCCGTCCCGGGACGGCAGGTCCGGGTGGGACGGCTGTTGCACGAGCGTGAACCGGGAGAAAAAACCCCGCCGGGCTCCGAAGGGCCGCTGGTTATCATCCGCTGTGACCCGTACGAGCGTTCCCACCCGCCCCCGGCGGCGAATACTCGCCGACATCACGCCGCTGAGATCCTCCCCGGACTTCCGCCGGCTGTGGGTCGGCGCCACCATCTCCCGGCTCGGCCAGGCGATGAGCGCCCTCGCCATCTCGCTCCAGGTCTACGCCATCACGGGGTCCAGCTTCTCCGTCGGACTCGTCGGGCTCTTCTCCCTCGTCCCCCTCGTCGCCTTGGGCCTGTACGGCGGGGCCATCGCCGACACCGTGGACCGGCGTACGCTCGGGCTCTACAGCTCCCTGGGCCTGGCCGCCCTCTCGATCGCGCTGGCCGCCGCCGCACTGTTCGACTACCACCGGGTCTGGCTCCTGTACACGGTCGTCGCGCTCCAGGCGGCGTGCGGGGCGCTCAACGGCCCGGCCCGGGCCGCGATGATCCCGCGGTTGATAGCGCCCGAGCAGCTGCCCGCCGCCAACGCGCTCAACTCGGCGGCCATGACCTTCGGGATGATGACCGGTCCGGCGCTCGGCGGCCTCATCGTCGGCTGGTGGGGCTACCAGGCGGCGTACCTGATCGACGCGGTGACCTTCTGCGCCTCCCTCTACGCGATGTGGCGGCTGCCGTCGATGCGGCCCGAGCGGGGGGCCGGCTCGTCCGGTGAGCCCGAGCCCGAGCCCGGTCGGCCCGGGTCGCCGGAGAAGCGCGGCCGGGCCTCCGTGCTCGACGGCCTGCGCTTCCTCGGGAGTCGGCCCAACATCCGGATGAACTTCTTCTGCGACATGGCCGCCATGGTGCTGGCCCAGCCGAAGGCGCTGTTCCCGGCCATCGCGGTGCTCTGGTACGGCGGCGACGCCAAGACCGTCGGCCTGCTGGTGACCGCGCCCGCCGTCGGGGCGCTGCTGGGCGGGCTGCTCTCCGGCTGGCAGGGGCGCATCCACCGGCAGGGGCTGGCGATCCTGCTCTCCGTCGGCGGGTGGGGGCTGGCCATCGCCGCCTTCGGGCTGACCCGCAACCTCTGGCTCGGGCTGTTCTTCCTCGCCCTCGCGGGGTGCGCGGACAGCGTGTCGATGGTGTTCCGCTCCACGATGATGCAGGCCGCGACCCCCGACGACATGCGCGGCCGGCTCCAGGGGGTCTTCATCGTGGTCGTCGCGGGCGGGCCCCGGCTCGGGGACTTCCTCGCCGGGACCGCCGCCGACCTTTTCTCCCCGGCCGTGGCGATCACGGGCGGCGGGGTCGGGTGCGTGCTGGTGCTCGGGCTGCTGGCCGCGCGGTGGCGCGGCTTCGCCCGGTACGACGCGCGCTCGCCGCAGCCCTGAGCCGGGGCCGAGCGGCCCCGGCCCACGGCCCGGAGCCCGGCTCAGGCGTCGACCGGCTCCCGGGTGCGGTCGCCGCCCGCGTCGCCGGTGTTCACCGTGCCGGCCGGCTCGAACAGCAGGATCGCCGCCTCCGCATCGGCCTGCGGGCAGTGCTCCACCCCGCGCGGGACGACGTATATCTCCCCGGGGCCGAGGACCACTTCCCCGTCGCGGAGGCGGATGGTGAGGGTGCCGGAGACCACGAGGAAGAGCTCGTCGGTGTCCTCGTGGGCGTGCCAGACGAACTCGCCCTGGAGCTTGGCGATCTTGACCTCGTAGTCGTTGACGCGGGCGATGCGGCGGGGCGCCCACTGCTCGTCGAACTCGGACAGCTTCCGCACGATGTTCACTGGCTGGTGTGTGGTCATGGGTCCAGGCTTCCCGGCCGGCCGCCGCCGGTCTTGTACGTTCCTGACATGGCCGCGATACGTCCGTCCAGCACCGTCTCCGCCTGGCAGCCACCGGTGCCGGGCATCGCCGAGGTGTTCCACGCCCGCTTCACCGAGCACGCGTACCCGGCCCACGTCCACGACACCTGGGCGCTGATGATCCTGGACGGCGGCCGCGTGGACTTCGGCCTCGACCGGGAGCGCCACGGCCTGGGCGTGTCCGACACCGTGGTGCTGCTGCCGCCCGGGGTGGTGCACGACGGCCGGACCGTCACGGAGGCCGGTTTCCGCAAGCGGGTGCTCTACCTCGACACCTCCGTACTGCCCGAGGCCCTGACCGGGGCCGCCGTGGACACGCCGCTGCTGGCCGACGCCGCACTGCGCGACCGCGTCCACGGGCTGCACCGGGCGCTGGGCCCGCCGGACCTGCCCGCCGGGGCGGTGGACCTGCTGGAGGCGCAGTCGCGGCTCGCCTTCGTACGGGAACGGCTGCGCGGCCGGCTGGAGGGGCGCGGCGCGGGGCACGAGACCCTTTCGTACGGGGTCCCGGACACGCGCACCGCTGCCCGACTGCGCGAGCTGCTCGATGCGCGGGTAGTCGGCGGGATCACCCTCCAGGAGGCGTCCGCCGTACTGGGACACGCCCATCCCACCCACCTGATCCGCAGCTTCCGGCAGGCGTTCGGGCTGCCGCCGCACGCGTACCTGACCGGGCGGCGGGTAGCGGTGGCGCGGCGGCTGCTCCTGGCCGGGATGCCGCCGGCGCAGGCGGCGACGGAGGCCGGGTTCTACGACCAGGCCCACCTGACGCGGCACTTCCGGCGGCACGTGGGGACCGGCCCGGCGCGCTTCGCCCGGTCCGCCCGGTCCGCCCGGGCGAACCAGGACCTCCAGGAACCCCAGCGCCCCCAGCGCCCCTAGCTAGGCCTTCGGCCCGACCACGCCGCGGGCCACCCCCAGGGCCACCAGGTCCTGCGGGCGGATGCGGAGCTGGTCCGCCGTCGCCGGGGCGGCCTCCGCGGGGCGCTTGAGGATCGCCGCCGCCAACTCCGGGGCGATGACCGAGAAGTAGCTGTCCGGGGTGACCCAGGTGTTCCCCGGGGCGGCCAGGGCGAGGGCCCCGCCCGAGCCGCCTTCGCCGATGAGGAGGGTGGTCACGGGCACCGCGGCCGCCGCGACGGCCGCGAAGGTGTCGGCGATGGCGGCGCCCGCGCCCGCGTGTTCGGCGGCGGCGTCGTTGGCCGCGCCCGGGGTGTCGACCAGGGTGAGGACGGGGATGCCGAGCCGGTCCGCGAGGCGGATCACCCGGGCCGCCGTCCGGTAGCCCGCCGGGCGGGTCGCGGTGCCGCACTGGGCGGCGTACGCCACGGCCCGGCCTTCCCGCAGCCCGAACCCGCACAGCATTCCGGGGTCGGTGCCGCCCGCGCGGTCGCCGGAGAGCGGCAGGCGCAGCTCGAAGTACGCGTCGAGGTACGCCCCGGCATGCGGCCGCCCGGGCTGCCGGGCCTGCCGGACGGCGTCCCAGCCGGTCGCGGGCGGCGCCACGTCGGCCAGCGCGGCCGGGGGCTCGACGGGCCCGGCGGCGCGGGGCGCGGTCAGGACGCGGAGCCAGTCCGCCAGGGCCGCGGGCATGTCCGCGGCGGGCACGACGGCGTCCACGTGCCCGGCCGCGTACTGCCCCTCGGCGGTGTACGCCGCCGGATCCGCGTCGGCCGGCCGCACCCGGGAGCCGGCGAAGCCGACCTGGGTTCCGGGGAGCGCGAGGACGACGTCGGCCCCGGCCCCGAGGGTGGCCCAGCCGCCGCCGGTGGTGGGGTCGCGGAGCACGGCGAGCTGTGGGAGCCCCGCGGCCCGGGTGAGGACGCACTGGCGGGCCACGCGCTGGAGCTGGGTCAGCGCGAGCATGCCCTCCTGCATCCGGGAGCCGCCGGTGGCGATCAGGGAGACGAGGGGGAGGCGCTGCTCGCGGGCGTGCGCGTACGCGGCTTCGAGCCGGTCGCCGGTGCGTTCGCCGAGGGAGCCGCCGAGGAAGCCGAACTCGAAGGAGATCACGGTGGCCCGGCGGCCGCCGAGCAGGGCCGTGCCGGTGACCACGGACTCCCGCTCGCCGGTCCGCGCGGCGGCGCGCTCGCGGGAGTCGTCGTACCCGCTCCAGCCGAGGGGCCCGTCGGGGGCGGATTCCCTGTGCGGGGCCGGGAGTTCGGTGAAACTCCCGGGGTCGGTCACGGAGGCGATGGCCGCGCGGGCCGAGAGGCGGGTCGTCACGCAGCCACCCTAGGCGGTGACGGGGCCCCGGGCCTGTCTCCTGGATCACACCTGGCCCGCAAGTCGACCGGCCTTCGCGGGACTTGCCGCACGTCCGACGGCGGCGCACGTCCGACGGCGGCGCGCGTTCGACGGCGGCGCGCGGCGCTACGGCAGCGGGAAGGCGATTTTCATGGCGTAGGCGGCGACCAGGCCGTATCCGAGGCGGAAGGTCCAGGTGCGGGCGGTGGCGGAGATCCGGCCGGCCGCGACGGCGCCGATGGTCACCAGCGCCTGCTGCCAGAGGAGCGAGGCGAGGCCGACGCCGACGAGGAAGGCGGCCCCGGCGCCGCCGCCGCGCAGGCTCGCGCCCTGGGCGGTGGTGAGCGCGGCGAAGTAGAGCGCGGTGGTGGGGTTGACCGCCGTCAGGCCGACGTACTTGGCGAACGCCCGCCACGGCCCGGGGACCGCACCGGGCGCCACCGGCGCGCCGGAAGCGGACGCGGCCGGGTCCGGGGCGCGGGAGGCGAGGAGGCCGTGGGCGGCGATGGCCAGGAGGATCGCCGCCGAGGCGAGGCGGACCCAGGCCTCGACCGTGGAGACGTGCGAGGCGACCCAGGGGCCCAGGGCGGTGGCCAGGGCCGCGTACCCGAGGTCCACGGTCGCGATGCCCGCCGCCGCGGCCATCGCCGTGCGGCGCTCCCGCATCGCCTCCTGGAGCAGCAGCACGCTCATCGCGCCCATGGGCATCGCCACGCCCAGGCCGGCGGCGGCGCCGGCCAGGGCCGGTGTCAGCAGTTCGTTCATGGGGCGAGGGTCCCCGTCCGGGCCCGGGGAACGGGCACGCTCAACGGCGCCGGCTGCGAGAATCGCGGTGTGGACGGCCTCGACAGGGAAATCCTCGGGATCCTGCAGCAGGATGCGCGGATCTCGTACCGGGATCTGGGCGTCCGTGTGGGGCTCAGCGCCAATGCCACCGCGGACCGGGTGCGGCGGATGCGGCGCGACGGCGTGATCCGGGGGTTCACCGTCGTGGTGGATCCCGCCGCGGACACCAGGGGCGGGCTGGTCGTCTTCATCGACCTCACCCTCCGCCAGGACACCACCAACGAGGAGTTCGAGCAGCGGGTCGCCAAGCTGCCGGGCATCACCGAGGTGGTGCACGTGACGGGGGAGTACGACTACCTCGTACGGGCCCGGGCGGCCGACCCGGCGGCGCTCGACTCCCTGCTGCGCCGGCTCAAGCGCGAGGCCGGGGTGGCCCAGTCCAGCACCCGGATCGCCCTGCGGGCCGCCACCCGGCCCGGCCAGCCCTGACCCCGGGCCGGGGCGCCACGCCCGGCAGGGCTACAGCGCCGCCTCCCACGTCACGGTCGTACCCCGGGTGCCGGCCTCGGTGCGGCCGTCGTCCGCCACCGTGAGGCGCGCCCGGGCCGGCGACGCGTCCACCTCCACGTCGATGGAGGTGACCTCGCTGCGCCGGTGCGCCGCGGCCAGCGCACCGCGCAGCGCCGCCAGCAGGTCTCCCGCCACCGGGTCCGGGAGCAGGGCGTCCACCGCGCCCGAGAAGTGCACCGACGGCTGGAAGCCGAGCAGGACCGCGGCGCCGCCCGTCTCCCGCAGGACCCGGCCCCGGAAGGTGGTCGGGGCGTCGGTCGGCGGCTGCTGGAGGGCGAAGATGGCGGTGCGGACCTCCTGGATCGTGGAGTCCAGCTCGTCCACCGCCCGGCCGAGCTCCTCGCCCACGGTGTCGGTGTCATCGGGCTGCGCGTTCGAGGAGCGGCGCCGGGTGCTCTCCAGCATCATCTCGGTGGCGAACAGCCGCTGCACCACGAGGTCGTGCAGGTCCCGCGCGATCCGGTCGCGGTCCTCGTAGACGGCGAGCTGCTCCCGGTCGTGCTGGGCGTCCGCCAGTACGAGGGCCAGCGCGGCCTGGGAGGCGAACTGCGAGGCCAGCAGCCGGTCGACCGCGTCGTACGCCGGGCCGCCCCGGGCCCTCGGCAGGGCCAGGGTGCCGATCAGCTGGCCGCCGCTCTGCAGCGGCAGCATCATGCTGGGGCCGAAGCGCTCCCGTACGTGCGTGGTCATCCGGGGATCCGTCGCCGAGTCCTCTATGAAGACCGGCTCGCCGCCGAGGAGTTGTTCCAGCACGGGCGAGCCGGGCGCGATGGCCGTGCCCACCAGGTCCCCGGGGTCCCCGTGCGTGGAGGCGGCCACGATCTCCATCCCGCCCTCCGGGGTCGGCTGGAGGACCACGCCGGCCGCCGCGTCTGCCAGCAGCCGGGCCCGTTCGGCCACGCACATCAGCGCGTCCGCGGCCGGGCGGCCCGCGAGCAGGGTGGTGGTCACCGCGGCGGCGCCCTCGATCCAGCGCTCCCGGCGGCGCGCGGTCTCGTACAGCCGGGCGTTGCCGATCGCTATGCCCGCCTGGGAGGCCAGGACGCGCAGCAGTGCGAGGTCCTCGTCGGTGAAGGGGCCGCCGCCGCGCTTCTCGGTGAGGTAGAGGTTGCCGAAGACCTCGGTGTGCACCCGGATCGGGACGCCGAGGAAGCTGCGCATCGGGGGATGGCCCGGCGGCAGGCCCGCCGACCGGGGGTCCTTGGTGAGGTCGGCCACCATCAGCGGGCGCGGGTCGCTGACGAGTGCGCCGAGCAGGCCGGAGCGGCCGTCCGGCAGTCGGGGGATCGCGGCCCGTTCGGCCTCGGTCAGGCCGGCCGTGAACAGTTCGGTCAGCCGGACGCGCTCGGGGTCCACGACCCCGAGCGCGCCGTAGCGTGCCGCGCAGAGCTCGGTCGCCGAGTCGACGATGTGCTGGAGGGTGGCGTGCAGCTCCAGTTCGGAGCCGACGCTCAGGACCGCCTCCAGCAGGACCGGCAGGCTCGACGACTCGTGCTGCGTCATTCGGCCAGCGGGTTCAGGACCATGGGGGCGATCTTTCCTTCGAGCATCATGCCGAGACCCAGGACGGCGCAGACGTCCGGCCGCTCCGCGATGGCCACGGGCATTCCGGTGGCGTCGCGCAGCATCTGGTCCAGGCCCGGCAGCAGGGCGCTGCCGCCCACCATCATGATCCCCCGGTCCGTCAGGTCGGCGACCAGGTCGGGCGGGCAGTCCCGCAGGACCTTGCCGATGCCGTCGAGCACGGCGGTCAGCGGGGTGTGGATGGCGTCGCGGACGGCGGCGGTGTCCACGTGCACGGAGCGGGCGAGGCCGGTGGCCACGTCGCGGCCGTGGATCAGGGTGGAGGCCGGGCCCTCGGCGGTGATGCCGTTGCCGTGCAGGGCCAGTTGGAGCGGGCGGACGGCCTGGCTGGGCAGCATCAGCTCGTGCGCGTGGCGCAGGTGCTGGACCACCGCGTGGTCGATGGCCTCGCCGCCGACCGGGATCCGCTCGGCGGTGACGATCGAGCCGAGGGAGAGGACGGCGACCTGGGTGGCGGCGGCCCCGCACACCATGATCATCGTCGCGGTCGGCTGCTCCACGGGCAGGCCGCAGCCGACGGCCGCCGCGATCAGGGTGTCGACCAGCTCGACGCGGCGGGCGCCGAGCCCGACGAGGGTCTCCACCGCGGCCCGCTGGGCCAGCGGGTCCGCGTCGTGCGGGGTGCAGGCGGCGGCCCGCAGCCGCGGCTTGCGGCGCAGGGCGCGCCGGAGCTTCTCGCCCAGGAGGTGGCGCAGCATGCGCTGGGCCATCTCGATGTCCACGACGGTGCCGCCGGAGACGGGGCGCACGACCCGGATGTAGTCGGGCGTGCGGCCGGTCATCCGCTCGGCGAAGGTGCCGACGGCGATGAGCGCGCCGGTCCGTGTGTTCACCGCGGCAACGCTGGGCTCGTCCACCACCAGGCCCGCGCCCTTGACGTACACGCGGGTCCGGGCCGCTCCGAGGTCGACGGCGACGTGGCAGCGGCGCAACTGCTCAAGACTGACGGTCACGGCAGATCCTCCCGAGAGCGCGAACCAAGAAGACCGGCGGAGTGCCGGCCACATTTCGTATCTTCTCGGGTCCGATAGGCGGATTGCCCGATTTGATGCTCCGGCCGGGGGGTGTCGTCGGGCACCGAAGGGGCTCTCGGGGTGCTGCACGGGGGTGGATTTCTGTACCGACAGGCACGACGATGCCCGCACCGCACACGCTACCCATGCGTAACAAGGTAAAGGGGACTCGATGCTGACGGCCCGCCAGAGACTGCTCGCACTCCTGACGCTCTGCCTGGCGCTGATCGCGCCCTTCCCGGCCCACGCCGCCGAACGGGTCACGCTCCAGGCCGCTGACCAGGCGTCATCGCGCAATCCGGTGGTCTTCGTACACGGCTACAACGCCGATCCGGGCGTCTGGGGCGCGCTGCGCGAGGACCTGCGCGCCGACGGGTACACCGACTCCGAGCTCTTCTCGTTCGGGTACGACACCCACCAGTCCGTCAACGAGGTCCTGGCCGGGCAGCTCGGCGCGTACGTCGACCAGGTCCGCCGGCAGACCGGCGCCGCGAAGGTGGACGTGGTCGCGCACTCGTTCGGCTCGCTCGTCAGCCGCTGGTACGTGAAGTTCGGCGGCGGCGACCGCACCGTGGACCACTGGGTCTCGCTGGCCGGGCCCAACCGCGGCACCTCCACCGCCTGGGCCTGCGCCCTGTGGGACCAGGCGTGCCGGGACATGACGCCCGGGTCGTACGTGGTGAAGAACCTCAACTCCGGCGACGAGACCCCCGGCGCGGTCGAGTACGCGACCTTCTGGTCGAACTGCGACGAGGTCATCAACCCCGACAGCAGCGTCCCGCTGACCGGGGCGGCCAACACGCCGGTCGGCTGCCTGGGGCACAACGACCTGCTGGGCGACGACGGCACCTCGGCCGGCGTACGGGCCTTCCTGCGCACCTAGGGGGTGTCTGGCGCTACGGGGCGCCGCCGTACGGGGTGCCACCGGCGGCGTCCTCGAACGAGACCCGCTGGAGCAGGCCGTACGTGAACTCCGCCACGCACGGCCCGCCCCCCGCCGCGAACGCGAGGCGCCAGCGGGTCGGCGCGGTGCCCTCCATCGGGCGGACCGGGGCGAAGGCCCGCGCCACCTCGTCCACCGTCGCCGACCAGGGCCGCAGGTCCTGCGGAGACTCCAGTACGGGCCCCCGCGCGCCCGGGGCCCGGACCAGCCACTCGTTCCACACCGCCCCGTCGGGCGCGGCCAGCACCTCGAAGCGCAGGTCGGGCCAGAGGGGCACCGGCCACAGCAGGGCCTCGCACTCCAGATCGCCGATCGTGCGACGTTCGGCGGACTCGGGCGGGCCGAGCACCGACCGGTAGCGGGCCAGCGCCCCGCGGGACCTCGGGGCGCGGACCATCGCCTGCCAGCGCTTGTTCGCCTCCCGCTGCTCGGCGAGCGTGACGCCGAGCCGGTGGCGGGCCTCCTCGGCCAGGCCTGGCTGGAAGTCGGCCATCCTGCGCAGCAGGACCAGCTGGAAGGCGGCGGGACCGAAGGGACCCCGGGCACCCGGGGCCGGGTTCGCTGTCATGGAGTCAACGATTCCACACAGGATCCTTACTTCTCCGGGATACGGATGTTGCCCGGGACCACGTAGCCTGCGGGCCCTATGAACTACTGCCCCGCCTGTCGGAGGCACCTCAACGGCGCGCTGGCGTGCGCCGGATGCGGTACCCCGGCCGAGTACCTGATACCCGCCGCGCCCGCGGGGTTCTCCGCCCCGGTGGCGGAGCCCGCGGCCCAGCCCACGCTGGCCGATGTGTACGCGGACTCGCTCGTGGTGCTGTCCGTGCCGAACGAGCGCAGGGCCGGTGCGCGCCGCCGCGTCACGCACCGCAGGCGCCGCCGGACCGTGCTGACCATGGGGCTCGGGCTGCTGCTCGCGACCGCGGGCTCGCTGGCGGTGGCCAAGATGGCCACCGACGGGCAGCGGTCCGACCGCGCGGCCACGGTGGTGCTGACCGACGACGGCCCGAAGCAGCCGGACGCCCTGCCGAGCCGGGAACAGGCCCCCGCCGCGCCGTCGGCGCTGCCCTCGGGGAAGGCCGCCGGGAGCGCGAAGGCCACCGCCGGCGCCACGAAGACGGCCGGGCCGGGGAGCACCGCCGGGGGCAGCCAGGCTCCCGGGCCGGTGGGGTCGGCCTCCGCGTCGGGCAGGCCGGGGCCGGGCCAGGGCACTCCCGGGCCCGGGGGAACCGTAAATCCCACGGCGTCGGGACAGCCCGCGCCGAGCACCTCCGGTACGCCGTCGCCGCCCGGGACGCCCCCGCAGCCGCAGCCCACGCCGAAGCCGAGCAAGAGCTGCGTGTTCTGGATCTTCGGCTGCTCCTGAGCGGCCGGCTCAGCCCAGCATCCGCCTGAGCAGGTCCCGCAGGACCGCACGCTCGGCCGCGCTCAGACCGGCCAGCGGCTCGCGCGCGAAGTCCAGCGACTCGCGCAGCCGGTCCGCGGTCCGCAGGCCCTCCTCGGTGGGGGCGGCCAGCTTCACCCGGCGGTCGGCCGGGTCCGGGCGGCGCTCGACCAGGCCCCGGCTCTCCAGGCGGTCCACGATGCCGGTGATGTTGGAGGGCTCGCACTTCAGCTTCTGCGCGATCTTGCGCATCGCCGTCGGCTCGTACGACAGCAGGTTCAGCACCCGCGCCTGGGCGCCGGTGAGCTGGTGGCTGGCGGCCGCGTGCTCGTACTCCTCGTGGTAGCGGGCCACGACGTCGCCGATGAGCTCGACGACCTCAAGGGTCAGGGGGTCTGCGCGACGAGTGGGCATGGAGTCAGCGTACCCATTTACTTGACAACATGAAATATGCAGGCGCATGGTTGTTTCATCCACTGAAGCATTTCCTCCCTCACCCCAGGAGCGCCGCATGTCCGAGATCCCCGCCGTCAGCCGCGAGTGGCACCTCGTCCGCCGCCCGCAGGGCTGGCCCGTCGCCGAGGACTTCGCCCTGCGCGAGGCGCCGGTCACGGCCCCGGCCGCCGGCCGGATCCTCGTGCGCAACCTCCACATGTCCGTGGACCCGTACATGCGCGGCCGGATGAACGACGTGAAGTCGTACGTCCCGCCCTTCCAGCTCGACAAGCCCATGGACGGCGGCGCGGTCGGCGAGGTCGTGGCCTCCGCGGACGAGCGCTTCGCGGTCGGCGACCACGTCCTGCACGGGCTGGGCTGGCGGGAGTACGCGGACGTCGACGCCCAGCACGCCACCAAGGTGGACGGCTCCCTCGCCCCGCTCTCCACGTACCTCGGCGTGCTCGGCATGCCCGGTCTGACCGCCTACGCCGGCCTCTTCGAGGTCGCCTCCTTCAAGGAGGGCGACTCCGTCTTCGTCTCCGGCGCGGCGGGCGCGGTCGGCAGCCTCGTCGGGCAGTTCGCGAAGATCAAGGGCGCCTCCGCGGTGATCGGCTCCGCCGGCTCCGACGAGAAGGTGACGCTGCTCACGGAGAAGTACGGCTTCGACTCCGCCTTCAACTACAAGAACGGCCCCGTCGGCGGGCAGCTGAAGGAGGCCGCGCCCGAGGGCATCGACGTCTACTTCGACAACGTCGGCGGCGACCACCTGGAGGCCGCCATCTCCTCCCTGAAGGTGCACGGCCGGGCCACCCTGTGCGGGGCCATCGCCCAGTACAACGCCACCGAGCCCACCCCCGGTCCGCGCAACCTCGCCCTGGTCATCGGCAAGCGGCTGCGCCTCCAGGGCGTGCTGGTCGGCGACCACGCCGGGCTGCAGCAGCAGTTCGTCCAGGACGTGGCCGGCTGGCTGCGCTCAGGCGAGCTGCGGTACGACGAAACGGTCTTCGACGGCATCGAGAACGCGACGTCCGCCTTCCTCGGGATGCTGCGCGGCGAGAACACCGGAAAGATGATCGTTTCCTTCACCGGTTAGGCTCACTGCACACCGTTGCGATCGTGGGCGCGAGTCGCGGCGATTACCAGGAGGATTTCCTTACATGTCCATCCAGCAGTCCGATGTCGCGTACACCGCTGTCGCCACCGCCGAGAACGGCCGTGACGGCCGCGTCGCCACCAACGACGGCCAGCTCGACGTCGTCGTGAACCCGCCGAAGGAGCTCGGCGGCAGCGGCGCCGGCACCAACCCGGAGCAGCTCTTCGCCGCCGGCTACAGCGCCTGCTTCCAGGGCGCCCTGGGCGTCGTCGCGAAGAACGAGAACGCCGACATCTCCGGCTCCACCGTCACCGCCGAGGTCGGCATCGGCAAGAACGACGAGGGCTTCGGCCTGATCGTCAAGATCTCCGCCGTGATCCCGAACGTGGACGCCGCCACCGCCAAGGACCTCATCGAGAAGGCCCACCAGGTCTGCCCGTACTCCAAGGCGACCCGCGGCAACATCACGGTCGAGCTCGCCGTCTGATCTCGCGCCCGCTCCCCGAAGGCCGCACCCGGACACCCGGGTGCGGCCTTCGCCGTTCCCCGACTTAAGCTGGAACCATGCGTGATCTTGCGGGGGGATTCGGCTATCTGCTGGCCGGCCAGCGATGGGTGCTCGGGCACGGCAAGTGGCTCGGCTTCGGGCTGCTGCCCGGGCTGGTGTCACTGGTGCTGTACGCCGGCGCGCTGATCGGGCTCGGCTACGGCGCCGACGACCTGACCGCCTGGGCCACGCCCTTCGCCGACGGCTGGTCCTCGCCGTGGCTCGGCCTCTTCCGCGGGTTCCTGACCGCCCTGGTCTTCTGCCTCGGGCTGTTCCTCGCGGTGATCACCTTCACCGCCGTGACCCTGCTGATCGGCCAGCCGTTCTACGAGTCCCTCTCGGAGCAGGTCGACCGCAGCGAGGGCGGCGAGGTGCCCGGCTCCGGGCTCTCGCTCTGGCAGGAGCTGTGGATCGCGGCCCGTGACAGCCTGCGGATCCTGGGGCGGGTGCTGCTGTACGGGATCCTGCTCTTCGCCCTCGGGTTCATCCCGGTGATCGGCCAGACCGTGGTCCCGGTCCTCGGGTTCTGCGTCTCCGGCTACTTCCTGACCCAGGAGCTCACCTCCGTCGCGCTCCAGCGGCGCCGGGTGGACCTGCGCGGGCAGCTCGCGCTGCTGCGGTCGCGGCGGATGCTGGTGCTCGGCTTCGGGGTGCCGCTGGTGCTGGCGTTCCTGGTGCCGCTGGTGGCGGTCTTCCTGATGCCCGGCGCGGTGGCCGGGGCGACGCTGATGGCCCGGGACCTGATGCCCGAGCAGGAGCAGGCCGGGGAGCCCGCCGAGGGGCGGGCGGCCGAGGAGCCGGCCGGACGGCAGGCCGAGGGGCAGACCGGGGCACCGGCCCACGGGCCGGCCGGGGGCGGCGCGGCGGGCTCCGGACCGAAGTCCCTGTCGGCCTGGTAGGCCGTCCGGGAGCCGGCCGGCGGATCAGTCCTGCCAGACGGCGCGCACGGCTTCCGCGCACGCGGCGGCCTGGATCCGGCCCGCCCGGGCGGCGGCGGGGCCGCGCGTCCGGTCCAGCATGTTGCGGCCGAAGGCCCGCCGGGCGGCGCGGTCCGGGGACAGTACGGCCACCAGCGACCCCTCCCGCTCCAGTTCGGCGCCCTGCTCGTGGGCACCGGGGTGCGGCCCGACCGCCTTGGGGATCGGGGTGATCGCCACGATGCGCCGGTGGCCCCGGGCGAGGTGGACGTTGCCGGTGGAGCGGCTGCCGCCGTCCATCCAGCGGCTTCCCGCGACCGAGACGGGCGGCCACACCACCGGAACCGCGCAGCTCGCCGCCACCGCCTCGTGCAGGGTGACGCCCGAGGCCGCGTCGAAGGCCCTGAGTTCCCCCGTCCGCGCCTCGACCGCCGTCAGCCGCAGGTCGCGCCCGGGCCACTGGGGCACCTCGCCCCCCAGCAGCGTGGCGACCGTGTCGAAGACGGCCGCCTCGGGGACCGTACGGGAGGCCAGCGCCGCTCGTCCGAGCCGCCGCACGGAGCGCTCGGGGTCGCGCGAACCGAGCGCGGCCCAGAGGAACGCGGCGGTCTGGCGGGCGGTGACGGTGACGTCGACCGTGCGGTGCCCGGCGCGGTTCTCGGCGTAGAGCTCCTCGACCGGGACGCCCGTGGCGATCCGGGTGGCGATGACCGCTCCCGCGGAGGTGCCGATGAGCACGTCGGCGCGGGAGAGGTCGAGGCCGGCCTCGGCCAGTCCGGCCAGCATGCCGACCGTCCAGGCGCCGCCCGCGGTTCCGCCGCCGCCCAGCACCAAAGCCGTGTCCGCCATGGCCGTCACCCCTCCCGATGAACCGGGGAGTGCTCCCCGTTTGAGTTTCCGACGATAGCATCGGTACCGGGGAATGGTCCCCGTTACTTCGAGGAGTGGCGATGGCAGTCGGCGAAGAACGGCCCGCGAAGCGGGCCGCACCGGTACGGCGCGACGCGCGGCGCAACCGCGAACTGCTCGTCGAGGCGGCGCGCGAGGCCTTCGCGTCCCAGGGGTTGGAGGCCCCGCTCGACGACATCGCCCGCCGGGCCGGGGTCGGCAACGCCACGCTCTACCGGCACTTCCCCAGCCGCGCCGCGCTCGTCGACGAGGTCTTCCGGGACGCGCTGGCCGGCACGGTGGCCGCGGGGGACCGGGCGCGGGACGCGGCGGACGCCTGGGAGGGGCTCACCGGCTACCTCGACGTGGTGTTCGCGGTACTGGCCGCCGACCGGGGCACCAACGACCTGATGACCACGGGAGTGGAGGGCGTGCGCTCCCTCGACGCCGTCCACGCCCACAACCGGGAGACGATGGACCTGCTGATCGGCCGCGCGCAGCGGGAAGGGTCGGTACGGGTCGACGTCGTCACGGAGGACCTGCTGCTGACCCTGGCCGCACTCGGCCGCGCCGTCCCGGCCCTGGCGGCCACCGCCCCGGACGGCTGGCGCCGCCCCCTCGCGCTCTTCCTGGACGGCCTGCGCGCGAGCGCCCCGGCCGGTCCGCTGCCCGGCCCCGCCCTCACCGGCGCCGAACTCGGCGCCGTGCTCCGGGACCTGGGCCCGCACCGTGCCAAGTAGCCGCACACAGCCACCGGTTCAGGCGCCGACCTCCGCCGTCGCGACCGACGGCGTACGGTCGTCCGCCTCGGCCAGCAGCGCCCCGCCCGGCGCCCACACGGCGGCGCCGCCGCAGCCCGTCCACGGCCCGGCCGGGCCGACGTGGTTGGCCAGCGCCACGTACATGCCGTGGTCCCGCGCGATCCCGGGGTGGACGGCTGCGCGTTCGCGGATGCCGTCGCCGGTCCCGTACAGCGAGGAGGCCAGGTGGACCCGGCAGCCGGCCGCCGCGCCCGCGCCGGGCACCTCCGGGAAGTGGTTGTCGTAGCAGATGCCCAAGGAGAAGCGGATCCCGCCGAGTTCGAAGCGCCCGGGGTGCTCGCCCGCCGCGAATACGCCCTGCTCCTGCTGGTACAGGTGCCGTTTGGTGTACGTCGTCACGTGCGCGCCGTCGGCGTCGTGGACCAGGGTCGCGATGACGGGCCGCCGCGGGTCGGGGGAGCGCAGGGCGACATTGACGGCGGTGGCGATACCGGCGCCGCGGACCGCGTCGAGCCGCGGGTCCTCGGCGCCGGCCAGCCACAGCCCCGGATCGGCGGCGATGGCCTCCAACTCGTAGCCGGTCAGGGTGAGCTCGGGGAACACCACCAGCCCGGCCCCCTGCTCCCGGGCCTGCCGGGCAAGGCCCGCGGCCTGCGCGGCGTTGGCCGCCTGGTCGGCGGGGACGCAGTTCATCTGCGCGGCGGCGATCTTCACCCGCCCAGCATGCCACCCGCCACTCGGCCCGTACGCCCCACCGCCCGGTCGGCCGCCACGGCGCTCGCCTTCCGCCCGGAGCCTGCGTACCGACAGTGTGAGGTGGGCCGCCGGGCGAGGTGCCAGCCTGTGGGGCTGGTCCTTTTCCCAGCGACCTCCTCCCGAACCCGTCGTGCGACGTTAATCGCAACG
>NZ_JBFBBA010000071.1:0-22787 GCF_040682455.1 Streptomyces sp. NPDC051183
GATCGTGGTCCGTGAGGACCGCGAACTTCTGCCGTTTGAGTGGAATGCCACCGAACTGCGCGACCAGCGGTTTCCTGCTCGGGGCGCGGGTGATGTTCCTCGTCGGTGACCCGGACAGCCCGGTCACCGCGGCGCGCGAGGCCGAGGAGAACGTGCCGTTGACGCTGACCACGCGGATCGCCGTGACGTTGAACGAACTGCAACACCTGCGGGACGTACCGAACATCGAGGCGCGCTTCGAGACCGGCCACATCGGCCTGTCCGTCTTCCGTTTCGACAACGAGATGCTCGTGACGCCGCACCTCGCGCGGAAGGTCGGCCACGACTCTCCGATGATGCACCTGCGGCGCAGTCAACCGGACGGCATGTTCGACCGGTTCGCGGACCACGTCGAGGAGCTCTGGAGCCGCGGGCGGGACGTCCGCGAGGAGGCGGGCAGCGATGGGCAGGCGTGACTACCAGGACGATCCGAACGCCCCGGAGGCGAACAGTCTGGTGCCCGCCGCGTCGGCCGTCGTGGTGGACGGCCTGGGGCGGGTCCTGTTGCAGCGGCGGGTGGACAACTGGTCGCCGGACGAAACACGGCAATACACCACCGTCCGCCCGCCGATCTCGGGAGCGGACTCTTCGACCAGCCACATACCGGACGGCGTCTGCACGACAGGGACCGGCATACGGCCCTCCTTCGCCCAGGCCCATGCGGTCTGGTAGTGCACACCGTTGCGCGCCGCCCACTCGGAAAGCTTCACGCCATCAGGATAAGAGCTGATGAAGGCAGATAACTACTGATGAAAAATACGACTGTTGTTCACCCCCGGTAGAAGCTTCGGGGCAAGGATGCACGGTCGCTTTCCGGCCCTACGCGCCGGGCCCCCGCAGCAGGGTCAGGAAGGAGCGGAACGCGGCGGGCATGTCCACCGATTCCGGGGCGAGCAGCCACTGGTACTGGAGGCCGTCCATCACCGCGGTCAGCAGCGGGGCCGCCTGTTCGGGGGTGAGGCCCGAGGGCAGGCGGTCCCCGAACTCGGCGCGCAGGACCGCCGCCATCTCGCCGCGCACCTGGGCGTAGCGCTCGGTGAAGAACTCCCGCGCCGGGTGCCCGTCGGTGACGCTCTCGCCCAGCAGTGCCGAGAAGGTCTGGACGATGCCCGGCCGCATGGCGTTGTACTCCACCAGCGAGTCGAGCAGGTCCAGGCGCCAGGTGCCGGCCGAGGCGCGCGAGCCGCCGCCCGTGTCCCAGCGGTCGCGCTCCTCCAGGACGGCGACCAGCAGCGCCTCCTTGGTGGGGAAGTAGTGCAGCAGCCCCTGCTGGGTCAGGCCCACGCGTTCGGCGACCGCGCCCAGGGACGCGCCCCGGTAGCCGCGCTCCGCGATCACCTCGACCGCGGCGCGGACGATCTCCTCGCGCCGCTCCTCGCTCCTCGCCCTGGCCATCGCCGGCACCCCTTTCCTCCACACCTGCCAGCAGGACCGTACGACATCCTCATGTCACGAACAGATTACGAACCCTACCGTTCTACAGGGAACGGGTCCACGATGGGGGCAACCGCACCCCGCACGCACCGCACTCAACGAGGAGGCACGGCCGTGACCGATGCCGATCAGGCCGATCAGGTCCGCAGCGACGCCGTAGAAGCGGCACTGGGCAAGCTGGACCTCGACACCAAGGCCCGCCTCCTGGCCGGCCAGGACATGTGGTCCCTGCCCGCCGTCCCCGGGATCGGGCTGAAGTCCCTGGTCATGTCCGACGGCCCCATCGGGGTGCGCGGCGTGCGCTGGACCGCCGACGACCCGTCCATCGCGCTGCCGTCCCCGACCGCGCTCGCCGCCGCCTGGGACCCCGCCCTCGCCCGCCGGGCCGGCCGGCTCCTCGCCCAGGAGGCCCGCCGCAAGGGCGTCCACGTCCTCCTCGCGCCCACCGTCAACCTGCACCGCTCCCCGCTCGGCGGCCGCCACTTCGAGTGCTACTCCGAGGACCCGTACCTGACCGGCGCCATCGGCAGCGGATACGTCAACGGAGTCCAGGAGGGCGGGGTCGCAACCACCGTCAAGCACTTCGTCGGCAACGACGCCGAGACGGAACGGTTCACCGTGGACTCCGTCATCGCCCCGCGCCCGCTGCGCGAGCTGTACCTGGCCCCCTTCGAGGCCATCGTCGCCAATGCCCACCCATGGGGCATCATGACCGCGTACAACCAGGTCAACGGCACGACGATGACCGAGCACACCCACCTCGTGAACGAGGTCCTGCGCGCCGAATGGGGTTTCGAGGGCTACAACGTCTCCGATTGGATGGCCGCCCGCTCCACCACCGGCGACATCCTCGGCGGCCTCGACGTGGCCATGCCCGGCCCGACCACCGTCTACGGAGCCCCCCTCGCCGAGGCCGTCCGCGCCGGCGAGGTCCCCGAGTCCGCCGTCGACGACGCCGTGCGCAACGTCCTGCGCCTCGCCGCCCGCGTCGGCATCCTGGAGGGCGCCCCCGCCGCCGTCGCCGAGCCCCCGGCCCCGATCGACGGCCAGGCGCTGGCCCGCGAGATCGCCGCCCGCGGCTTCGTACTGGTCAGGAACGAGGGCGCGCTGCCCCTGGACCCCGGCGCCGGCCGCACCGTCGCCCTCATCGGCGCCGCCGCCCGCGACGCCCGGGTCCTCGGCGGCGGCTCGGCCACCGTCTTCCCCGAGCGGGTCGTCTCCCCGCTCGACGGCCTCACCGGGGCCCTCCCGGACGGGGCGCTGACCTTCGCCGTCGGCGCCGACCCCTCCGGGGAACTCAGCCCCGCCGACAAGGGCTTCCAGCTCCGGGCGATCTGCCGCGACGCCTCCGGCGCCGTCCTCGGCGAGGGCAGCCTCCCGACCGGCCAGGTCCAGTGGATCGGCGACGACCTGCCCGAGGGCGCCGCGTACGAGACCATGGCGAGCATCGAGGTCACCGGTACGTTCCTCCCGCGCGAGAGCGGCGAACACGCCTTCGGCACCCGCGGTCTGGGCGCCTTCGCCCTGGCCGTCGGCGGGCGGCCCCTGTGGGAGGGCGTCCAGCAGATGGGCGACGAGGCCGACCCCTTCGAGGCCTTCTTCGGCGCCCCCAGCGAACGCGCCCGGATCGCCCTGACGGCCGGGGAGCCGGTCGAGGTCTCGCTGACCTTCCAGGTCCCCGACACGAGCGCGCTGCCGCTCAAGGCGATCATGTTCTCCCTGCTCCACCTCGGCCCGCAGCGCGACGCCGACGAGCTCATCGCCGAGGCCGTGGAGGCGGCCCGCGCCGCCGACACCGCCGTCGTGGTCGTCGCCACCACCGAGCGCGTGGAGTCCGAGGGCTTCGACCGCAAGGACCTCGCCCTGCCGGGCCGCCAGGACGACCTGGTCCGCGCCGTCGCCGCCGTCAACCCGAACACCGTGGTCGTCGTCAACGCGGGCTCCCCGGTGGAGCTCCCGTGGCGCGAGGACGTGGCCGCCGTCCTGCTGACCTGGTTCCCCGGGCAGGAGGGCGGGGCCGCGCTGGCCGACGTACTCCTCGGTGACGCGGAGCCCGGCGGGCGGCTGCCCACCACCTGGCCCGCCGAGCTCGCCGACGCGCCGGTCACCGAGGTGACCCCCGCCGAGGGGCGCCTGGAGTACCGCGAGGGGCTCTTCATCGGCTACCGGGCGTACGAGGCCCGGGGCGCGGTTCCGGCCTTCCCGTTCGGGCACGGCCTCGGCTACACGGACTGGGCGTACGAGTCGCTGGAGGCCACCGCCACCACCGCGCGGGTCCGCGTCACCAACACCGGCACCCGGCCCGGCCGCGAGGTCGTCCAGGTCTACCTGGCACCCGTGGCCGACGCGGTGGAGCGCCCGGCGAGCTGGCTGGCCGCCTTCGCGGGCGTCGAGGCGGGCCCCGGCGAGAGCGTCGAGGTGGAGATCGCGCTGCCCGCCCGGGCCTTCGAGATCTGGGACGAGGCGGCCGGCGGCTGGCAGCGGGTCGGCGGCACCTACGAGGTCCGCGCCGCTCACTCGCACGGCGACACCCGGCTGACCGCGACGCTCGACGTCGCCTGACACACCGTATGGCCGGAAATCACCCCTGAAAGCCGGTCCGGGGGCGGGCCCTGACACCCGCCCCCGGACCCTTCGCGCACAGGAGCGTCAACGTGGCGGCTCGGCGGCCGTCACCTGGCGGTGCGCCAGTTCCGCGAGCCGCGCCTGCCCGCCCTTGCCCGGGTGGAACCAGTCCCAGCGGCTCAACTGCTCCGCCCCGAAGGGGTACTGGAACACCGCGCCGCCGTCGTAGCGGCACAGCGCGTCCTTCGAGCAGACCTCGCGCAGCACCTCGTTGTACTCGACCACCCGCGCCCGCACCTGCTCGCGCCGGGCCGTGGCCCCGGCCGTCGCCGACTGCGGGTCGGCGAGCATCGACTGGCAGATGCCCAGGCTCCAGATCCTGCGCACCATCGGGTCGTCCTTGCCCTGCTCCCACAGCCGCTGGAGGTCCGGCACGCTCGACACGTACACCTGGGAGGCGGGCGAGGCGGCCCGCAGATCGCCGAGGGCCTTCTCGAAGCCCGACCGGAACGCGGCCACCGACGTCATCGACGAAGCCGTCGGCCGGCAGGCGTCATTCGAGCCGACCATCACCGTGACCAGGTCGGGCTTGTGCTCGGCGGCCGCGGTCAGCTGCCCCGGCAGGTCCGCCATCCGGGAGCCGGTGGCCGCGAGGTTCCAACTGCGCGCGGGCACCTCGGCCTCGCCCAGCAGCCGGGCGGCCAGGGAGCGCACCTCGGGGTCGTTCCCGGTGGCCCAGGAGACCTCAGGGCAGTCGGCCAGCACCGAACAGGCGTCGAAACCACGCGTGATGGAGTCGCCCACCGCCGCGATGGAGGCGGGCGCGGTGTTCCAGCGCGGCCCGGCCTGCGCCCCGCGCTCACCCTCGGTGGCCGACTCGCCCGACGAACATCCGCTCAGCACACCGGCGAGGACGAGGGCCGCAGCGCCCGCCCCCGCGAGAGTCCGGCGCGCGCGTCGGCGCGGAGCGGTGGTGCGCATCGGGTGGTCCCTCCTCGTCGCCCCGCAATCATTCGGGGGCGTCCTGCTGAGTGAATGCTCTGTGTTTACGGGCCTTGGAGCGACCGTACGTCACACCATGACCCCTGGCGCACGGTAGCTTTTTCCCGTGGCGTTTCGGCCGCAGGTCCCGCAACGCAATCTCAGATCATTTCCGGTAAATTACATCACGTCACATACTGTCCGTTTTCTGGAGTTTATTCCCGACCTCGTCCCACACTGGAGGTCCCGGTGACGACACGTGGAGTTCTGTACGTGCATTCCGCACCGCGCGCGCTCTGCCCGCATGTGGAATGGGCTGTTGCGGGCGTGCTCGGGGTGCGGGTGAACCTCGACTGGATCAGGCAGCCCGCCTCCCCCGGCACCTGGAGAGCCGAGTTCTCCTGGCAGGCCGAAGCGGGCACCGCCTCGAAACTCGCCTCCGCGCTCCGCGGCTGGCACCTGCTCCGCTTCGAGGTGACCGCGGAACCCTGCCCGACCTCCGAGGGCGAGCGCTACAGCTCCACTCCGGAGCTCGGCATCTTCCACGCCGTCACCGGAATGCACGGCGACATCCTGATCCCCGAGGACCGGCTGCGGGCCGCGCTCGCCCGCTCGGCGCGCGGCGAGACCGACCTGGAGGCGGAGATCGCCAAACTGCTCGGCAAGCCCTGGGACGACGAACTGGAGCCCTTCCGCTACGCCGGCGAGGGCGCCCCGGTCCGCTGGCTCCACCAGGTCGTCTGATCGGTTCCACATGTACGAGGGCCCCCGCCCGGCAGCTGCCGGGCGGGGGCCCTCGTACATGTGGAACCGATCGGATCAGACCGTGCGGAACGCCAGCGTGACGTTGTGGCCGCCGAAACCGAACGAGTTGTTGATCGCCGAGATCGGACCGTCGGCGGGCAGCTTGCGCGGCTCGCCGCGCACGATGTCCGCGTCGATGTCCTCGTCGAGCTCGTCGATGTTGATCGTCGGCGGGGCCAGCCGGTGGTACAGCGCCAGCACGGTGGCGACGGTCTCGATGCCGCCCGCACCGCCCAGCAGGTGACCGGTCATCGACTTGGTCGCCGAGATCGCGATGTGGTCGAGGTCGTCGCCCAGGACCTTGCGCAGGGCCTTCAGCTCGGCCGTGTCACCCTGCGGGGTGGACGTGGCGTGCGCGTTCAGGTGGACCAGCTCGGAGGTGTCCAGGCCGGTGTTGTCGAGCAGGTTCTGCACGGCGGCCGCGACACCGCGGCCGGTCGGCTCCGGCTGCGCGATGTGGTGGCTGTCCGCGGACAGGCCCTGGCCCAGCACCTCGCAGTAGACCCGGGCGCCGCGCGCGGCGGCGTGCTCCGCGGACTCCAGGACCACGACGCCCGCGCCCTCGCCCAGGACGAAGCCGTCACGGGCCTTGTCGTAGGGGCGGGAGGCCTGCTCCGGGTTCTCGTTGTTCTTCGACATCGCCATCATGTTGGCGAACGCGGCGATCGGCAGCGGGTGGATCGCCGCCTCGGTGCCGCCCGCGACGACCACGTCGGCACGGCCGCTGCGGATCATCTCGACGGCGTAGCCGATGGCCTCGGCGCCGGACGCGCAGGCGCTGACCGGAGTGTGCACGCCCGCCCGGGCGTTGACCTCCAGGCCGACGTTGGCCGACGGGCCGTTCGGCATGAGCATGGGGACGGTGTGCGGGGAGACCCGGCGCACACCCTTTTCCTTCAGTACGTCGTACTGGTCGAGCAGGGTCGTCACGCCGCCGATGCCGGAGGCGATGACGGTGCCCAGGCGCTCGGGCGCGATGGTCGCGTCCTCGCCCGCCGGGGCGGTGTAACCGGCGTCGGCCCAGGCCTCGCGGGCCGCGATGATGGCGAACTGGGCCGAGCGGTCCAGCTTGCGCGCCAGCGGCCGGGGCAGGACCTCACTGGGGTCCACGGCGACCGGCGCGGCGATACGAACCGGGAGTTCGGCAAAGCGCTCGCCCTCGAGGGGCTTTACGCCGGAACGGCCGGCAAGCAGACCTTCCCAGGTCGAAGCGCTGTCGCCACCCAGCGGAGTGGTTGCGCCGATACCGGTGACGACCACGGTGCGATTGGTCGGGCTCACAGGAATTCTTTCTCCACGTCTCAGGGGGTGCTGAATTGTCACGGCGCCACCGCCAGGTGGCGACAAACGCTCGTCAGGCTCAGGCCTGGTGCTTCAGGATGTAGCTCGCGGCGTCGCCGACCGTCTTGAGGTTCTTGACGTCCTCGTCCGGGATCTTGACGTCGAAGCGCTCTTCGGCGGCGACGACGACCTCGACCATGGACAGCGAGTCGACGTCCAGGTCGTCGGTGAAGGACTTGTCGATCTCGACGTCCTCGACCGGGATGCCCGCGATCTCGTTGACGATCTCCGCGAGACCTTCGACGATCTCTTCCTGCGTGGCGGCCATGTGGCGCTCCTTCTCTGGGTACTGGGGGTGGAACAAGGTCCGGGAAAGTGCTCCCGGACCCTAGGGGAGGGTAACGACCGTCGCGGCGTAGACGAGTCCCGCCCCGAAGCCGATGACGAGCGCGGTATCGCCGCTCTTCGCCGCTCCGGTCGCCAGGAGCCGCTCCATTGCGAGCGGGATCGAGGCGGCCGAGGTGTTGCCGGTGGTCTCCACGTCACGGGCGACCGTGACGTGCTCCGGCAGCTTCAGAGTCTTCACCATCGAGTCGATGATCCGCATGTTCGCCTGGTGCGGAATGAAGACGTCCAGGTCGTCCGCGGTGATCCCGGCAGCGTCGAGCGCCTGCTGGGCCACCTTGGCCATCTCGAAGACGGCCCAGCGGAAGACCGCCTGACCCTCCTGCGTGATGGCCGGAAACTTCTCTGCGCCGTCCGTGCTGCGGTACTCGTCCCACGGCACGGTCTGCTTGATGGTTTCGGACTTGTCGCCCTCCGAACCCCACACCGTGGGGCCGATGGCCGGCTCGTCCGAGGGGCCGACGACGACGGCGCCCGCGCCGTCGCCGAACAGGAAGGCCGTCGCGCGGTCCTCCAGGTCGGTCAGGTCCGAGAGCCGCTCCACGCCGATGACGAGGACGTACTCGGCGGAACCCTCCACGACCAGCCCCTTGGCCAGCGTCAGGCCGTAGCCGAAGCCGGCGCAGCCCGCGGAGATGTCGAAGGCCGCGGGCTTGCCCGCGCCGATCCGGTGCGCGATCTCCGTCGCGACGGCCGGAGTCTGCTTGAAGTGCGACACCGTCGAGACGATCACGGCGCCGATCCGCTCGGGAGACACGCCCGCATCGGCCAGAGCCTTGCCCGAGGCCTCCACCGACATCGCGGCGACGGTCTCCTGGGGCGAGGCCCAGTGCCGGGTCGCGATGCCGGAGCGCGAGCGGATCCACTCGTCGGACGAGTCGATCGTCTCCAGGATGACCTCGTTGGGCACCACGCGGGTCGGGCGGTAGCCGCCGACGCCGAGGATGCGGGCGTACGGGGAGCCCTTGGCAGGCTTGATCTTCGACATGCTGTGTGGGCTCCTTCTCTCAGGCCGAGTGCTCGGCGACAAGCGCCGCGGCCTTTTCGAGATCGTCCGGGGTCTTGAGGGCCACGCTCGGTACGCCCTTCAGCGCGCGCTTGGCCAGACCCGTCAGGGTGCCACCCGGGGAAAGCTCGATGATCCCGGTGACGCCCAGTTCGGCGAACGTCTCCATGCACAGGTCCCAGCGGACCGGGTTGGCGACCTGGCCAACCAGGCGGGCGACGACATCGGCGCCCGTGGTCACGACCTGACCGTCCTTGTTCGAAACGTACTTCAGCGCCGGGTCGGCCGGGCTGAGGGCCGAGGCGGCCTCCTCCAGCCTGGCGACGGCCGGAGCCATGTGGTGCGTGTGGAAGGCGCCCGCGACCTTGAGGGCGACGACCTTCATGGCACCCTCGGGCTTGTCGGCCTCCAGGGCGGCGATCTGCTCCATGGTGCCGGCCGCGACGATCTGGCCCGCGCCGTTGATGTTGGCCGGGGTCAGCCCCAGCTTCTCCAGGTGCTTGACGACCACGTCCGGGTCGCCGCCCAGGACCGCCGCCATGCCCGTCGCCGTCACCGCGGCGGCATCGGCCATGCCGAGACCGCGGGTGCGTACGAAGGACAGCGCGTCGGCGTCGGACAGCACACCGGCGTACGCGGCGGCGGTGATCTCGCCGACGCTGTGGCCCGCGACCGCACCGAAGGCCGTACGGGCCCCCAGCTCGGCGGCGGAGAGCAGACCGGCAGCCACCAGCAGGGGCTGGGCCACGGCCGTGTCGCGGATCTCGTCCGCGTCGGCCTTCGTGCCGTAGTGGGCAAGGTCGAGCCCGATGGCGTCCGACCAGCCGGCGACGCGGTCAGCGGCGCCGGGCAGTTCGAGCCAGGGAGTCAGGAAGCCGGGCGTCTGTGCGCCTTGGCCGGGAGCGACGAGTACGAGCACCCTCACACTCTCTCTTGTGTTCGGTCCGCGCCGCCCGTGGGGACAGGGACGAAGAACCTTCGGGGTAATTGTTGATGTCCGACAAAAGTCTAGGACTGAGGATCGCCGTCGGCCAGACGCCCGAGGATCAGGGCGATCCGCAGAGTGAACGCGGAACGGACATCCGAGGGCGACCAACCGGTGACGTCCGTCACACGTCGCAGCCGGTAGCGCACGGTGTTGGGGTGCACAAACAGCATCCGAGCTGCGCCTTCGAGACTGCTCGCCTGCTCCAGGTAGACGCTCAGCGTCTCAAGCAAAGCTGAGCCCGCTTCTTCAAGCGGTCTGTAGATCTCCTCCACCAGTTGCTCGCGCGCCGAAGGGTCCGAGGCGATCGCGCGCTCGGGCAGGAGATCGTCCGCCAGCACCGGACGCGGGGCGTCCTGCCAGGCCGTGCACGCCTTCAGCCCCGCGGCCGCCGCCTGCGCGGACTTCGTGGCGTTCAGCAGGTCCGCGACCACCGGGCCGGCCACCACCGGACCGGCCGCGAACGGGCCGATCAGGGACTTCGCCACCTGGAGTGGGTTGTCGCTGCCGCCCGCGATGACGACGAGGCGGTCCCCGAGCACACCCGTCAGGACCTGCAGCTTGTGGTGGCGGGCCGCGCGCCGGATCGCCTCGACCGTCAGCTCGCTGTCCCCCTCGGGGGCCGTGCCGAGCACCACGCACACGTACTCCGGCGAGTTCCAGCCGAGTGCCGCGGCCCGCGAGAGCGCGCCCTCGTCGGCCTCCCCGGACAGCACCGCGTTGACGACCAGCGACTCCAGGCGGGCGTCCCACGCCCCCCGCGCCTCGGCGGCCTGCGCGTACACCTGGGCCGTCGCGAAGGCGATCTCCCGGGCGTACACCAGCAGGGCCTCGCGCAGGATCGACTCGTCGCCCGGGGCCGCGACCTCGTCGATCGCGGTCTCCATGACCTCGATCGTGGTGCGGACCATCTCGACGGTCTGGCGCAGGGTGATCGCCCGGGTCAGCTCCCGCGGAGCCGTCCCGAAGACATCGGTGGAGATCGCCTGCGGGGTCTCCGGGTGCCGGAACCACTCCGTGAACGCGGCGATGCCCGCCTGCGCGACCAGGCCGATCCAGGACCGGTTCTCCGGGGGCATCGCCCGGTACCACGGCAGGGTCTCGTCCATGCGCGCGATGGCGTTCGCCGCGAGCCGGCCGGCGGACTTCTCCAGCCGTCGCAGTGTCGCGGAGTGCGGATGGGCGGGAGCGGGATGCGCGGGGTGGATCGCGGGGGAATGCTCACGTTCGGGTTGGGGCACGTGACAAGACTGCCCTATCGGCGAGCGTGCGCGGAGTCCGGTCCCGCGCCGCGGGCCGTGCCGGGGGCTACGGTGGCCCTCATGATTGATGTACGTCGCGGCGCCGAGCGTTACGCGGGCGGGGACCCGGCCGCCGGGATCAGCACCCGGCACGCCTTCTCCTTCGGCGAGCACTACGACCCGGACAACCTGCGCTTCGGCACCCTCCTGGCCTGCAACGAGGAGGGCCTCGCGCCCGACGCCGGCTTCGACGAGCACCCGCACAGCCACACCGAGATCGTGACCTGGGTGGTCGGGGGCGAGCTCACCCACCGGGACAGCACCGGGGCCACCACCCTGGTCCGGCCCGGCGACGTACAGCACCTCGGCGCCGGGACCGGGGCGCGGCACGTGGAGCGCAACGACGGCCCCGAGCCGCTCCGCTTCGTGCAGATGTGGCTCGCGCCGCTGCCCGCCGCGGAGTCCGGGCCGCCCTCGTACGCACTGGTCAGGGGCATCGCCGACAGCACCCCGTACGCGGTGCCGGCCGCCGGGGCCGTGCTGCACGTGCGGCGGCCGGGCGCGGGCGAGCGCGTCGCCGTACCGGCCGCGCACCGCGTGTACGTGCACGTCGTACGGGGAGACCTGCGCCTGGACGGCCGGGAGCTCGGCCCCGGCGACTCGGCGAGGATCACCGGCGAGCAGGACCTGGAGCTCGTCGCCGGATCTCCCGGGGAACTGCTGATCTGGGAGCTCCCCTAGGAGTTGCCGACAGCCGCTCCCGAGCCGCGCCCTAGCGGCCCGCGAGCTCGGCGAGTACGGCGTCGGTGAACGGCGGCCAGGCCTCCACGGCCCAGGGGCCGAAGGCGCGGTCGGTCAGCGCCACGCACGCGGCGCGCGCGTCCGGGTCCACCCACAGGAAGGTCCCGGCCTGCCCGAAGTGGCCGAAGGTGCGCGGCGAGGAAGTGGCGCCCGTCCAGTGCGGGGACTTGCCGTCGCGGATCTCCAGGCCCAGCCCCCAGTCGTTGGGGGACTGGTGACCGTAGCCCGGCAGGACGCCCTTGAGGCCGCCGTGGACGACGGAGGTGGCCTCCGCGACCGTGCGCACGTCCAGCAGTCGCGGGGCCTGGAGCTCGGCGGCGAACCGCAGGAGGTCGGAGACGGTGGACACGCCGTCCTTGGCAGGCGAGCCCTCCAGCGCGGAGGACGCCATGCCGAGCGGCTCGAAGACCGCCTGGTGGAGGTACTCCGCGAACGGGATGCCGGTCGCCTTGGCGATGTGGTCGCCGAGCACCTCGAAACCGGCGTTCGAGTAGAGCCGGCGCTGTCCGGGCGGGGCCGTCACGCGGTGCTCGTCGAAGGCCAGGCCGCTGGTGTGCGCGAGCAGGTGGCGGACCGTGGAACCCTCGGGTCCGGCCGGCTCGTCCAGCTCGATCGCACCCTCCTCGTACGCGACGAGGGCGGCGTACGCGGCGAGCGGCTTGGTGACCGAGGCCAGCGCGAAGCGGTGGTCCACCGGGCCGTGCGACCCGGCCGGGGTGCCGTCGGCGCGCACGACCGCCGCCGCGGCGGTCGGTACGGGCCAGTTCTCGATGATGCGCAGGCTCTGCAGGCTCTCCGGGCTCTCCATGCCGCCGAGCCTACTTGCTTGGAGTGCACTCCAAGGTTTTAGCGTTGAGGCCATGAGCCTGACGGAGACGCGGTACACGATCAGCGAGGTCGAGGCCCGGACCGGTCTGACCCAGCACACCCTGCGCTGGTACGAGCGGATCGGCCTGATGCCGCACGTGGACCGCTCCCATTCGGGACAGCGCCGCTTCAGCGACAAGGACCTCGACTGGCTGGCCTTCGTCGGCAAGTTGCGCGCCACCGGCATGTCGGTGGCCGACATGGTCCGCTACGCCGAACTCATGCGCGAGGGCGGGCACACCGTCGACCAGCGGCGCGAACTGCTGGAGCGGACACGGCGCGACGTGCGGGCGCGGATCACCGAGCTGACGGACGCGCTGGCCGTACTGGATTTCAAGATCGGCATGTATTCGATGGACACGACTGCCGGGAAGGCACAGCAATGACCGAGCGAAGCAGCGGGATCGGGCAGGTCGAACTCGGCGGGGGCGGACCGCTCGTCGGCGTCCAGGGCCTCGGCTGCATGGGCATGAGCGAGTTCTACGGGGAGACGGACGAGGCGGCGGCCCGGCAGACCCTGGACGCGGCCCTGGATGCCGGGGTCACCCTCTTCGACACGGCGGACATCTACGGGCGGGGCGCGAACGAGGAGTTCCTCGCGCCGTTCGTGGCCGCGCACCGCGACGGGATCACCCTCGCCACGAAGTTCGCGATAGAGCGCAACGACGACCCCGCCTACCGGGGCATCCGCAACGACCGCGCGTACATCCGCCGGTCCGTCGAGGCGAGCCTGCGCCGGCTCGGCACCGATGTGATCGACCTCTACTACATGCACCGGCGGGACCCGGGCGTGCCGTTCGCCGAGTCGGTGGGGGCGATGGCGGAGCTGGTGCAGGAGGGGAAGGTGCGCCACCTGGGGCTCAGTGAGGTCACCGGCGCGGAGCTGCGCGAGGCGCACGCGGTGCACCCGATCGCCGCGCTCCAGTCGGAGTGGTCGCTCTTCAGCCGGGACGTCGAGCGCAGCGCGGTGGGCGCGGCGGCGGAGCTGGGCGTGGCCTTCGTGCCCTACTCGCCGCTCGGGCGGGGCTTCTTGACGGGGTCCTTCGCTGACGCGGGCAAGGAGCTGTCGGAGGCGGACTTCCGCAAGTTCCAGCCGCGGTTCACCGGGGACAACGCCAAGGCCAACGCGGCGCTCCTGGCCCCGGTGCGCGAGATCGCCGACGCGCACGGCGCGACCCCGGCCCAGATCGCGCTGGCCTGGGTGCAGCAGCGGGCGGAGGTGCACGGTCTGACGGTGGTCCCGATCCCGGGCACCCGCAGGCCGGACCGCCTCGCGGAGAACACGGCGGCGACCCGGATCACCCTGACCGGGGCGGAGCTGGCGCTGCTGGAGCCGATCGCGGACCGGGTCGCGGGGGACCGCTACCCGGACATGAGCTTCACCTCGCTGGCGCGCGAGGGGTAGGCGGGAGGCCCCGCGCCCGCGGCTACGCGTCGGCGGCGAAGCGGTCGCGCAGGGCCGAGTACTCGGCGTCGGTCAGCAGGCCCGCCGAGTGCAGCTCGCTGAGGTGTTGCAGGCGTTCGTCGGAGGGGCGGGGCCGGGGGACCGCGGCGACCGGGGTACGCCCGCGCAGGGCGGCCAGGACGGCCGCCGCGAAGGGCAGCGACTCGTGCACGGCCCCGTATCCGACGCCGAAGACGGCCGAGGCCAGGTCGTGGTCGGGGCGCGGGTCGCGGGGATCGTCCCGCGGCAGCAGCCGCAGGTGTCCGCCGGGCCGGTCCGGGGCGCTCCACTCGACGCCGGTCAGCGCGGCCAGCGGGTAATGCCGGTCGCCCGCCTTCCACTTGGTGCTCGTGGCGCCGGTCCGCGACCAGTGGAAGGTGACCGCCGACCCGTCGAAGCCGACCCGGGCGTCGTACGCCTTCAGGTGCAGCGGGGGCCCCGGCACCTCGACCAGGAACCGCCCGGCCGGCTCCGCCGCGTCGGGGCCCAGCCGGGCGCGCAGGGCGTCGGCGAAGGCGGCGGCGCGCGGGGCCCGGTCGCCGGGCAGCACCAGCCGGTACGGGTCGCAGGACTCCTTCAACTGCCCTGCGGCTACGTCCATCAGCGGATCCGCGCCGGGCCGCGGGACGGCGCGCAGCAGCACCGTGTCCCGCTTCCCCGCGCTCACGCTCACCCCGGACAGCGCTTCGAGGGGGATCCGGCGGGTCCCGAGGGCGTGGAAGAGCCTCGGTGTCCTCAGCGGTCTCGGCGTTCTGATCCCCCGTGCGAAGCGGATGAGCACCGAGTCCGAGGCGAGATCGAACTCCCAGACGGCATGGTTTCCGGCCAGTACGTCACCCATGCGGCACATGGTAAAGGGACGCGCCCCCGCGCGTCCCCCCGTTGCGGCGCCCGTTTTCCGGGCGTCTACACGCGTCAGTCCTGCTCCGTGCCGGAGATTCCGCGCCGGCATGCGTCGTCGCCGGTGGCGCACCTGATGGAACCGAATGCGCCGGTTCCGATTTTGGCGAAGTTGTCCAGTGAGGCGGTCCCTGGCTCGAAATAGCCGGTGTGGCTCTTGGCCCCGGCCGCGGACAGCAGCCGTGCGCCGAAGCCCGGGGACACCGGGTCCGCGCCGTGCCCCAGCCCGCCGACCTCCAGGTGCGGTACGTCCGCGATCCAGTCGCCCTCGTCCCGCGCGGCCCAGACGCGGGCCGAGGTGTCCAGGTCCGCGACGTTCCCGGCGCGCATGCCGGGGCTGCCCGCGACCACCACGTCCGTGACCCGGGCCGGCAGTTCGTGCGCGGCGACCCCGCACACGACCGAGCCGTAGCTGTGGCAGAACAGCGCGATGCCCGCGCTGCCGGGCAGGGCGGTGGTCAGCGACTTCAGCCGCACGGCGCCCTCCACGGCCATCCGGCCGGTGGCCGCGTCCATGCCGAGCCCGGTGGGTGCTTCGTACCCCGCCCAGGCGATCACCGCGGTCCTGCTGTCGGGGGCGGCCGCGCGCTCGGCCGCGTACAGCGACTCCGCCATGCCGGCGGGGGCCGTGAGCCGGCGCTGGGTGCGTTCGAAGGTGACCGCGTCGGTGTCGACTCCGGGCACGATCACCGAGATGCGGCGGGCCCGGCCGAGGTCGCCGAAGACCTCGGCGACGAGGCCGCCGCCGGTGGGGTCGAAGGCGAGGATCTGGCGGCCGGGCTCGGCGAGGGATTCGAAGCGGTGCGCGCGGCGGGCGGCCGTGGTGCGGTCGGCGGGGGTCAGCGCGACGTCGTGGGAGCGTGCCTCCTCGACGACCGCGGCCCGGCGCAGGCCGATCAGGTTGGCCCGGTAGCGGGTGTCCGTGGGAGCGCCGTCGAGGTTGCCGACGACGAGTGGGTAGCCCTCGGCGAGCCGGGCCCGCTGGGCGCCGTCGAGGCCCGTGAAGAAGCGGGCGATCGTCCGTGCGGGGGCGTCGGCGGCGGGCAGCGGCCGGCCCTCGAACCGGGCCCCGGCCCAGGAGGCGAGTGCCGCGGCCCGCGCGGAGACGCCCGCCTCGGGCCGGTGCACGGCGGTCCACCCGGTCGTCGCGAGCATGATGAAGACCACCGCGAGCGCGAGCAGGGCGCGCAGGGCGGCCGTGGGGCGCGCGGCGTTGACGGTGGCGGCGGGGGCGAGGGGGTGGGCTGAGCCGGACAGGTTCACTGGGACCAGCGTAGGAGACCGCCGCGCGACCCGGTACGCGGGGTGACCGGGCTCACGGCCGGGCGGGGCCCCGGGCCGGATGCGGGCGGCCCGCGCGGGGACCCGCAAGCGGCGCCGTACTACCGCCAGTCGGCGGCCAGGGCGGGGCCGATCTGGTCGAGGTAGGCCTCGGTCATGCGCCGGATCGCGGAGACGCTGGCATCCTCGCCCTGGCCCCAGAGCCGTCCGGTGACCCGCATGACGCCCGAGAACGCCGCGACGGCCACGCGCGGACGCGGGTCGGCGTCCACGTCGAGGCCCTCGCGGGCGGCGATCAGCCGGGAGATCCGCTCCTCCAACTCGGTGGAACGGCGCAGGTGCACGGCGAGCAGGGCCGGGGTGGACTCGATCAGCTGGTAGCTGCGCATGTAGAGGTCGACCGGGACCACCTCGGAGATGGCGTCGTCGACGGTGTCCCAGGCGGCGAGCACGGCGTTGCGCATGGCCTCCAGGGGCCCCTCGTGGGCCGGCCGGGCCAGGAGCGCGGCGAAGAAGTGGGACTCGACCAGCTCCTGGACGGCGAAGGCGACCTCTTCCTTGTTGGCGAAGTAGCGGAAGAAGGTGCGCTGCGAGACGTCCACCGCGTCGGTGATCTCGTCGACGGTGGTCTCCTCGTACCCCTGCCCGATGAAGAGGAGGAGCGCGGCGCGCAGGAGTGCGTCGCGGGTGCGCCGCTTCTTGCGTTCGCGCAGTCCGGCCGCCGGGGCGGCCGGCGCGGGCCGCTGGTCGGTCATCACCGCGGGGTCCTTTCTGACGCTGAGTGAGCGGTCAGGGTACCTGTGACCGACCTGACAGCGACTGTCTCGTTAAGCCGTTTGTGAAGTGTCAGTCGCTGTCACTAGCCTGTTCGCATGACTAGTCAGATCACCGTCGACGACCAGGACGATCAGGTACCCGTCAAGGAACCCGGCTCGGCACGGGCCCGCACGGGACTGCGCGGCCATCCCTGGCTGACCCTCTTCGCGTCGAGAAGTGGTGATTGGCAGGTAACTCGATCCAGAGGCTGAGTAGGGACTTAGGGCCGGACATGCGTCAGCCCCGGCCGGAAGGGGTCCCGGCCGGGGCAGTCTCAGTTCGCCTATGCGCGCAGCGCGCCGAGCCGTTCTTTGAAGAGCGGACCAGCAGCGTAGGCCGCAGCCTCGGCCGATGGCGCGTACGTCTCGATCAGGTGGTGCGAGCGAGCCTTCAGCTCGGCTGCCCATGCCAGCGCGTGCTGCTGCGCAGCTCTCCCGCACTGCTGCGGCTCGCCGGGCAGACACAGCGGCAGCGGCGAGCCGAGCTTGTTCGCAGCGTGCCGGACCATGCCCGCGATCGTCGCCCACTGCTCCTCGGTGCGCTGTTGCCCAGGCGGTGGCGGCCAGCCGAGCAGATGATCGCCGTGCGGGTCCATCGTGGTCCTCCGAGTCGAGTCGGGTCAGGTGGTGGCGATCGTAGCGGCGTGCAGCGGCGCCTCTTCCGGGTCGCAGTGGCCGACCGCGGGTACACACGGTCCGCAGGGGCTGCACATGGGCAGGAACTGCGGCGGGGTGCAGGCTGCGGCGCCCGGGCCGTGAACGGCGGCGATGTCGGCGCGGGCCTGGGCGAGGCGGTCGCCCGTCCAGATCTCGGCGAGCGGCTCATCGCGGACGTTGCCGACGTCGATGGCCCGGCCGAGGACGCACGGCCACACTGCGCCGTCAGGGCCGACGGCGCACTTCTCGTACGCGCAGTGTCCGCACAGGTCCTTGATCTGCGGTTGGGCGCCCGCGCTGGCCCGGCCGAAGGCGCGGATCCGGTCCCCGCCGACCTGTCGAACGCCGATGGACTGGAGGTCGCTGACGGCCTCCATGGCGCGCTGTCCTTCACGTAGGGATACGACGCCGCCGCGGATGGGGATCCCGAGGGAGACGGCCTTCTCGACGTTTGCGCGGGTTTTCCGGTGGGCGCCCCGGAGCCGGGTGATCGAGTCGTGCTCGGCGGCGTTGTCGCTGTAGTACGACGTAGCGAGTTTCGCGCCGTGCCCGGTGATGGCTTCCCAGACCTCGGGCTTGATGTGGGTCATGTTCGAGAAGATCTCGACGCCGAGGCCTCGGCCGGCGGCGTGCCCGATCAGCTCGGGCAGGTGCGGGTACAGCGTCGGCTCTCCGCCGATGAACTGCACGTCGGAGCCGCCCATGTCCGCGAGCTGGTCGATGACGTCAATCCAGTCGGCGACGGTCATCGTGCCGTGGCCCTGGTCGGGCCCGCTGTCGGCGTAGCAGTGGTCGCAGTGCTCATTGCAGAAGCCCGTGACCTCCAGCCATGCGAACTTCAACAGGGTGGTAGTGCTCATGGTGGTGCCTCCTCGGTCAGATGGGGAGGTGGGCCCGCCCCGGGTCGCCCGCACGAAGGGGGTCGGTGGGGCCCGGGGCGGGCGGCCCAGTCGCCTGCGCCGCCGAAGGGCAGACGACTGGGAGTCTCAGGTGGTCCCGTTGGGGCGGCTGCGGGTGATGTTCTGGCGCTGCCAGCAGTGCGCGGGGTCGTGCCGCACGGCCCAGGCGTAGCCGCACGGTCGGCAGTCGGCCATCGGGCCGCCGAACCTGAAGGCGATCGGGGCCGGCATCCGGCAGTCGTAGCACCGAATGGACTCCTGGGTGCAGACCCCGCCGGGGTGCCGGTCGGACTCGGTGACGGTGCGGGTGAGCCGGGTCAGGTCGTATGCCTGCCGGTGCATCCGATCAAAACTGGCGGCCATCAGGTGATCCCGTCGGGGCCGCCGCGGGGGCAGCCCTCCTCGTGGACGGTGGCGCCGGCCTCGGGGCCGCTCCCGGAGGCCCTCGGTGAACAGCGGCGTCTTGTCGTTGTCGAGGTTCCACCGCTCGATGATGGGGAAGCCGGTGAAGCACTGCCAGTCGGCGGAGTATTCGAGCGTGGCGTGCTCGAAGGCGCCGAACTCCTCATCAGCGCGGACCGCGGCCAGGATCTCCGCCGCGCGGGCGGCGGCCTCGGCGGGGGTGGGCTGGTGGAACAGTCCCTGTTCCGGCTCCCGGAGGCGCGGCCGGCGTCACGGGAGTCCCTTTCCGTCGCGCTTACCCAGGCCCGTACGGTCTTCCAAGAAGCCCAGTACGCGAAGCTGTCCCGCACCCTTCCCGGCCTGATCTCCGGCTCCCTGGCGTCCAACGCCCACGACATTGCAGCCCGCGCGTACGTCCTCCTCGCCCAGCTTGCGATCAAGAACTATCAGGGGATGGCCTGGGTTGCTGCGGAGCGGGCGCGCGCTCAGGCCGAGTTGACGGGGAACCCTGTCGTGATGGGTGAAGCGGCCCACTCGATGGGCGTCACGATGCGGCGGGGCGGCGACTACCAGGCGGCCATCGCCCACCTTCAGGAGGCGGCGGCCCGACTCGGCGGCCGGCCGGAAGAACTCGCGATGCGCGGCACGCTCATGCTGACTGCCTCCTACAGCGCCGCACAGTCCGGGTGGAGGTCCCAGGCCATGGACCTGATCGGAGATGCCGAGGAGACCGCGAAACGCCGCGAGACGGCCGCGCAGCGTCTCTACATCCCCGGCGTCTTCGGGGAAGACCAGACCCGCGTCTTTCGGATCTCGGTCCACCATGCGCTCGGCGAGGACGATCAGGCCCTGACCTACGCGGAGAAGATCGACCCCCGCCGACTCCCGAACGCGGAACGGCGCGGCCGGATGTGCATGGACGTTGCCCGGGTCTGGCAAGGCATCGGCGAACCCGCGAACGCGTTCCACGCACTCCGGGCCCTGGCGTCGTACGCCCCTGAGGAAGCGACCCGCCCCAAGGTCCGGGCCATCGCCTCGGAGCTACTCGTGATGAACCCGGATATGCCGGGGTTGCGGAGGTTCTCCCAGAAGATCGGCGTCACCGTCTGACCCCCGGGGCCGGGGCCGGGGCGTGCGCCGGGCTCCCGCCGTTCACAGCATCATGAGGACGGTACTCGCCGCCGGGTGGCGGGTGAATGGAAAGAGCCCTGGCCGTTTACCGGTTGGGGCTCTCGTTCGCCCGGACCGCGACCGCACACGCGAAAGAGCCCCTCCCGCCCTGGGCGGGTTCTAGCGATCCCCGCAACACCCTGGAGTTCGGGGAGTTGCGGGGATCGTGGATTTTGAGGTGTTGAAGGCGGGGTTCTTCGAGGCGTTGGACCGGGAGAACGGCAGTGTCACGGGTGCTGCCCGGGCGGTCGGGGTGAACCGCCACACGGCGGCCGGGTGGGCGCGCAAGGCCGGTGTCCGTGGTCGGGGGAAGCCCGGTATGAGTGGGCATCCGGGCCGGGCGGAGTACGACCGGCTTCGCGCCTCGGGGGTGCGACGGCGGGATGCCGCGGCGCAGGTCGGGGTCCATGAGCGCACTGCCCGGGACTGGGACCGGGGGATCCGGAAGATCGGCAACGTGCGCCTGCACCCCGATGGGCGCAGGATCGACTACACAACGGGCATGACCAGCACCCTCGCCATCACGTCAGCGTCAGCGCCGTCTGTTGCGGCGGTCGAGGCCGAGCTGCATCCCCGGTTTCTCACGGTGACCGATCCCGGGGCTGGCGGTGACCGTCGTATCGAGGGCGAAGCCACCGAGGATGGTCACCCAGCCGACGTGGAAGTGGCAGTTGCCACCGCTCGTCGATGGCCGCGAGGTCCACGGCATGAGCCCGGTCGACAGCGGGCTCCACCTGCTGCCGCTGACCGGCATGATGATCATCGGCTCGCCGCTGGCCGGCGCCGCCATCACCAAGGTCGGCCCGCGCATCCCGCTGGTCGCCGGCATGGTCGCCACCGCCGCCGCCTGCTTCGGGATGGCCCGGCTCACCCCGGACACCGCGACCCTCACCATGTCGCTCTGGTTCGCACTGCTCGGTCTCGGCCTCGCGCCCGTCATGGTCGGTGCCACCGAGGTCATCGTCGGCAACGCCCCGCTGGAGCTGTCCGGCGTGGCCGGCGGCCTCCAGCAGGCTGCCATGCAGGTCGGCGGCAGCCTCGGCACCGCCGTCCTCGGCGCGGTCATGGCGAGCAAGGTCACCGGCTCGTTCGGGGACAACTGGACGGCGGCCCAGCTGCCCCCGCTCGGCCCGGAGCAGCTGGAGCTCGCGGAGAAGGGGGTGCAGGTCGGCATCGCCCCGGTTCCGCCGGGCGCTCCCGAGCAGGTCGCCAACGCCGTCACCGCCGTCGCGCACGACACTTTCGTGTCAGGGATGAGCACCGCTTTCACCGTCGCGGGCATCGTCGCCGTACTCGCCGCGATCGTGGCCGGCTTCACCAAGCGGGGCGAGAACGCCGCCGCGGGCGCGGGCGCGGCCCACGTCTGAGCCGCCGCCGACACCCCCCGCGGAGCCGTCAACTCCGTACGCGCCACAGCCCCGCCGGACGGTTCCGGCGGGGCTGTCGCCTATCAGGGTGGACCCGCCCGCAGCCCCTTCCGCCCGCCCATCGCCGCAGGTCAGCGTGGGGTCAGCGGCTCCCCGGAACAGGTCCGGGGCGCCGGAGTCCACAAGGAGTTGACCCGTCATGCGTACGTGTTCCACCGTTCTCGCCGCGACCGTCCTGGCCCTCACCGCCCTCATCCCGAGCACGGCAACCTCGGCTCACGCCGCGGGCCACGCCGCGGGCCACGCCGCGGGGCCGCCGCCCCTGGGGGCTTGCGCGACCGGGCAGCTCTGCCTGTGGGCCAAGGCGGAGTTCAAGGGAACCCGCCGGACCCACGAGCTGAGCACCCTCGACATCAACAGCTGCACGGCGCTGCCCCCCGGCACCACCGCCCAGTCCCTCGCCAACCGCACCGGCCGGCCCGTCACCACCTACCAGTCGGCGGAGTGCGCCGAGACCGGGGAGTTCCAGACCTACCCCGGCGACGGCGTCTGGCTGCCCCAGTCCCCGTACCAGGTCCGGGCGTTCAAGGTGTGGGAGCGCTAGCCTCCCGCTGCGCCGGGGCGCCCGGCCGGTCGGCGTCCCGGCCGCCCAGCCGCGCGACCTCGGCGCGCAGCGCCCGTACCTCCTCGGCCAGTTCGGCGATGGCGGCGGTCTGGGCCCGCTCCAGCCGGTCGTCGCGCTCGAAGCGGGAGATGAACCAGGCCGCGATGTTGGCGGTGACCACACCCAGCAGCGCGATCCCCGACAGCATCAGCCCCACCGCCAGGATCCGGCCGAGCCCGGTGGTGGGGGAGTGGTCCCCGTACCCGACCGTGGTCATGGTGGTCACGGACCACCACAGGGCGTCCCCGAGGTTGCGAATGTTGCCCCCGGGCGCGTCCCGCTCCACGCTCAGCACCGCCAGCGAGCCGAACATGAGCAGCCCGACCACCGCGCCCGCCACGTACGTGGTCAGCCGGATCTGCGGGGCCATCCGGGCCCGCCGGCCCACCAGCAGCAGGGTGGCCACCAGCCGCAGCAGCCGCAGCGGCTGGATCATCGGCAGCAGCACCGCGAGCAGGTCCAGCCAGTGCGTCCGTACGAAGGCCTTCCGCGCGGGCGACAGCGCCAGGCGTACGAGGTAGTCCGCGGCGAAGGCCGCCCACACCACCCACTCCGCGTGGGTGCACGCCCGGTGCACCCACCGGTCCGCGTCGGGCGCCACGATCGGTACGGCGTACGCGACGGCGAAGCCGACGGCGAGCACCAGCAGCGGTATCTGCGTACGGCGCTCCCACCGCGTCTGCCTGGAGGGTTCCTTCATGCGGAGCATCGTAAGGAACAAGTAAAGGGAACCGGTAAAGCAGAAGCGGCGGCGGGCCGGAGCCCATGGCTCCGGCCCG
>NZ_JBFBBA010000072.1:0-20938 GCF_040682455.1 Streptomyces sp. NPDC051183
GCTGCGGTCGTTGGTGATGCCGCCGGCTATCTGGCCGACGGGCTGCCAGCCGTTCGCGCCGGCCGGGTCGCCGCCGTGGTTGAGATAGACGTTGACCGCGCCGTTGTCGGCGACGGTGATGTAGTCGGGGCGCTTGTCCCCGTCGTAGTCGCCCCAGCGCACGCGCTCGCTGCCACCGGCCTCGTTGGACGCCGCGGACACGACCCCCACCGACGGCTCAGGCCGTGACAGAAGGGCCGCGACCTTGGTGCGCAGCGCGTCCATCTTGGAGTACAGGTTGGCGCCCGGACACAGGGTCTGGTTGACGTCTCTATGCCCGATGATGGTCTTGACGGTCAGGATCGAGCCCGGCGGGTTCGGGTTTCCGGTGCCGCCCCCTGAAGTGAGCTGGGTCTGGCCCAGCGGATCGCGGCCGTATTGGCGGAACTTCCAGGCAAGGGTTGCCGCCAGGCCGTCGATCATCTCGTCGGTGGGCTGGGGATTGGGCCCGGATCCGGAGACGTTGGGTTCGAAGTTGCCCAAAGTGGCAACACCCAAGGTGTCGGTGTTGAAGCCTGCCGCATGGCCGCCGAGGATGGCCTTGGGGTCATCGCCCTGGGCGTCAGGGCTGGCCGCGATGCTGCCCCGGCGCCCCTCCCATGTGTTCCCGAACTTGTCGACGACGAAGTTGTACGGAAAGTCTCCGTAGCCCTGTTGCGAGATCATGTAGGTGTAGATCATCCGCATCATGCCCGGAACGTCGTCAGCCGTGTACGTGTTGTTGTCGACCGTGTGGTGAACTATCGCGGCCTTCACCGTGCCGGTCTTCTTGTAGCCGGGATCCGCCAGGCTCTCGTCCGCGTTCCAGTCGGACCGCGCCTTGAGCTTCACACCGGTCTCGGCCGGCGACAGGCGGACGCCGCTCGTCCCCTGCTTTGACATGGACGCCTGCGCACGGCTCGCCACGGCCTGCCGGTCGGCCGACGTCACGTTGGCTGCGAGCAGGGCGAGACTGAGGTCGGCGGGCAGAGCCTTGCCCTTGCCCTTGCCGTTGATGCGCAGCTGTATGCCGTCCGACGCGCTCGTGAAGTATGGATCGGTGCCGTCCCTCTTGGCACCGGAACCGTCGGGGTCGGCCTCCGCAGACGGTACGGAAACCCAGTCCTGCCACTTGCCGTTCTGACGGAAGCGGGCCTCGATCTTCATGCCGTCGGCGCGGTCGTCGGACTGCTTCCAAGTGAGGCCTACGAGCCGGAAGGCCCGTACGTTGATTTCTGCAGTGACGAGCGCCTCGGAGGTCCTGGTCGCACGCCGCAGCTCGGCCGATTCAGTGCCGCTCTTGTCGGTGAGCTCAACTCGCTGAACGGAAACATCCGAGTTGCCCACTGCCGGGCCGGCCCAGGCCACGGGCAAGGTTCCTGCGGTCACTGCCAGACACGTCAGTGAGACGCCGACTGTCGACCTAACAATTCTGCTCACGCATACTCCATTTCGAATGACTCTGCCCTGCGCCGGGCGTTGTAAAGGCGGGCTTCAGAGGGGGCGCGCCGACAATAAACCTACCCGCCGCCCTGTCCGCCTCAGGCACCGAACCGGGGGCGCCGACGTGCACGTTCAGCGCCTTCCGTCGGTGGTGAGGTGGCGGCGCAGGAAGGCCGTGATGTGGGCGGCCGTGGCCCGGCGTTGGGCCGTTTCGGTCTGCTGGGGGGGCGTACGGGGAGCCGCTGCGGCCGGTGCACTGGCCGGGGTGGGCAGCGTCGTCGTGGGCTGCCACCTGGCCGCTCAGCGGCGACCACTGGGTGTTGAAGTAGTTGTGGTTCGCGCCCGGCATCTCCAGCTGCTGGAACCCGGCGGTGCTCCTCGCGGTCGCTTTGGCTGCGAACGTGAGCGCCTCGGTGCCGACTTGGCCGTCGCAGGTGCCGAGGACCACGGCCAGGGGCGTCTTGGTGATCTCGTACGCGGCCGTGTCCTCGGTCATGACGTTGTAGGCGGGGGCCAGTGCCATGACCGCCTTGACCTCGAAGCCCTCGGGCCACTGGGCGCGGTGGCGGTCGGCGGCCTGCCACGTCGCCCCCGCGCCGCTGCGCGAGTGGCTCAGGGTGGCGACCCTGTGCAGGTCGACGCGATGGCGGAAGTCGACGCGCCGGGGCTTGCCCGACTTGGCGTCCCGGAACGCCCCGGTGAGAGCGCTGCGGCCTGAGGTGGTGAGCTGCTGCCACAGGGCGAGGTGTCTGTTGATCAGGTCGGCCCGTGCGGAGGTGTCGTCGTCGCCGAAGACCTCGGCGGCGTTGATGCCGTTGGCGCTGGGGGAGACCACGACGAAGCCGCGGCCGGCAAGTTCCTCGGCGAGGTAGTCGTAGCCGCGGTTGCTGGGGATGGGGGGCGTGCCGGGGGCGCAGGGCCAGCTGAACAGCTTCTGGCCGGCGGCGGCGTACGCGTCCCAGTCCCCGGCCCGTTCCGCTGCGGACCGGGCCGCTGCCGCGGCCGGGTCGGCGCAGGTCTCGTGCCAGCCGTGCAGCAGGACGACGAGGGGCCGCGGGGTGGCGCGGAGGTCCTTCGGGTAGTGCACGGTCGCGGCGAGCTCGACCGGGGCACCGGTTCCCGGCAGCCGGTAGGCGCGCTCGCCGAGGTCGTAGGTGACGGTGGCGACACCCCGCGTCCCGCGGGCGTCGGAGGCGGCAGCGGACGCGGACACGGGGCCGGCCGCCATGGCGTGCGTCAGGATGAGGGCCGCGGTGGCGGCGGCGAGCGTGCAGGTCCGCAGCGGGCGGCGGCGAGCAGCGGCGGGCGCGTCGTCGTGCTTCAAGGAGGTGCTCCAGGGGCGGGTCGGTAGCGAACGCAGGACAGGTGGTTCCACTGCGCCAGACGCCCGACCGCGCCCGGGGTTGCCGCCCGGCGCCGCCCGGATTGCAGTGCGACGCCCGGCCGCCGGGATCAGGGGTTGTGCCTGACGGTCTGCCGGATCCAGTCCGCGCACGCGGGCGCGCTGGTGTAGACGCCCGGGTCGGCAGCGCACGGGACACCGGGGGGCACCAGGGCGCCCGGACCCGAGGCCACTCCGATGAAGCTCCCACCACCCGTGGCGCCCTTCTGGAGCTGCGGCCCGCCAAAGTCCCCGAAGCACGCCATGGCCGCCGGCACGCGGCTGATCGTGCACAGCCGGGTCCGGACCGCGTGGGTGGGGCGCATTGGTCCTCGGCGCCTGGCGTAACTGGAGCTCCCGCAGGGCTCGGTCTAGCAGCGGGCCCGAACCCCAGCCAGACAGGTGCGGGCCCGCTGCGCGGATGGGATCAATTCGGGCAGGCGTCCTGCGAGCGTGTCGTGGGTGCCGGGCAGCGACACCCGCGCGAGGGAGGTGCCGCCGTCCATGGACTTCATCCAGTCCTGCCGGAGGGGGGCCGGCTTGAGGGAGTAGTAGGCGTCGGCGTTGACCGACCCGGCTGCTGTGGCGGGGGCCGTCGCGGAGACCAGCGAGCCCGCGGCGATGCAGCCCGCGGCCAGCTGGGCCACCAGGCGGTGCCGGCGTCGTGGACTGACGCGGGATCCGTGGCGAGAGGGGTGGGACATGCGACTCCTGTACCGGGCCGTAACTGAAAGGGGCTGCTGCCGCTACCGGCTGTGCCAGTGGGGCTGCGCAGCGGGGGATGAGTGCGGTGGAGTCAGGAGCGTTGGTCCCGCGTCGTCCGTCGCGTGGGCGGGTTCGCCCGGTCGTCGGGCGGATTCCGCTCTGCCCTGTCCCGTGCTCTTCCGCCGCTGCACGGCCAGTCCATCACCGGGTATGGGGCCATCACCACGAAGTAGTACCGGCAGAAGTAGGCTCCTGCCTACTTCTGCCGGTCGGCCGGCGCCGGACCCCTCGGCGTCCTGCGCGGGCGCGTCCATCGTCGCTGCTGTCGACATCCGGGATTCGTGAATCGGGGGCCGCTACCCCGCCTGCTTGACGCAGGTCCGGTCCTTCGCCGGCAGCTTGCCGGTGGCCAGGTACCGATTGACCTGGTCGTCCACGCACGCGTTGCCGTAGCGCCCGAAGAGGGCGTGCCGGTTGGCGCCCTCGAGGGTGACCAGCCTGGAGCTCGGCAGCTGCTTGTGGAGCTCGACGCTTCCCTTGTACGTCGTACGCGGGTCACCGGTGGCGGCGACGATCAGTGCAGGGGCATCGCGCCGCACCCGGGTGGGCTCTTCGCGCGGCGAGTCCCAGAAGGCGCACGGGTTGATGTTGTTGGTCAGAGCGCCGAACAGCGGGTGCGCGGTGCGGTTGCGCTCGATGTCCCGCCAGTAGAGCTCGGGATCGCGCGCGGCGGCCACGTCCCCGCAGATGACGGCGGTCTGCGCGCCGGTGGGCTCGCCCTCACCGCGCAGCACGTACCGGAGCTCCGGGACGAGCATCGGCGGCACCGTCGCCGGCCGGCCCTCCGCGGCTTTGGCCAGTACGGAAACCAGCTCGCCGAACGACGCCCGCGCCGCGGCGGTGTCGTCCGCGATGCCCGAGAAGAGGAGGAGCGGCACCTGGCTGTCGTCGATCCGGAAGGCATCGGCGCCGGCGCCGATGGTCAGCGGACCGCGCGCGGCCGCCGCGACGATGCGGTCGACGGCGGCGAGCACTTCGGCGCGGCTGCGGCCGAGGCCGTAGGTGTCGTGGTGCTCCGCGGCCCAGGCCGTCCAGTCGGACAGCGCCTTCTCGTTCTCGCGCTCCGTGCCCTTCAGCAGCCGGGGGCGGTAGTCGCTCGGGTTGATCGCCCCGTCCAGCACCATCCGGTCGTGGCGGCCGGGGAACATCTGCGTGTAGACCGTGCCCAGGTAAGTGCCGTACGAGTAGCCCAGGAAGGAGATCTTCCGCTCGCCGAGCGTGCCGCGGATGACGTCCATGTCTCGGGCAGTGTTGCGGGTGGTGATGTGCGGGAGCACCGCGGCGTCGGTGGCCCGGCACTTGTCGGCCAGGCTCTTCTGCAGGGCGACCTGGCGGTCGAAGCCCGCCCGGCCGGTGCCGGCCGACAGCCAGGTCATGCCGACGGGCAAGCCGCAGTCCAGCGCGGTGCTGCGCCCGATGAAGCGCGGGTCGAAGCCGACGATGTCGTAGCGCGCGCCGACCTCCTTCATCGACGCGCGGGCCTGCGGCGGGGACTGGAGCGCGGGACCGCCCGGACCGCCGTTGTTGAGGAGGATCGCGCCGATGCGGTGGCGGGTGTCGGTGGCCTTGAGCCGGGAGATCGCCACGGTGATCGTGCGCCCCCGGGGGTCGGCGTAGTCCAGGGGCACGGTCACGTCCGCGCACTGCACGCCTGCCCGGTCCAGATCGCGGCCCGTGGTGTCGTCGGGGCCCTTGATACAGCTGCCCCAGCCGAGGTGCTGGCGGTAGTACCGGTCCAGTCCGGCCCGGGAGTTGTCCTGGGCGGGGGCCTCGGCGGCCGTGGCCAGGACGGGGGAGGAGGTGAGGCAGGCGGCGAGGGTGAGACCCACGGCCAAGGCGCGGCGTGCGGCGGGGCTGACAGTGGTCACGGGGTCTCCTTGAGCATCGTCCGCTTCGTGTGATCGCATGCCCCGAGGCTAGGAACCCGCCCTGGTACGGCACATCGCCCAAGGGCACGAGGACCCCGGTCCCGTCCACCCCCGGTCCGGGACCTGCGGCCCGGTCCGGCCTCCTCCTCCGGGAGGAGACCGCAGGCGGAGCTGCGCTGAGGGCCGTCCCGGCCACGCGCCCGCCGTAGGGGGAGATCGCCGCACTGGCATGCTGTCAGGAGTTCTTCGGCTCCAGAATCGAGACGACCCTGTGTCTGACTCCCAGATCCTCTTGCTCTTCGCGTCGGTCTTCACCGCCGCGGGGTCGGTCATCGGCGTCGTCGCCTCCCTCAAGATCCGCCGCGTCCGGTTCCTGCTGAGGGAGGGCAGTACTGCGCGGGGCGTGGTGACCCGTCTTGAGGAGACGCTGTTCAGCCGCCTCGCCACCAGTTCCATATCGACGGACCCGGCAGTCAAACGCTGATGGCGGGTCCGGCGTCCTCCCTCTCAGGACCGGGGGTGGCCTGTCCCAGGCCCCGTCGGATCGCGATCTCCACGGGTGAGTACGCGGCGTCGGCCCGCTCCAGTTCAAACGGCGCGGCGGGCATCAGAGGCGGCTGGGCCATGAAGCGCGGCCGCACCCCGTGGTGCGGCTGTGCCGCGTGGACCAGGAACGGATGGCACAGAAAGACGTCACCTGGGGAACCGGTGGCGAGGGCGAGCGGCCTGTGGGCGGATGCCGCTACGAGATCCGGCGCGATGGCCAGGCCGCTCGCGCCCTCCTCCCCGTACGGCTCCAACACCTTCGGCACGTCGAGGTGGGAGCCGACCCGGATCCGAGTCGGGGCGTCGTCTTCCCCGACCTCGCTGAACAGAAACAGCATCAGCAGGGCCCGGCCGCGTGAGCGGAGATTGGTGAAGGGCCAGGTCTCACCCTCCACCGCGTAGCTGCCCTCGATGTGCCAGCCCGCGTCGTCGGGCTCCTCCTCGTGCGGGAAGCGCAGCGGGAAGGTGCCGAGCGAGTAGCGCGGCTCCCAGCGCCCGGCGCCGACCAGCAGGTCGTACGCCCGGTGCAGCGCCGGGGAGTTGGGTCCGGCGGCGAACGGTCCCTGTGCCATTCCGCCGACCCAGTGCACGGGCTGTGTCCACGTCTCCGGGTCGTCCGGGTCGCAGCCCGTCTCCCGCCACAGCAGCCGCGTGCAGCTCTCGGCCACGCGGGGCGCGACGGCGCCCTCCAGCTTGACGAAGCCGTCGCGGAGGAAGCGGGATACCAAGGTCGTGTCGTCCATGCCCCCATCGTGCGGCGCTGCCCGTCCCGGTCACCCGACACTTGCCGCACCGCTTTTCTCGGGTGCGGCGTGAAGGGTCGCGTCTGATTGAATCGATGGTCGGGATCTTGGAGGCAAGCGTGCTGGAGCGGCTCAATCAGGCCATGGAGCACATCGAGCGGCAGCTCGACAGTTCCGTCGACGTAGGTGAGCTGGCGCGGGTCGCGGCCACCTCGGAGTACCACCTGCGGCGGATGTTCTCGGCGCTCGCCGGGATGCCGCTGTCGGAGTACATCAGGCGCCGGCGGCTGACCGTCGCGGGCGCGGAGGTACTGGCCGGTGAGCGGACGCTGCTGGAGATCGCGGTGCGATACGGCTACGGCTCGGGCGAGGCATTCGCGCGGGCGTTCCGCACGGTGCACGGCGTCGGCCCCGGCGAGGCGCGGCGCACCGGCGCGGCGCTCAGCTCCCAGCCACGGATGACCTTCCGCCTCATCGTCGACGGGCGCAGCAGCATGCGCTACCGCGTCGTGCACAAGCCGGAGTTCAGCGTCGTCGGGGCGAAGGCCCGAGTGCTGCTCGTGCACGCGGGGCCGAACCAGGCGATCATCGACTTCGTCCGCGGGATCGGCGACCAGACAAGGGAGCTGCTGGAGAAGCTGACCGACCAGGATCCGCACGGCATCCTCGCGGTCTGTGACGACCTGGATCCCAGCCGGGCGGAGGGCACCGATCTCGACTACTACCACGGGGTCGTCACCTCGGCGTCCGCGCCGGAGGGCATGGCCACGCTGCAGGTGCCGGCCGGGACATGGGCGGTCTTCACCTCCTCGGGGCCGGCGCCGGAGGCGATTCAGGTGCTGTGGCGGGATGTGTTCACCGAGTGGTTCCCATCGAACCCGTACCGGAGCCGTCCCGGGCCGGAGATCCTCCGTGCACGGATGTCGGCGGACGGCAGGCATGCGGATGCCGAGCTGTGGCTGCCGGTGGAACGGGAGGCCGATTGATTCTGGAACCCCTCCCTGGCCCTGTTCGCCGGGGGCCGGCGTGCCGCTCCGGGTGAGAAGGCGGACAGGCACCTTGAGCCGGGACGCGATAGTTGGAACCGGGGTGGTGTGCTGACCTGGCGGTTCTGACCTTGCGGGACACGTTTGTTGGAACCATCTGGTCACGCTTCTTGCAACCTGCGGTGAATTGCCATTCATGTTGGAACCAGTTTCGAACATTCCGGGCTCGCAGCGTCCGTGGCCGCTCTCCTGAGAGGCATGGAACCGAGCGAGCGCGTACGCAGGGCAGCGGGTGCGGCAGGGGCGACAGCAGTTCAGCCCTTGTGGTCACACCGCGCCGCCTGGGACGAACTTCTCGTCCCGGTCTCCGTAGAGGCCGGCCGGGTCGGCCTGGGCCTGTGCGAGGGCTGGACCGGGCGGTGGACGGTGACGTGGAAGACCGGCGGCGGTCAGGTGTCCTGTCCGGTGCGGGACCTCGTCCGGACGCCGATGGTGGACGGTGATCCGATCCGCTGCTTCTCCTGGCAGCGGGACCAGCGCCATCGGCCCGGCCTGCAGTTCCTCGTCAGTACTGGCCGCCACCACGGTGCCGAGAGCCTGGAGGAGGCCCGACTGCTGCTTGCGCTGGACTTCGCTGGGGACCTGATCGACGTCGTCTCACAGCCGATGAGGCTGCGGTTCGACACCGCGGACAAGCGCCGGAGCCACACACCGGACTTCCTCGCGGTGACCCGGCAAGGAGTCTGGCTTATCGACGTGCGCCCGGAAGCGCTGATCGAGGAGAAGGACCGGGAGTCCTTCGCCGCGGCGGCCGAGGTCGCCCTGGCCTGCGGTTGGCACTACACGGTGGCCGCCCGCTGGGGTGACCACATCTGCTCGACCCTGGACGCGCTCTCCTCGCAGCGGCGACCGTTGTCCGACCCGCTGGGGCTGCGGCCTGCACTGCTGGAGTCCGCGCGGCAGGGTCTTACGTTCGGCGCACTTGCCGGCACAGCGACCTACGAGCCCCTGGCCCGGGCTCAGCTGCTGCACCTGCTCTGGCATCGGCGACTGGGGGTCGACCTGGCCGAGCCGCTGGCCGACCGCTCGGTCGTGGTGGTGGCTCCGGGAGCGGTGGCATGAGGGCGGCGAGGGCGGTGCTGGACCTCGCGCCTGGGGCCGGGTGGTGCTGGACGGCACCGAGTGGACGGTCGAGCGGCGTGAGCCGCACCTGGGCCGCGTCCAACTCGTCGCCGCCGACGGTGTCCGTCAGCGGGTGAGCTTCCGGTCTCTGGTCAACCACCCGGGTTGCCGGCCGTCTTCGCGAACGGAGGCCACCGGTGCCGATCGGGGGCGCCAGTCCAAGACCGTCGAAGATCTTAAGGAGGAGCGGCTGGCGCTCGTAGAGCTGAGGATGACCCATCTCCTGGAGGTGGCGACCGGGTTCCGCAGCGGCGATCCGCTGCGGCCGGGGCCGGGCGAGCCGAAACCCGAGTACGACCCGGACACCACGACGCTGACGGGCCGTCGGCGGGCGAAGGCGGCCGAGCTCGCCGCCCTAGACCGGCAGCAGGCGAGGCTGCTGGGGCTGGACGCCGTCAGCGTCCACACCCTGATCCGGTGGGAGACAGGGCGCCGAAAGTTCGGGTTGATCGGGTGCGCGGACGACCGCTGGCTTCGGGAGAGCGGCGGGCATCGGACGGTGACGGAGGAGGTGCGGGAGGCGATCCTCGCGGTCCGCGAGGAGACCCTGCGCAGTGCGAAGGTCTCGATGCGCACGAAGGACCGCATGATCCGCCAGTACGTCCGCGAGACCTTCGACGCGAAGGACCCGGATACCGGCGAGGCGCCCGAAACAGCGACAGAGGTGCCGAGCTACCGAACGCTCTGCCGGGTCTGGAAGGAGTGGTTCGGCGCCAGCGGTGCACGTCAGCGCTATGCGCGGTCCGCAGAGCTGCCGATGAAGAACGGGCACGTGGTGGTCCACCGGCCGGGCCAAGTCGTCGCGCTGGACACCACGGTCCTGCCGGTCATGGTCCGCGACGGCGTCTTCGGCGATCCGGTCAAGCCCCACCTGACGATCGCCCTCGACACCTACACGCATTCGCTGGTCGCGTTCCGACTCACGCTGGTCTCCGACACCTCGGTGGACGTCGCGATGCTGCTGCGGGACGTGATGATGCCGCTGCCGATGCGCGCGGACTGGGGCGACGAGCTGGAGTGGCCCTACCCGGGCCTGCCCGCGGCCGTGGTCTCGGAGTTCGCCGGGCACAAGGTCGCGGGCCTGCCGTTCCTCACCCCGGAGACGGTGACCACCGACCACGGGTCCGCCTATCGCAACCACCACCTGGTCGAAGTTCAGCGCGTGCTCGGCTGCAACATCCTTCCCTCACGTGTCCTTCGCCCGCAGGACAAGGCCGCCTGCGAGCGAGCTGTCGGCAGCTACTGTTCGAACTGCTCACCGGCTAAACCGGGTGTCTCAGCCGAGACTGTCAGAGAGGGTCCAGCCGCCGGCCCTGGTTCCGGTGAGCCTGACCCTGCCCTCGGCCCTGAGGCCACCCGCGTTGAGGACAGTGCCGAGGCTGAGGCTGGGTGCGTTGAGCGCATCGCCTTGTGGGTTGTGCAGCCGGGCATCCTCGAGATCGAGGGCGCAAGACACCTGGGCCGACTCCAGCACGACTCCGCCTTGTGCCACCAGGCGCGGGGCACTGATGTTGCCCTCGACGTGGGCGGACCCCAGCCGGATCGGGCCGGAGGCCCGGCAGTCGGCGAGTAGGAGGTCGCCCTCGACGCGCAGGCCCGGCGCAGTGAGCGCGGGCAGCCTGGACGCCCGCAAGTCCAGCTGACGTACGCGCGCTCCGCTCAGATCGGGCGTGTCCTCGAAGTCGCAGGCCACGAGCCGGATCGGATGCGGGATCTCGGCGTAGGCGAGATCGAGTTGTCCGGTGACAGTCACGCCGCTCAGGCGCAGCGCGGGAATCTCGCCGTTCTCGGCCGGGCCGGAGAGCAACAGTGCGCGCAGCACCGCAGCACGTACGGATGGCCCCGCGACCTCCGGAAGGTCCGGGGCCCCGTGCTCCTGGCGCGCGTCCACCGCTTCGCCCCGTGCAAAGGCATGCCGGATGCGGGATTCGAGAGGGGTCAGGTCAGCGATTTCCACATGCGGGACGCTACATCCGTCGGCTGCGAGGTCCCCCAGCGGGCTCATGACTGCACTTGGGTTCTACCGGCGTCCTCGCGATTTTGGAGACCGCGCGCGTCGAGCTCTGCGCTACGGCTCCGCCCGCTCGGCATCCTAGACCGGCCGGTCGTTCTCACTGTGCCCACTCCACCCCTGGTTCGGCGAGCGCGCGGAGCTGGTCGGCGTCGGGCCGGTCGCGGCGGGCGCGCTGGTTGGCGAGCCGCTTCCGCTGTTCGTCGTTGAGACGGTTCCGGTCTCGTTGCTGGGTGGCTGTGCAGTGGCCGATGTCCTCGCCGCAGCACTTCTCGTCATCTGGTGGCGTGCTCCCGACTGCGGGCCGACCCCGACTGTTCCAGCTCCGCTCCGGCGATGGGGCTGGCGGTAGGCCGGGGTACGTCCTGGGCTCGGCATTGGCTATGTCACGCGCTTCTTCGGTCGGGGCCGGGCGTCGAGGAGTGCCCACCAGGCGTGGCCGTCGTGGTCGGTGTGGGCGCCGCAGGCGTCCACGGTGCGCAGCACCGCCACCTCGGCTGGGACCTGCCCCGCATCGTCTTGTTTGCCTTGTTCGCCGGTCTGGTGGTTGAGGACCATGACGAGGATCTTGGCGTCCTGGTCGGCGAGGTGGACGCTGACGCGCTTCCCGCCGGCCGCCACGGCCGCGTGGACCAAGCCGTGGACCGCCTTGAGGAAGTCGTGCTCGTCCAGCAGCGGGTAATCCCATTCGGCGACTGCCAGCGCAGACTGTGCGGCGGCCTTCTTCGCCGCCCACTGGTCCGCACGGAGCGCCAGCACTCTCGCCCGCCGGCTGGTGACGACCAGCCGGGGCGGCACCCCGGTGAGCGACTTCGGCTTCGTCGCCGGCTGTGGCCGCGGCGGCTCCACCGGCTTCTTCTGCGGCGGCGGCGACTTCGGAGGAAAACTCGGCGGAACCTTCGGACCTCTTGCTTCCACAACCTCGCTCATACCCCACCACGCTACGCCGGTTGACCGCCGCAGCGCACCGGCATCGACCACAGCGGTTGACGCCGTAGCCGTGCGGGGTTCCCGCTCGGGCCGCGATCGCGGGGAGTGGGAGCCCGGAGTCGTGGTCGGCCGTGCGGGTCGGCTGGATCGCGTTGGAGACGGTCGCGGCCACTCGCGGCACTAGGGCCTGTGTGATGTCGTGATCATTCGGTGGTCTTGATCAGGTCGTCGATCCAGATCATTGCGGCGCGGAGGTGGAGGCCGGCGAGGTAGCTGTCCGGTGTCTTGTCGTATCGGGTGGCGATGCCTCGCCAGGCCTTCAGCTTGTTGATCAGGCGCTCGACCGTGTTCCGTTCCTTGTAGAGGTCGGCGTCGTGGCTGACGGGCCGGCCGCCTCGTGCGCCCTTCTTCTTGCGGTTGGCGGTCTGGTCCCTCTTTTCCGGGATGACGGCCTTGATTCCGCGTCTGCGCAGGTAGGCGCGGTTGCCGCGGGACGAGTAGGCCTTGTCCGCGGCGACCGCGTCGGGCCGGGTGCGTGGACGGCCGACGGGCAGGCGGACCTTCACTTTCGCGAGCACGGGGATGAACTGAGGGCTGTCCCCGGCCTGTCCGGCGGTCAGGACCAGCGCGAGCGGACGGCACTTGTGGTCTGCGGCAAGGTGGATTTTGCTGGTCAGGCCGCCCCGGGACCTGGCGAGCAGGGCTTCCTTCAGGCGGAGCTTGTGTCTGCGTCGGATGGAGCGGCGCTCGGCCTGTCCGTTCTGTTCCTGCGGTCCGCCCCTTTTTGCCGGGCTGCTTCCTGCTCCTGCACGGCTTCTTCCAGGGCCTCCATGAGGTGCTTGCTGACGCGCATCCCCGCAGCGTCGTGGTGGGCGCGAACCGTTGTGGAGTCCACGCTGACCAGCGACAAGTCCGTTCTGCCCACCCGGGCACCCTCAGCGATCAGGCCTTCCAGCAGGGCGGTGAAGACACCGGCGTCCCGCCAGACGCGAAAGCGTCCGTAGACGGTGGCCCAGGGCCCGAACTCGGCAGGCATCTCCCGCCACTGGCCGCTGGACCGAAACCGCCAGATCACCCCCTCGAACTGCTCCCGCAACCGCTCCGGATACGGCCGTACCTGCCGATCGGCAGGTACGGCTCGATGAACTTCCACTGAGCGGTGTGCATCGTGAAGTTGCAGGTCACGGGTCTGGTGTGAATGGGCGTTGGGGTGCTCGTGCTGGTCGGGGGCGGATGACTCCCGGCAAGATCATCGGTCATCGGGCAACTTCCTTGTCGGTGCGGGCCTTGCTGGTCCTCACCAACAAGGAAGTTGCCCGATGACCGATGATCTTGTCGCTGGACTGCCACCCCGGACCTGGCCGAGCGTCCCGACGCCTACGCACACCAGCCCACCAAACATCAACAACCCCGTGGGCATGGGCGGCGGCCAGCGCAAGAAGCTGTCCCGCGCCGAACGGCAGAACAACGGTCCGCACCGCAACCTCGACCGCCGGGGTGCCGCCGACCAGAAGGCGGAGCTGGTGCGCAAGATGCGCAAGAAGGCAGCCGCGGCTGAGGGCGCCGAGCAGGCGAGTGTTTTCGGCGCGGTGAACGAGAGCCATGTGGGCGGTGGTTTTGGGAGCCGCTTTGGTCCGTCTGTGCAGGCGATGGACTGCGGTGCAGGTTCATGATCGGCGGCGAGAATGGGAGCCACCCTGATCGAGTGACGTGTGGGTGGGAGTGTCTGCGGTAGCGGCGGCGGTATGGGCCAGTACTTTGATGGCCTGGGCCCTTCCGGCCCGTGTCCCTGACAGGCGCGGTGCGGACGGGCCCGCCTATTTGATGTCGAGTCGGCTTACCAGGAACTGCTTCAGGCGTTGTCAGCCGTGGATGGGATGATCCCCGCGGCGGGCGTGAGCACGCCGGTATCTGGCTCGGGGGCTCGAATGGACACGTGGCAGGACCTCATAGCGCTGGTGAACGCGCGTTTGGAGGCCGCAAGGCCCAGTGAACGCGGCGTTTTCGCCGCGGGCGTTGCTGAGCGTCTGATGGGGTGGCACGAGGCTCTGCCGGAGGATGAACAGGCAGCCTTCACTCTGGGTCTGCGACCGCTCCTGAACTCGGTGTGGGAGGGCGTCCTCGGCGATCCGGAGGTGTATACCGCCGTCAACCGCGGCCTGGCGGAGTACATGCTCAGCGACTACTGCCACAACGACCGCCTGGTGGGACCTGACGATGCGTACGAGCCGGCCGCTGCCGCGACCCTCAATGCCGCGTATGCGTATCTCTTCGGGTGCACCGACTTCGCAGTCTGGGCCAGTCGCCGGGCCATCGATGATCAGCACCTCGAGTACCTCGCCGGCGCCGGGCTCGAAGACGGAGACTTCCTCGACACCGACAAGGCACTGATCGACGAGCTCAAGCGCCAGCTGCGGGACCTCGACCTCATCGCCGCGCGTTCGACGGAACTGCGCCACGCCCATTTCGGACTACCCATCCTCACGTCTGTCCGGCTCCGCGTGGAACTGCGTACTCCTCTGTCCCGCCGTGGCTGACCAGGAGAACTTCCCCGTCACCCGCGTCGTTCGGCTTCGGTGATGCGGAAGCGGTAGGACTCGGTACCGGTCTGGATAAGGGTGCAGCGGAAGGTGATCCGGTCGGCGATGGCCGCGCAGAGCCGCGGGTCGCCGAAGGTCTTGTCCCACTCGGCGAACGGGGAGTTCGTGGCTACGGCAGTCGCCTTGCATTCCTCACGCTCGGTGAAAATCTGGAACAGGAGCTTGGCGCCCTTCTTGTCCAGGTTGAGATACCCGAACTCGTCCAGGCAGAGAAGATCGACCTTGCTGTAACGGGCGATCACCGACGACAGACGGCGGCCCGCTTCCGCCTCGGCCAGCTCGTTCACCAGCGCGGAGGTGCTGGTGTAGCGGACGGACAGGCCGGCCTCGGCGATCGCCGTACCGACCCCGATCAGCAGGTGGGACTTGCCGGTGCCCGAGTCCCCGATCAGGACGAGCGGGCGGCCCTGCTGGACCCAGGACGGGGACTTGAGATCGGCTACGACCTCGGGGCTGACGTTGGGGTTCTTCTCGTAGTCGAAGTCTTCGAGCCGCTTGGGGCGGGGGAACCGGGCGGCGCGGACGAGCCGCTGCTGGCGGCGGACATCCCGGTCGGCGATTTCGACCTGGAGCAGGTCCAAGAGGAACTGCTTGTAGGTGGCCTGCTCCCGGCGGGCAGCGGTGGCCAGTTCCACGAACCGTTCCCGGAAGGCCGGCAGCCGCAGGTCCCGGCAGGCCTCGTCGATCAACGCGTCCTCGGGATCGCCCGGCAGTGGCATCCGCCGGGCCGGAACCTGATCGGTTGCCTCTTCGGTCTGGGTGGCGGTCATGCGCTCGTGCCCTTCCTCGTGGTGGTCGTGTTCTTCACCGGCATCAGCAGCCGGTCGTACTTGGACATGTCCGGCAGCGCGGAGCGGGCATCGGAGGGCAGCCGCCGGGCGTTCAGGGAGATCACCTTCGCCCCCGCATCTGCCCGATCCCCCGACTCCTGGTCGGCGGTCTCGTCGTCCGCCGTGCCGCCGTGGGGGTGGAGGTCGGTCTCCTCGGTGTCCTCGATCGCTTTGCGGGCTTCGATCGCGACGAGATCCGTGCTGATCGAGCCGATCCTCACGACCGTGGCCATCCCGGCGATCACCGCGTGAGCGGGCAGCTGACGGTGCAGCAGCAAGACCTCGATCAGCTGCCGGGTTCCTTCCCGGTCCCCGCACTTCTGCTTCGCCGCGGCCCAGAACGCCTCATGGGTCTTGGTGAAGCCGCCCTCGGCCCGCGCCTGCGCGAGCGCGGAGGCGCCTGCGAAAGCGCCGGGCTTGACCAGCAGGATCTCCAGGTAGTGATCAAGGATGTCGTGGAAGGTGTAGCGGCGAGTCAGCCGGGGATGGCGGGCCACGACGTGACGGCCGTCGTAGATCCACAGCTCGTTCGCCCGCAGCTTCACCCGTACCTTCAGGCCGATGAACTTCGCCGGGACCGAGTAGTAGCACTGGCGGACGGTGACCCGGCCATTGCGGTGGACCACCGGGGTCAGGTCGATCCCGCAGTCGTAGCCGTCTGTGGGCAGCGGCCGCAGCAGGGGCCGTTCCTGCTCGAAGTCGAAGCCGATCGAGGTCGGTCGGCCGTGGACATGCCGTGCGTCCTCGGCTGCGTCGATCGCCGCAAGCCGCTCGTTCAGTTCGGCCAGCGACTCGATATCGGGCGGCGGGACCAGGTGCTTGCGGCGGAACCTCCCACCTTCGTGTTCCACTCCGCCCTTCTCATGGGCGCCATCCTCACCAGGCGTGCAATAGAACGCCGAAAATCCATACCAAGATCGAAATGCGGCCCACCGAGCCGACTCGGTGCGTGAACGCCCGAACAGCACCTGCTTGACCGCGGGCTTGAGGTTGTCATACCGAATGTGGACCGATGGGACACCGCCCAGCGACTCGAACGCTTCCACGTGGCCTTCGAAGAACGCCTCCTGCGAAGCGGTCGCAAACACGCGGTGGACGGCCTTGCCGGAGTACGACATCCGCAGCGTGAACAGCACGCACTTGCGTCGCTGACCGGCCAGGTCCAGCCACACGTCGGCGAAGTCGACCTCCGCCTCCTCGCCCGGAATCTTGGACTGAGGCACCGTCCCGTCGAGGTGCCGGCGGCCTTCCTTGGCCTCCAATATCAGTCCCGGACGGCGTTTACGCACGTAGTCCCGCACGGTCGAGTACGCCGCGAGCTCGAAGTCGTGCTCGGCCGCCAGACGCTCCCGGACCCGGTCGATGGTGTGCTTCTGCTTCGCGGGGGCCACCAGATCCGAGCGCAGCATCGCGTCGATAAAGCCCTTCACCGGCTCCAGCACGCTCTCGCGTGGCGGCGGCTTCTTCCGCTTCGCCGGCACCGGACACACAAGTGCCTTCGCCACCGTGTTCCGCGACACGCGGTACCGCTGAGCCAGCACCCGACCCGACACCGTCGGATCGAGCCGCTTGTCCCGGCGGATCCGCTCAAAGATCCACTCACGCGACCTGTACACACCGGTCTCCTGACATGACCGTGATCAACAAGCACAGAGTGTGAGCGGCCAAACAGCCCAAGCGAGTCATTACGCCAACAGCGGCATGTCACACACCATCACACCGGGTGGCTCCCAAACTCACCGCCCAAACCAGTGGCTCTCGAAAGCCCCGCCGCACTGGCCCTCCTGCAACCCGCTGAAAACAAGGCGAGCGACGACACCGCACAGAGCTGACGCACCGCCGCCGCAGGGCGGCACCGCACGGGGCAGCCAAAGATTCAGCAGCTCAGTCACCGCCACTATCCCGAGCTACACCAGCAGCGTCACCACCAGCGCTCCGTACCCAGCCCCGGCGACACCGCCAGGAAGAGCGCGCCGAGCGTCGCCACCCCCTCAGCCGGCGAGGACTGCTGCGCGGTCAATCACCCTCTGCTCACCCCGCCCGGTCCGCTGGAGCACACGATCCGCAGCAGCACCGGGAGCTGGATGCCCTGGCCCAGCCCGGCCGGCAGCAGGCTGGAGGTTCGGCGTGCCATTTACCCGCCCCCGGCGCGCACCGAAGGTGCGCTGAGTCGCTGACCTGAAAACCTCCACCCGGTCCGTGTGAACGATTCCGCTCAAGTGGCGGGAGGTCTTCCTCCCGCCGGGTCTCGGGTCCCGTTAGTTCGGGTCAAAGCCGAGGGCGTGCAGGATGCCGAGGTTGGCGATCAGGAGTCCGCCGTCAACGGGCAGGGTGGCGCCGGTGGTCCATGAGGCCTCTGTTGAGGCGAGGAACAGACAGGCGGCGGCGATGTCGGCGGGTTCGCCGATGCGCCCTAGCGGGTAATGGGCGGCGACCATATCCAGGTCGGGTTTGCGGCTGTCCCAGTAGGGGGTGCGCACGGTGCCGGCGGCGATCAGGTTGCAGCGTACGCCCCTGTGCGCGTATTCGCCTGCCAGGCTGCGCGTCAGGCTGGCCAGGCCGGCTTTGGCGGCGCTATAGGCGGGGGCGCCCAGGAAGTGCTCGCCGTTGACAGAGCCGATGTTGACGATCGCGCCGCGGCCGGAGGCGATCAGGTGCGGCATGGCCGCGCGGGCGCAGCGGACCGCGCCGAGCAGAGTGGTGTCCAGGTCCCGCAACCATACCTCGTCGCTCTGGCCAGCGGGCTGTGTCGGGCTGGCGTGCGCGGCGTTGTTGACCAGCACGTCAAGCCGGCCGAACTCGGTTACTGCGTGGATGATCGCCTCGCGTACGGATTCGTCGCTGGTGACGTCACATTCGAGGGAGAGTGCGCCGGTGCGCTCGGCGGTTTGTGCCGCGTGTTGCTCGTCCTTGTCGGCGATGAGGACGCGTGCGCCTTCGGCGACGAACTGTTCGGCGATCCGCGCGCCGATACCGCGGGCGGCTCCGGTGACCACCACCGAATAGCCGTCGAACCGTCTCATCGGCGCTCCAGCCGGTAGGCGGACAAGCGCTGGTAGTGGCGCGAGCATTCGTCGACGATCGCCGCGTACTTTCGCGGCACCTGCACGTCGGCGGGGTCAGCCTGGGAAAAGAATCCGGTCGAGTTCTGCACGGAGACGTACCAGGGGTCGCCGAGCTCGGGGTCGGTCGTGCGGCGTCCGGCAGGCCAGCGCAGCATCCGTTCGTCGAAGTCGACCTCCAGCGACGCGCACATCGCCTGCAGGTACGTCGCCGGGTGACGCGCCAGGTCGCCGGCGTCCACCACGAGCGGCGTCGACCCGGTACGTGCGCGGATGTGGTCGAACAGTTCGGCCAGCTGTGCATAGCCCAGATCGGCAGCCGTGAAGCAGGTCCTGATCCGGCTGTACGAGCGGACGACCAAGCGTGGGTCGCGGATCAGGAAGCAATTCGTGACGCGATCCATCCACTCCCGGGGTACCTCGCTCGACAGGTGCAGCGCGTGGTGCTTCTGGTACCAGATCGCCTTGCCGTCAGGGATCGGTCCCTCCAGGCACCGCACGATCGTGGGCCAGTCGTGCGGCATGAACCGTTCGCGGCCGGGCCGGGTGGGTCCGCGGCGGGTGATGTAGTAGCCGAAGAACGGCTCGTCGGCCACAGCAGTGTCCGAGCGGCTCTCCCACGCGCGGGCCAGCACCGTCGACAGTGCGCGCGGCCCCGACCACACTGCGATTCGTCGCTCCTGCGCCATAATGTTCAGCCTGTGCGACGACTGAACTGCCGTCAAGATGAAGCGGGGCGATCGATGGACAAGCGCTCGGCGGGTACTGTCGGCGTCGTCATTCCGGCCCGCGACGGCGAGCTGGTCATCGACCAGGCACTCGCCAGCCTTGCCGCACAAGACGTTCCCGTGGACGAGGTCGTCGTCGTGGACGACGGTTCCACCGACCACACGGCCCGACGGGCGCGGACGTGGCGGGCACGTCTGCCGCTGACCGTGCTGAGCTATCCTCACCCCGCCGGCATCGGTGTGGCCCGCCACCGTGGGATCGGCGCGTTGCGCACCGACCTGGTCATGCAACTGGATGCCGACGACGCCTTACTCCCGCGGCACACCCGTCTGATGCGCGAGGCGTACGCGGCCCGGCCCGGCTTGATCAGTCCGCGGCCGCTGGTGTGGGACGGCGGCGAGCGCGCCTGCGTCCCGACGTATCTGAAGAACGCCTACCCGCAGGCGGGAGACCAGTTGGCACAGCTGCTGGTGCACTGCTACGTGGTGGTCGGCGCCCTGTACAGCCGGCGTGTCTACGAACAGGTGGGCGGGTACCGGGCCTGCCGCTTCGCCGAGGACTGGGACCTGTGGCTGCGGATGGTCGCAGGCAGCGTCTTCGTCACCAAACTGCCCGAACCGACTTACCTGTACCGGGTCCACGCCTCGTACTCCGCCGGGTTCGACATCCGGCAAGCCCAGGTCGAGCCGCTGGAGAGGTTCCTCACCGACTGCCGCGACCCGCACTACCGGGCGATCGCCAAGCTGTCCATCCTGCAGCGGATCGGAGCAGCGTACCTGGAGCGCTTCGCCCGGCTGGACCCGGCGCGCTACCGGCCGGTCCTGCGTGATCTGGCGATCGGCGATCCGGTCGAAATCGTGGCCGATCCCGACCTCGGCCTGATCGTCCACGGCCCCAGCGGACTGTGGGTGATCGCCGAGCAGGCCAGGCGGGCGCGTGTGCTTTTCCACCGCCGCCACACAGCCGGCCCTGACTACATAGAGGACGAGAGTCTGCGGCTGCGGTGGAGTTCGCTGCGGGAGACCGGATTGGCCGCCTTCGGCCTCACCAACGCAGGAACACTGCGGTAGCGTCGTCCATGTGCTTGTCTCGGCGGTCTTCGCGGGCCTGTGGCGGTTCGGACCGCTCGGCCGCGTGCCGGGCTGAATCCGGCCGGGTACCGGCCACCCAGAAGCCGCCAGGGATGTTGCGCTGCGCGGGTGTCATGCCAGCGTTGCGGTCATCGGTGACCACCCGCACGCCGTCAACGGTGTCCAGGACCACGACGCAGTCGCACAGCACCAGGACATCAAGCTGTCCGCTGTGCTCGCGCACCATCGCGACCGTGGCCGATGGGCTTGCGGGATTGTCCAGATCACAGGTGCCGGAGTGCGCCGCACACGTGGCTTCGATCGCGGCAGCCAGCAGCTCCGCCAGCGGCGCGCGCCTGGACCGCGCCTTGAAGAAGATCGCCCGAACGGGTGGCGGAGTCGTACTGCTGGACGGCTCGGTGATACGCACCCGTCGGCGCACCGGGGCCGAGAACCGCAAGAACTACTCGGGCAAGAACAAATGCCATGGCCTGCTCGTGATCGCGCTCACCGATGACCGGGGCCGACTGCTGTGGGTCTCCGCGGCCCGGCCCGGGCGGACCTCGGAGATCACCGCCTGCCGCCACGACAAACTCACCGCCCAGCTCCGCGCGGCCGGCCTCGGAGCCATCGCCGACCTGGGCTTCGTCGGCCTCGACGACAGCGGCCCGGACGACGGCCCGGCGGTGATCACCGGCTACAAGGCCGCCCGGAACCGGCCCCTGACCCGTGGCCAGAAGCTGTCCAACAAGGCCCTGGCCGCAGTGCGCGCCC
>NZ_JBFBBA010000073.1:0-20696 GCF_040682455.1 Streptomyces sp. NPDC051183
CCGCCGGCGCGGGGCGGCCCCCCGGCCGCCGCGCGCTCCACCAGGCCGCCACCCGCCAACCCCCAGGAGATGACGCCATGCCGGTCTTCCTGCCCGAACCCTCCCCGACACGGCCCCGCGGCGGGTGGAACCGCCTCTCACTCAACGCGCACATGGGCATCGGGGCCCAGTGCGCTCTCCAGCCGACCTCGTACGCCGCCCTGCTGGAGAGCTACAACACCTTCCGTGCGCGGTGGGGCGGCTTCGGCAGCTGCGTCAAAGCCTCCCGCTGGGAAGGCCGGCAGCCCGACTGTGAAACCTGCCCCGTCTGGAAAGCCCTCCTCGGCTCCACCGAGGAGATCCCCTTCAGCGCCGCCCGCGTCCTGGTCCGCACCGTCGTGGAGTACCCCGACCGTGCGGACGTCCCGTTCGCCGCCCCGCCGACCACCCGGCTGTGGGTGACGGACCGGCCGGACGCCGAGGACTACCGCGAGGCCGGCCAGGAGTGGTCCTGGGGAAGGCTCGCCCGGCTGCGGGGATGGGAGCTGGGCCGTCGGCATCACGACCCGATCAGCCCCGGCTTCTGGCTCCACCGCGCCCCCGCCGCGCCCACCACCGGAAAGGGATCCGCTCATGAGTGACAGAGGTATCGAACCGCCTCCCGCTCTCCGCCCGTTCGACCCCTCCGACTTCGACGAGGCATGCGAGGGGTGCGAGGCGCCCGCACGCTCGTTCTGTCGCCCCGGCTGTCCGTGCGGCTACACGGCTGCGGACGCCCGGGCCGACGCGGCCTGGCAGCAGCTCCACCGCCGCGAAGGACGCAGGGTTGCACCCCCCACCCGCAATCGGTAGAATAGTCAATGTCGAATACGGGGAGGGTGAACCCCGGAACGGCCACCACGAACCGCCGCCCGCACCTCACGGAGACCATCATGACGAACCACTGCGACGACTGCCGCCGCCCCGAGGTACTCCAGCGCCACTGCCGCGTGACGCTCACCGGCGCACTGGTCAGCACCTGGCTCTGCACCCCCTGCGGCCAGCGGTTCGACCACACGACGACCCGCCTGAACGCCACCGCGCCCCTCGCGCACGCCTAGATCCAAGAGCCCCCGGGGCGCCGCGTTCACGCGGCGCCCCGGCCCTACCGTCAGGCCCCCATGAACCAGCGCACCATCATCGGGCACCTCGCCCGCACCCTCCTGCGTGCCGCCGACCGCACGGCCCGCCGCGCCGGGATTCCCAACCCCTTCGACATCGCCCGGATCACGCTGGACGAACTCGCGCGCGGCGCCTCCGGCGCCGACTTCTTCCACGAGGTCCAGGACCGCGTCCACCACGCCGGATTCCACTGGGCGCACGACAACTGAGCGCGCCCACAGGGCCGCGCCCCCGAAGCCACGTGCACACCGCGCGCGGCGCACCCAACCGCATCACCGGAGAGAGCGCATGAACCAGCTCGACATCTGCATCCAGGCCGCCTCCGAGATCGCCGAAGGCCTCGGCGCGCCCTGGACCGTGGGCGGCGACCACGCTTCGGGCCGCCGGGCTCAGATCGTCCATCCCGACGGCCTGACCCTGGAAGTTGGCGCCCCCCGGATGCACACCACCGCGTACATCCGCGTCCACGCCGTGATGCCGGCCGGAGGCGAGCCGTTCGCCCCCACCCCCATCTCGGCCCGCGCGGACCGGGGGAAGGCCATCGCCCAGGACGTCCGCCGCAAGCTTCTCCCCCGCTACGCGGAGGCCAACACCGCAGCCCGCTTGCACGTGCTGAACGAGGCATGGGCATCAGCACGCCGACGGGAGGCCGCCGAGCACCTCTGCCGGCTCCTCCCCGATGGCCGGTGGTCCAGCAGCCACCCCGATGGCGCCGTCACGGTCACCGGAAGCCTCTCCCTCCCACTGCCGGGCACGCCCCGGAACTCCCCCGTTCAGGCCAGAGCCCGGCTCGACGAGAGCGGAGCGACGGCCGACCTGAAGATCGAGCGGCTCCCCCTGGACGTCGCGTCGAAGGTGGTGAAGGTCCTCGCCCAAGCGCACCGGGAGTGAACCCGCTCCCCCACATACGCCACAACACCGCCCGCCCCAGGACTTGGACACTCCATGCGCCAGCTCCACCCGAACGCCGATCTCGATCACGGCCTCCGCCTCGACCTCGACGGCCGCGCCCGGGCACCAGGCTTAGACGCGCCGGTGGATCACCCCGGGGTCCCGGCGTGCGGCTCGGACCGGTCCGAGCCCCGAGGGCGGCGGAGTCCTGGCCGTGACCCCGCTCAGCCGGCCTCCGCGAGGCCGTTTCCGCTGCCGCGGCCCGTCTGCCGCTCGTGCTCCGCGCGGGCGGCCTCCTGGTCGTTCGCGCCCACCCCTGTGCCCGCCCTCTCCCTGGTCCGGCATCCTGCGCCCCCTTGGGCTCGCGCAGTCCGCAAACGGTACGGCACCCGCACGCGCCGCTGAAGATCACTACCGAGCTTCAAGCCCTTCGGGTGAAAGGGACTTGACGGGCCGAGCTTCACGCCGTCCAGCAGCCGGCGGCCCGGATCCGGGCGGGCGGAAGCCGGGTTGACGAACCAACACCCATGGAGTAGATTAGTACACGTCGGAACGAGGAGGGCAAACCTCGGGCCGAACGCCACGAACCATCAACCAGCAAGGGAGCGCCCCCGTGGCCGACGAATTCGACTGGGAGACCTACGACCTCCTCCTCCAGGACGAGATGCAGATCATGGCCGACATGATCGAACTCGCCACCCGCCCGTACACCGACTTCGAAGCCCAGTTCCACCAGTACGCCAGCGAGGTCCTCACACCCCTCTCCGAGGGATACGACAACCCCACTACGGCGCTCTCCGCGCTCATGCACCGTGCCGACCGCTCGTACTACAAGGCGAAGGACCGGTCCTTCCGCATCGACAGCGAGGAACCGCTGCGTGCACACAGCGTCCGCGTCACCCACGTCATGCAGTACGCCGCGCTCTGCCCCGGCGACAAGGACGAGCACCTCGAACGCTACGCCGCCAAGGTCATCGCCCCGATCGCCCGCCGCTACAAGCGCCCCTCGCACATCCTCTACGTCCTGACCTGCCTCGCCGACGAGGTGTACGGCGACGCCGTCCGCCACGCCGACGCCCCCGACCAGTACTAAGGACCCCGCCCGCCTGCGCGGCCGCCCGAAAGCGCGAAGCCGCGCAGGCACATGGTCGGAACGGGGAGGGCAAACCTCGGGCCGAACGCCACGAACCAGAGCAAGGAGACGCTTCGTGTCCATCATCCTGCGCCACACCGGCCTCGCCGTGCCCCACGGCGACCTCAAGGTCACCGAACTCGACGCTGTGAGCGACCTGTCCTCCTACCACGCGGTCCTCTCCCACAAGGGCCGCCCGGCCGGGTCCATCGAGGACACCGGCCGGGGCGGCGGCGCCATGTTCACCCCCCTCACCCCCGCGACCTCGACACCGTGCGCGCGTTCGTCGCCGCAGCCCGGCGCAACGGCCAGCCCGTCGGCGACGAGGAGGTCTACGACGACCTCGTCCGCGAGTACGACATGGAGCTCCAGACCCAGAAGGCCGACCGGCTCCAGCACGCCCTCGTCCGGGGCTTCTCCGCCACGGGCTCGGCGATCGCCTTCATCACGCTCCGCCAGCCGCCCGACCGGTTCACGCCCGGGCGTGGCGCGGCAGCTGGCCCGGGATACTCCCCAGGCCGTTCTCTGGGAGGTCTGGACCGGCGGTCGCTGGCCCCGGGTTCCCGCATGTCGGCGCCGCGGCGTGACACCGGCCCCGCCCGGCGCCCCGCCGCACCGTCGCCCGGGCCACGGGCTCAGACGCGTGGGAGAGGGGCAGTGTGACCGACCGCGCGCATCAGCGGGCGGCCTCCACCGTGGCCGCCCTGGTCCGCCATCACACCGGACGGCCCGACCTCGCCGACCTGCACCAGGCAGCCGAATACGCCTACGCCCCCCGGGACGTCAGAGACCTGGAAGAGCAGCGCCGAACGGCGCTCCGCCGGATCCGCGACGACGCCCGCACCGCCCGAGAGCTCACCGACCGCATCGCCCAGGCCCGCCGCCTCCGGCCGGCGCCCCAGCAGGGCGGCGCCCCGACCCCACCACCACCCGCTACAGGACGGACACGTGATGACTTCCCCCTCCCGCCGACAGGCCCCTGTGAGCTCATGCTGGGCACCCACCCACCGGACTTCATGCTCCAGACCAGCGTTCAACACGAGCCCGCCAAGACCCTCATGGAGATCATCGACCTGCGCAGCGGTCAGACCGTCTGGGGGTACCTCTTCGACTCCGGCGACTTGAAGGGACAGCTCTACCACACCGGCAACGCCCTGGCGGCCACCCGCTCCCCGGACGAGGTGTGGGACGCCGAGCAGCTGCGCCTCGCCGCGGCCGGTACGCCCAACCTGGTGTTCGGGGAGTGCAGGGTCTGCGGGCGGACACTCGCTCGCCACCGCCGGATCACGCTGCGGGTCGCGCGCCTCCAGGACCGTCCCGGCAGGCCCGAGCGGATCCTGGAACACCTCGTCATCGCCTGCGAGGAGAACCAGCTCCCCGGGTAGTGCCGGTGGACCCGGTGGGGTGTCCCGGTGACACCCCACCGGTCGATAAGTAGAATAGTTAATGTCGGAACAGGGAGGGCAGGCTCTGGGTCAGCCCCACACACCGCCCCGCCTCCAGGAGTTGCTCCCCATGCCGCACCAGCACCACGCCAACGGCCCCTGCGCGGCCTGCGTCGCTACCGGGCTGCCCGCAGTCGCGGCCCGCGACCTCAAGGCCGGAATGCTCATCCAGAGCGCGTTCACCCCGGGCCCCTACACCGAGTACTCGGTGGGCGAGGTCAGCGCGGTGAGCGTCGATGAGGACGGCTTCGTCTCATGGTCCTTCCGGTGGAGCCGGACCTACCGGGGAACGAAGGAGAGTTACGCCTACCCCGACGCCAGGTTCTGCACCTACAACGTTTTCCCGGACCACGAGTACCTCCCGCTCGCCCCCGGCAGCGTCGAGCCCCCGACCGAGAGGTACCCGAGCCTGACCTCCTCCTGAAACCTCCCGGGCGCCCCGGTCCTGTCCGGGGCGCCCGGCAGACCACCAATCTCCGGGAGGGCAACCCGAAGCAGCTCACCACGACCCCGAGGAGGCCTCCCGATGGGAGCCCGCGCCATCATCGAGTGGCACCAGACCGACAGCGGCACGCCCGCGTTCCTGCAGCGCAACCACTGGCTGAGCCCCAGCACCTTCCTGCCCGCGCTCGCGGACTTCGTGCACGCCGCACGGCAGACCGGCCAGGTCCCCGACGCCGGCCTCTTCCAGAGCTGGGCCGCGGACCACGCCCCTCACGTCCTGGGCGAGGAGGAGACGGGCGAGCGCACGGCCCTCGTGCTGCCCACCTCGGACATCCAGTTCCACTACCTCGTTCAACTCACGGGCACAGGAGGGCCTGCCGAGCGCACGCTTATCGTCACCGCGAGGGAGCGTGAAGTGCTCCTCCCCGGCGCACGAGGGCACTGGACGGTCCTCGCGCAGGCCGGAACCGATGCCGAACTCCATGAGGAGGCGGCCGCCCTGCTTGAAGGCCAGGCCGCCCGCATCCGCAGCCTCGCGGCCCAGGGCCGGGGCGGACCGATGCCCCCGCCCGACGAAGTCGCCAACCGCGCCCGGCTCATCCGCGCTCGCGCGGGCCTGCGAGCAACCCAGTGCGAGGCCGTGCCGCAGGGTGGGGTCTCACCCGACAAGGGCAAATGATCAAGAGGGGTGCCTCATGCATGCTGCTCCGGTACCTTGCCGTCCGGGGCGGCACCCCAACCTCCCGCTCCGGCCTCCGTATCGGAATGGTCGGCAGCTCGAAGCAGAGGAGTTCGAACGTGCGAACCGTGGCCGTCGGGCAGCTGTACCGCGACCTCGCCCCCGACGTGAAACACCGAGACCGCCGCCTACGTGTCGAGGAAATCGGTGCGGACCAGCGCGCCTCCTACCGAGTCGAGCACGACCACGGCGGCCCCATCGGCCGCACCCCGTACATCGCGGTGCACTCCCTGGCCAGCCGGGCCAAATGGGAGCTACTTGAGGAAGCCCCCGCGGTATCCACCGACCCGCGCTACTCCCAGCTACTGGCCGCGCTCGCGCACGTCCACCGCGAGGACGCGACCGTCACCGACTACGCCAGCGCCGCCTGGAGCGCCCTCACCCCGTACATTGCTCCGGAGAAGGAAGATGGCTGACGACCTCATCCCGCTCCGCCAGGCCTTCGCCGAGATGCGCGCCGAAGACCTGATCGCCGAGAGGGCGCCCTCGTACGCGGACCCGTCCACCGGCGAGATCCGTGTGCTTCGCAAGCGCTGCACCACATGTCTCCTCAACCCGGCCGGAACGGCCGTCGAGCTCGAACCCGGCCGGCTCCAGGCCTTCATCGAGGCGGTTCGCTCCAGCCGGGACGGCACCGTGGTCTGCCACAGCACCCTCGACCCAGTAGCCCCGCTCGGCACCCCGGCAGCCATGTGCCGCGGCTACACCGCCGCCTATGGACTCCCCGCAGCCGCGACCGAGGCCATCGACAGCGGGCTCGGCCACCTGGTCGAGGTCCCGGAGCCGGTCAAGCTCGACAGCGGTTCTTAACCTGTGCGCCGCTCACACGGCACACCAACAAGCATCTCCGTCACTCGGCAGGCCCTTCTCCGGTCCACCGACGGGTCGATCACCTTCGGCCTTCTCTAGTACTCCAGCAGTACTTCGTGGCTTGACCTGGGGAAACGTCGAGCGGTGGGAGTGTAGCGGGCAGAGTGCTGTCACGGACGGCTTCTGCCCGCCGGCCCCTCGAAGGAGTGCCCACGGCGACGGTAGTGGCAGCGGCGGGCCACCGCTTGGCGGCGACGGCGCCAGAGTGACCAGCTCAGCGCGCGGGTGCGGGCGCGGGGATGCCGGGGTGCGTGAGCTGCCAGGAGTCGCCGCACTTCTGCCACAGTGAGCGCGATGACCTCGGCATCCTCACTGGTGGATCCCCCTTTTCGGCTGCTTGCGCGCTCATCGCGGCGAGGAAGGCGTGCGCGAGCATGGCCAGGGTGATGTGCCGGTACCAGCCGATATAACGGCGGACCTCGTACTCGTCCAGGCCGCACTCGTTCTTCGCTGCCTGGAAACACTCCTCGATGGCCCACCGGAACCCGGCCACCCGCACCAGCTCGTCCACGCCGACGTCCAGGGGCGCGTAGCCGAGGTAGTAGGCGATCTCGTCCGGCCTGCTGAGGCTGCGTCGGGCCAGTGCCCAGCGTCGCCGGATCAGCACGCCGTCCTGATGGTCGTATTCGGCCACCGGGCGCAACTGGACGGCAGCCCAGTCGTATTCGCGCTGCCCCTTCGCTCCCGCGCCGCAGGAGCGGCGTTCCCATGCCTGGTCGGGGGCCTGCTCGAAGGCCATGTCGATGCGCGGGCCGGCGAGGGAGAACTGGGATTTCGGGACTGCCAGGACGTAGCCGACGCCGGATGTTTCCAGCATCCGGCGGAAGCGGTTGTCCTGTCCGTAGGCGGCGTCCGCCGTCACCCAGGCGATCGGCAGCGGTGAGGCCAGCGCCCTGCGGACGATCGCCGCGGCGATCGTGTTCTTGGTGGCGAACTCCCGCTCGTCGGGGACCTTCGCCGCGCGACAGCGCTCACGGTCGTCGGTCCAGGACTTGGGCAGGTAGAGGTCCCGGTCCACCAGGGCGCGGCCGGCCGTGCTGGCATAGGCGGCGAAGACGCCGATCTGGCAGTTCTCGGTGCGGCCGGCGGTGCCGGAGTACTGCCTTTGGACTCCGGCGGAGGTGGTGCCCTTCTTCAGGAATCCGGTGTCATCGATGATCAGTACCCCGTCGGGGCGGCCGAGTTGTCCGGCGATGTAGGTCTGCAGGTCATCGCGGATGTCATCGGGGTTCCAGCGCGCGCGGGAGAGCAGGTACTGCAGGCCGTCGGGGGTGCGGTGGCCGGCGTGTTCGGCGAGCTGCCAGCTGTTCTTGCGTGCCACCGGGGCGAGCAGCGCGCGCACGTAGTCCCGCATCCGGCGGCGGGGTTCGACGCGGCCGAAGTGGTGCCCGATGGTGGTGAAGAGGTCGTCGAGGTCGCGGTCCCAGGTCTCGGCCTGTTCGGTGATCACGACGAGAGGCTTCCCCGGCCCAGGGCGATCTCGTCGCCGTGGGCACTCCTTCGAGGGGCCGGCGGGCAGAAGCCGTCCGTGACAGCACTCTGCCCGCTACACTCCCACCGCTCGACGTTTCCCCAGGTCAAGCCACGAAGTACTGCTGGAGTACTAGTCGGAGCCGACGAGCAGGTACTGACCTAGCCTAGGTCCGAGACGCGTTCGCCGACCGGGTGCACGCCCAGGGGGAGGAGAGGCGCGCGTGTTCGACAAGTGGCTCAGGCCCCAGGACGTCCAGCAGCCAGACGGGCTGCTGGAGTACCAGCTCCTCGCTGACGGCGGGCTGATCGAGGACGAGGAGCTTGTCACGCAGCTGGGCCACGAGGTGATGCGCAACTACCTGGTCCCCGGCGAGCTCGCCAACGTCTTCGACGACCTGGGCGCACCGGAGGTCGCGGGCTACCTGCGGAAGAACAAGTTCCCCGTGGACCGCAAGATCCGGCACGGGGACTTCGGGGAGATCATCACCGGAGCGCTCTACCGGAAGGTGCGTCGGTGGTGCGTCCCGGTCTTGAAGCTGCGTTACAAACAGACCCCGGCGCAGGCCGTGCAGGGCACGGACGTGCTGGCGTTCCGCTTCCGGCAGGACCCGCCGGCCATCGCGGTGCCAGAGGTGAAGACCCGCGCTTCCCGGGACAACCGTGTGGGGACCGAGGCGTACGACAGCCTGGAGAAGGTCTTCGCCCGGCTCGACGAGAGCATCCACTTCCTCATGGCGCGCTGCAACGACCGCGGACAGGTGTTCCTCGCGCGCCGGCTCGGCGCGCTGCTGCGCGATCCGGCGCGGCGCCAGGTGGAGCGGCACATGCTCTTCGTCCACGATGCCAAGTCGTGGAAGGAGGACATCGTGACCGGGCTCGGCGCGAAGGTGACCCAGCGCACCGAGCTGACCGTTGTGAAGATCGACGACCTCAAGGAGTTCGTCGGCCGGGTCTACGACGCGGCCGAGACCGCCCCCGGCAGCACAACCGGCAGCAGCAAGGACAGCGGAACGGCGGGCACAGCGTGAGGGACGACGACGGGACCATGCGGCGTCTCGGCGACGAGGCACTGGCCACGGGAGAGGCGTCCGCGGCCCTGCTCGGCCAGCTGCACTCCCACGTCCTGGCCGAGCAGATCAGTACCGAGGGGAGCGCCGAGTACACCTACGATCCTGACGCTCTGCGCCGCGGTCTCTCGCTCGCCCGGCTCGGGCAGTTGGCCCGTACCCCGCGCGAGCGCCGTGCAGATCCGGGGCCGCTGCCGGACATCGCCCAGGCGTACGCCGATCTGGCCGCGCGGGCCGCCGCGCCGGAGGCCCGGATCGAGCTGCTGGCGATCTCGGCGACGATGTGGGGTCTGGCCGGCTACCAGGCCAACGCCACCGCCATCGCCCGCACCTTCCAGCAGGAGGTCGGGGAACTGTTCGCGTACGGGGACCTGCCCGACACCGACGGGCCCACCGCGGCCGCGGCCGCCCCGTACCGGATCGCCGCGGCCGCCGGCGCGATCCTGCAGCGCGACATCGACGCCGTCGCCCAGCTCGGAGCGGCCGCGGTCAGCGAAGTGCCGCGCCTTGGCCGCGAACTCACCGTCGCACTCGACGCGGGCCGGGCCGAGCAGGCAGACCTCGCTGTACTGGCCGCCTACGGCCTCGTCGGCCGCGCGGCCCGCTCACTTGCCGCGCTGTGGCGAAGAGGCGACCGTACGGCCGGCCGCGCCGCGGTCACCGATCTGAAGCAGGCCGCGTCGATCCTCCTCCAGGCCTCCGTCGTGGACACCTGGACCCTGGTCGACTCCCTCGCCCACGCCGTCGAGGACATCGTCGCGACCTCCCCGTGGCTCCTACTGCGCCGCGCCTCCAGCTGGTCAAGGACCTGGGAGCGCTACCTCAAGGCCCTGATCGTCTCCGGCCACCCGCTCACCCAGGTCTGGCCATCCCAGCGCAAAGCCCTCGACGCAGGCCTCCTCGACGCCCGGGCCCACAGCCTCACGGTCACCATGCCCACCTCCGCAGGCAAGACCCACATCGCCGAGTGGGCCATCCTCCACGCCCTCGCCGACACCGACGAGACCGGCGAGACCGACGACGGCCCCTTCGGGCTGCTCCTGCGCTTCATGGACCCTCCGCTGGCCGTGTACGTGGTGCCCACCCGCGCGCTCGCCGCGCAGGTCGAGCGGCACCTCGCCGCCAGCCTCGAACTCGTCGGCCTGCGCGTCTCCTCCCTCTTCGGCGGCGCCGAACACGTCCGCTACGAGAAGCAACTCCTGGACTTCACCGACATCCTCGTCGTCACCACCGAGAAGCTCGACCTGCTGCTGCGCAACACCCCCGAGCTCGCCAGCCGGCTGCGCCTGGTCCTCGTCGACGAGGGACACTCCATCGACCGGTCCCCGCGCGGGCTGCGCCTGGAGATGGTCCTCACCCGGATCCGCCGGACCACCGCGCAGGCAAGGATCGTCCTGCTGTCCGCCGTCCTGCCCAACGGCGAGGACATCGCCCGCTGGCTGGAGCCCACCGCCGAAGGCACCAACCACGCGGAAACCGACTGGTCACCATCCCAGCTGCGCACCGGGGTGTTCTCCTGGTGGGGCCAGGAGAAGCACGGGCAGAGCGGCGGCATCCAGTACGGCACCGCCCAAGCGGACGACTTCTTCGTCCCCCGGGTCCTCACCCGCCACCTCAACCGCACCAAGCTGTCCCCGCGCGACGCCAAGGACGTCGCGGCCGCCCTGGCACTGCACTTCGAACGCCTCGGCCCGGTACTCATCGCCGCGACGCAGCCGGCCTACGCGCAGGCCGCCGCACGCGCCCTGCAAAGGGCGCTCAAGAAGACCGGCATCCCCGTCCTCGGTGCGGACCCCGCCGCCAGCTGGCAGGCATCGAACCTGCGAGATCAGCGCCTGGAGCTCTCGGAGAGGATCGCCGAGCACCTCGGCGAGGAGCACGAGCTCACCGCGATGGTGATCCAAGGGATCGCCTACCACCACGGCACGGTCCCGCAAGCAGTCCGTCACCTGCTGGAGCGCGCCTACCGCAAGGGCACACTGCGTGTGCTGTGCGCCACCAGCACCCTCTCCCAGGGCATGAACCTGCCGGTCAAGACCGTGCTGGTACACAGCACCTCGCGCAACAGGACACAAATCCCCGTCCGTGAGTTCTGGAACGCCGCCGGCCGGGCCGGCCGGGCCTTCCGGGAGACGGAAGGCCACGTCGTCCTCATCGCGAAGGACGACAAGGACGCGCGCGCCCTGCGGCGCCGCTACCTCGACAAGGGCAACATGGAACCGGTCCTGTCCACCATCGGCGCGCTCTACTACCGCCTCGCTGTCGCGAGGCTGGGAGCCCGCCCAACCCGGGGACAGGACCTGACCGATCTCGAACTCCCGGAACCGGAGCAGGAAGAGCTGACCAACTGGGCGCAGGGTCTGGATCTCCAGCTCCTGGCGATGCTCGCCGAGGAGGTCGTCGACACGGCCGACCAGCAGCTGCTGGAGGAAGCCGCCCACGACCTGCTCGCGCACACCCTGGGTGGCCACCAGATCGGATCCCAGGACTGGTCCCTCAAGCCGCTCGTCCGGTTCACCGCCAGCCGTGTCGCCGCGCTCGCCCGCCAGTTCCCCGACCCGGCCGCCCGCGCGGCGGTCCTGCGCACCGGGCTGAGCCTGCAAGGCGGCCTCGACGCGATCACCGCCGCGGAGGGGATCGCCGTCGTCCTCACCACCTACCCGGACCTCCTCAGCCCCGCAGGATGGCCGGCACTGCGCCACACCGTCTTGACCGCCGCCACCACGATCCAGGAACTCCGGCGCAGCGCCACCGCGAAGAACCGGCCGGTCGAAACCGTCGTCCCAATCGCCACCGACTGGATCTCCGGCCGGACGCTCCAGGAGATCCACGCCGGCCACCACGAGGCCCTCGGCGCCAAGGACATCACCGTCACCTCCGCGTACATCGACAAGGTGATCGTCCAGGACCTCGCGTGGACCGTCTCGGCGATCCTGCAGATCCTGGAGACCCGCCACGGCATCACCGCCGAAGGGCCGCTCTCCGCCCTGCCCGCCATGCTCAAGTACGGCGTCGACACCGCCCCCGCCTGCTACGCCGCGAGTCTGGGAATCGACCAGCGCGGCGCGGCCATCGACCTGGCTTCACGCTGCCCCGTCCACGAGCCGTCCTTCTCCGACTTCACCAGCTGGCTCGGCAACCTGACCACCGACGAGATCACCGCCCTCACCACCCCCAGCGTCGCCGCCCTGCTCATCCGCAGCACCGAGCGGCGCAGCCCCCACACCGTCCAGAAGACCATCCTCAGCGGACGCGGCATGTTCACCACCCCGCTGCGCGGCATCCGGCACACCTCCAGCGAGGAATACCTCGCTCGGCTCCCCGCCGGAACCGTCCTCGACCTCGTCCGAGACCACGAAAACCCCGCCGACCCGAACGCCATCCGCGTGGAACACCTCGGGGTCCATCTCGGCTGGATCGCCAAGGGCACCGCCCGGCCCCTCGCGCTGGCCCTCGACGATCAGCCCACCCCCACGGTCACGGCCGTCCTGCGCACCGATACCCCGGCCCTCGCCAACGGCTCCGGTGCGGACCGGCTCGCCGGCCACGACCAGGTCGAGCTCGCCATCACCCTCAGCCGGTAGAAGACGGTGACCGGAGATCGCGATCTTGCTGGTCGCCGACGTGGTCATGGGGACGGAGCGATATCGGATCGCGTGAGGCTGTCGCCACCGGGCATGCTGCGTCCATGGAGCACTCGGAAGTTCTGCTCATCGGAGGGCGGGCCGGCGTCGGCAAGACGACGGTGGGGTGGGAAGTTTCGGCTTTGCTGCGCGCCGCGGCGGTCTCCCATGCGGTCATCGACGGCGACTTCATGGGGCAGGTCCACCCTGCACCAGAGGGGGACCCTCACCGTTCGGAGATCACCGAAAAGAACCTGACGGCCGTGTGGGAGAACTTCACCCAGCGCGGCTACCGCCGCCTGATCTACACGAACACCGCCAGCGTGCTGCCTGAGGCGACCGGCATGTTCGTGCGTGCCATGGGGGCGCAGGCGCGTATCACACGGGTCTTGCTCACGGCTTCGGACGCCACCGCTCGCGAGCGGCTGGTCGGCCGGGAACTCGGCTCGGAACTGGAGCAGGAGCTGAAGGGCAGTGCGCGCAATGCGCGGCTTCTGGACCAGCGCGCCTGTGCGGGGACCGTGCGGGTGGTGACGGACGGACGGCATGTCGTGGACATCGCGCGTGAGGTGGTGGCCGTCACCGGTTGGGCCGGGTAGCCAGCCGTCGGCCGCCCGCTGCTGATGATCGCGTTTGTGGGCTGGTCCGGGAACGGATGCGGCCACCGTTGAGATCCCGGCCGCTGGCAGGAGACGTTCGAGGTCCTGATGGGCTGTGCTGCGAGGGCGGTTCGTCCGGGTGGAACCACGGCGCCGGGCCGCCCCGGCGGAAAGCCCAGCTGAGGCCCACCCGGCCACGCCATCCTGCGTCGACTCATCGCAACGGCCCAGTGGTCAGGTCTACGGAGCGGCGTCTCGCTGGGCCTGCAGCCAGTTCGTCACCGGGCCGCTGGAATCCGGCGGTCATCCCACCTGTACCGGCCGGTGCCCTTGGCCCAGCTGAGCCCGTGGATGCCGACCGGCCCGAGCACGCTCGGCACGCCCGCGGCGTCCTGTCGGGGCCGGTGGAAGCGCGTCACATACAAGACGCCACCAGTCCGGTCCCGGCAGTACTGCCCTGCCGGTACGTGGCACTTGGGGCACGGCACCTCGGCGCAGGCGTCCCAGGCCTGCTGGAGGGCAGCCGCGGTTGCAGCCGGGTCCTGGCCGGTCGTCTTGGTGGTGAGGGTGAAGTACTCCATCGGCTGATGATGGCAGCGGGATCCGTCTCCCGTCAGCCGGATGTACCACCCGGTCGACGCCCTCCAACACGCGGCTGGTCAGATTCCGTTGCCTGTGGGATTCGCTCCGCTGTCTCTGCCCGGCGCGGTGGTGGTGCTGCCTGCATGCCGGGAGCCGGGTTGAGGCGGAGCCATGCCGTCAGGGCGGCCTGGAGCTCGGCGACCTCCCCGTGGGCCAGGGCCTCGCCGCCCGCCCCGACGTGGAGGCGTACTTCGCCGGCGGTGACCCTCCAGCCGATCGTCCGGCGTGGCGACGAGCTGATGGCGGAGCCGCGGGCGAGAACGCGAAGCGCTCCATCGGCCCGGGACGGAAGAGGTGCCGGTGTCCGGCCGGCGCGGACCAGATGCTGGGGGCGTGCTGGTAGGCCGATGGCCGTGTAGAAGTCGCGGAGCGCCTCGTCGAGCTGCAGCGGGGCAGACGGCGCGAGGCCTAGGAACTCCTCCAGCAGCTCCGGGTGTACGGCAGGAGCGTTGGGCCCGTGCGGATGGGCGTGGAGCGGGTGCTCGGTAACCTCCAACCGTACGCAGGCGGGCGCCACCAACACCCGGCTGTAGCCCTTGCCGGTTAGTTCCGCGTGGATCTGCCGGAGCTTTGCGGACTGCCGCGGCACCGGATGGGGATCCACGGCACAGGGCACGGCCGGCTTGGTCGCCTTGGGGGCCAGGCCCATCGGACCGTTACAGCGGTGCAGGACACCGGCCTGCGTTAGCACCACCGTCACCTGACGCCCCTGCTTGTCGGACCCGAGCCGGAACCCCACCACGGTTGTTGGCACTCCACCTCCCTGCGGCTGACGGCCACGGTAGCGGGAACCGAGGTGGCTGCGGGGAGGATTACCCGACCCCGCCGAGGAGCACCTGCCCGGCCCGCCCCCTCTCGGCCGCCCAGCCGGAAGCCCGCTCGAACGGCATCGGACGCCGCTCTGGCACCCGGTTGGCGCCGGCCCGCTGGATAGCGTCCGATCCCGCCGTCCCTGGCACAGGCCCGGCGTCCGTACGGACCTGCTGGAGCGGGGCGCAGGAGCGGGGCGCAGGAGCGGGGCGCTGCCCCGGACCCCAGCCTCACTCCCAGAGGGGCCGGGGGGCCGCTCTCGGGTGCGGCTGGTCGGTGGTGGGGGCGGCGGGGCGCGGGGGGTCCCTCCGGTCGGTCGACGTCCGAACCCTGCCACCCCCGGGCAGAACGGCCAGGCCAAGCCGCTACGCGGTCGCTACGCGAGCCCGGCCGCCCTACCCGGGCGCGGCACCCACCGCGCCGCCGACCGACCGGAGGGACCCCCCGCTCAGGGCCCAACCAGTCTGCGGGGCGCAGAACATCCGCCAAAAGATCATGGAAATCCGCCGCTCAGAACTTGTGCGCCACACCCCGGATGAGTAGAATAGTAAATGTCGGAAGGGGGAGGGCAAGCCCCCGGACCGGACACCACGAACCAGCCTCACACAGGAGCGCATCATGGCTATCGAGACCGCCGAGCAGTTCACCCGCCGCGCCGCCGTCGTCATCCCGACCGACGCCGCGTCCAGCGCCCGCAACGCCGATCTCTCCAACCTCGCGCAGATCCTCCAGCGCCAGCAGGGCGCCAAGATCGACATGGTGGCCCCCGCCGGTGCCCTCACCGTCCAGGGCGGGAACTTCACCGTCCAGGGCCTCCCCCCGATCCTCACCGACACCGGCGTCACCATGGCCGACGGCACCTACCGCCCCACGGCCGTGGCCGACGAGGGCATCGCCGCCAAGCTCGGCATCCCGCTCGCCTACCTGCGCCGGATGCGCGCCGACAAGGTGGACCTGTACGACGCCAACGTCATGGGCTGGCTCGCCGAGGACCCCACCCGCAAGTTCCTCCTGCGCGGCTTCACCGGCGAGCAGGGCGGCGAAGGCATCCTGCGCGCGTTCCTGTCCGACAGCTACAAGCGGATCGACAACTTCGATGTCCTGATGGCCGCGCTCAGCGGCGTGAAGGAGTCCGGCCACGAGGTCAAGATCACCGGATGCGACCTCACCGAGCGCCGCATGATCGTCCGCGTCGAGTCCGAGCACATCAAGGTCTTGGCCCCCGCCCTCCTGCGCGGCTACCGCTCCCCGTTCACCGGCCAGAGCGGCGACGAACTGCCCATCGTGTCCGCCGGATTCGTCATCGCGAACTCCGAGGTCGGAGCCGGAGCGTTCACGATCACCCCGCGCATCACCGTCAAGGTGTGCGAGAACGGCATGACCATCCAGAAGGACGCGCTCCGCGCGGTCCACCTCGGCGCCAAGCTGGACGAGGGCGTCATCCGCTGGTCGGGGGACACCGAGACGAAAAACCTGGACCTGATCACCGCCCAGGCCCGCGACGCCGTGGCCACCTTCCTTGACCGCGAGTACGTCGAGGCCAAGCTCACCCAGATCGAGAAGGAGGCGGGCCGCCCGCTCGCCGACCCCGTCAAGACCATCGAGGTCGTCTCGAAGAAGCTCAAGTTCACCGACAGCCTGCGCGAGTCGATCATGGGCCACTTCGTGACGGGCGGACAGAACACGGCGGGCGGCCTCATGCAGGCCATCACGGCCACCGCCCAGACCCTGGACGACGCCGACGCCGCGTTCGAACTCGAAGGCCAGGCCCTCACCGCCATGAGCCTCGCGGCCAGCGCGTAACCCCCAAGCCGCCGCCCCGGAGCCACTCCCACCGCTCCCGGGGCGGCACCCCGCCCGGCCCGTCCGCACTCCCACCCCGGACGGGCCCGGCCCCCGGTACCGCGACCGCGACCGCGACGGCATCGAGCCGCCGCGCCCGCGCGCGCCCACCGCCCGGATTCCCCAGCCGCCGCACGCGGCCACACCCCCGAACCGAAGGGCCCGCCATGCAGTCGACAGCCACCCACCCCCAGACCGCCCAGACCCCCGCTGCCTGCCCTTCCACATGGTGGTTCGTCGTCACCCGGACGGGCACCGAGATGCTCACCCTGTGCCCCGACAGCTCATACGCCCCCGTCAACGTCTGGGAGAACGGCTACCTCGTACCGATCAAGGCCCGGGAGCGCTGCACCCCCAGCGAGCGCCCCGAAACCCGCCTTGAGGTCGTCCCCGACTTCAGCGCAGCCGCCGCCTCCAGCCACGTTCCCGCCTGGCACCCCGTGTGGGGGATGCGACTCCACCGTGACGCGGCGGCCCGCTGACCCCGCCGCCCAGGTGCCCGTCCCCCGGAGGGCGGGCACCCCCCGGCCGGCACGGCGACCGCGGACGCGGCGGCATCGAGCCGCCACGCCCGCGTGCGCCCACCGCCGTCCCCGCCCCCGCCGCACGGCGGCCCCCGCCCCGCACCACGAAAGGCCCGACCCGCCATGCCCACCCCGATAGCCGTCGACCCGCCCGGATGCGCCTGCACCGAGTGCGTCACCGGCCAGCACGTCCCCCTTGACCAGGCCACCCCCCACGACATGGCCGCCCTGCTCGGCGGCCGGCTGCGCAACAACACCGGCGCCGCCCTGCGCGTCACCGTCGTATACGCCCTCAGCCCCGGAACCACCCTTCCCGCCGCCATACCCGACACCGTCCGCGTCGACTGCCAGGACCTCTCCTGGGACCTTCAGCCCTCGCACGCGCATCCGGCCCCGCCGCCGGAGCGCCCGTGAAGCCCCCGGCCGCGCCGTCCGCCTGCCGCTGGTGCGGCCTCAACAAGGGCGAGCACTTCCAGCGATGGAAACCCACCGTCGGCTGGCACCGGTACGAACCGCCCACCGCGGACCAGATCAAGGCCCGCATGTACGACCGGCGAGCGGCGCGGAGCAGTCCTCGCCCCGCTCCCCCGGCGTGCCCCTGACCCGCCAACAGCCCCGGGGGCGGCACACAGCCGTCCCCGGGCAGGCCCAGCCGGACCAGAGCCGGAGCGGCACCACCAGGAGATGACCCCCATGCCCCACCCCGCCCCCAGCAGCCGCAGCACCCACGCCTCCCAGCACCTCGCCACCTATGGGCACCTCGACATGGACGTCGCCACCAACACCGCCGACGGCACCACCACGTACAAGATCCGCGCCCCGCACGCCCGCGGACACCTAGTCCTGGTTCCCGGGGCCGCGGCACCGGACCCCACCGAGCCGGCCCGCGCGTGGCGGCCCGACCTCTTCGTCCACTTCGGAACCGAACACCCCACCCAGCTGCACCGCCAGGACCCGCTGACCGTCAACGGGATCGCACTCACCGGCCCCTCCCCCGTGTCCTTCGAGTCCCTCGACAACGGCTCCACCGTCCCCACCAAGCGGCCAGACAAGAACACCAACCCGGTGCCCCTGCCACCCGCCACCGCCCGCCACGCCGAGGCCATACTCGGCGCGGTCATCGCCCACTGGCGGACCCAGCCCGACCGGCCCGCCCTCGAGGACACCGCCCGCCGCACCGCCGCCGCCCACTGGCTCCAGCAGCACACCGACGACCTCAACCTGCGGGAGCTCGAACTCGGCCGAGCACAAGCCGCCCGCGACAAGACGCTCCGGAAAATCCAGGAACTCCAAGCCATCGCAGCCGGCCCCGACAACGAACACCAGGCCTGACCGCCCCCGGCGGGTCCCCCGCGGGAGACCCGCCGAAGGAGGGACCAAGGCCGGCGCTCCGCACCGGAAGGAGCCCGGCTCCGCCGAGCGCTGCTCCCCCGCGGCCGCCCTCCGCTCCGCTCCGAGCGACCCCGGGGGTCTTCCTCCATCCCCGGCCTTCTGATTGTGGGCTCGGGGGTCTGGCCCTCAAGCGCTCCGGTCCGTGTCCTCGCCGGCCCGCTCCTACGTCGCTATACCGGCTGCGGTACTCCCTCCCGCGCTTGACCGCCAGACCCCCGAGCCCTGGAACTGCCTTTACCGGGGCGGGAGAAAGAAAGGTCAGCGGCAACCTGCACGTCCACGCCACGGCCCCACCCCGGCCGACCGGCGAAGCAGACCGCAGGGACACGCGACCGCTCCGCGCCCGCGAACCCCGAACCCGGCGAAGCAATCCCGAAAACCACCGCCCCGAAGTTGCGAAACCCCACCCCGGCAGCTAGAATAGTAAATGTCGGATCGGGGAGGGCAAACCCCGGGCCGGACACCACGAGCCACCGAGCCAAGGAGTCTTCCCATGGTCGCCGTCCTCACCGAGGCCCCGCCCGTCCGCATCTGGCCGGCCGCCGACGAGCACGAGCCCATCCAGTGCGAGCGCTGCGGACAGCCCTCCAGCTTCCCGGACGACGCCGACGCGGGAGCCTGGGCAGCCCATGACCAGGGCTGGCACGTGGCCACCTTCCACGGCGACACCTGCGGGTGCCCCCACCTGTGCGCCGACTGCGCACACGACTGGTGCGCAGAGGCCGACGACAGCCCGCGCCTGATCGGAATGCGCGTCATCGGATAACCCCTCCCGGGCGGCCCGGTGGGGCCGCCCGGCCCTACCCCGCACCGGCACGCAAAGGCTAGGACGAACCCCCATGAACGCAATTTATGTCGCCTCCCTCTCCGACTACAACGCCGGACGACTCCACGGGAAATGGATAAACATCGGCGCCGACGTCGAGGCCGTATACGGCGAGATAAGCGGCATACTCGAAACCTCCCCCCAAGGAGACGCGGAAGAATACGCGATCCACAGTTTCGACGGTTTTGGAGGAATCGAAATTGCCGAGACGGAAGACATCGAAAACCTTGTCCTTATTGCCGAAGCGCTGGACGAATTCCCCCATGCAGTCGTCAAGCACATTTACGAAACATGTGAGGCTGAAGACCTTCCGGAGAAGTGCCAGGAGAAATACATCCGGACGACCGAATTCAGCGTCGATCCCGAATCGGCTGTAACCGAGTACACACTCGACTACCTCACCGACCACGGCACCGAAGGGGTGCCGCAACTGTGGCTGGACCACATCGAGGCCGTGGCGGAGTCACTCGCCATCCACATGATCAACAGCGGCAGTGTGATCCCCCCTCTACGCCGGAGCCGGTACCTACCATCTCGTGCGAGGAAACTAATATGCCGTCCCACCCACTCCACCTTTACCGCGCGCACGTGCCCGCCACCGAGCACGCGGCCCACCTGCGGAAACTGGCCGCCGCCGCATTCGAGGAGCGGACCGCCGAACAAAAGACCCTCCTCGCCGTCCTGCGCGGCGACGAGGACGTCTATGGAACAGGCCCGCTCGCACTCGCCCAGGAAAAGGCCAGGCTCTGGCGGAGGATCCGCGCACGGGCCGTAGGGCACCCGGAAATGGAAGGGCAGGCCGCAGGAGCAGCATTCGACCCGACCGACAGCAGGCTCATAGAGGAAACCCTCAGGTTCCGGTCAATGTCGGAACGGGGAGGGCAAGCCTCGGGCCGGACACCGCGAACCATCGAACCGAGGAGCCCTTCGTGCCGACCGTCATGCTCACCGCCGCCGACCAGCTCGACACCATCCGCGAACTCGCCGACGAACTGTACGGCGGCGGCGCCGAGACCGTAGACCGGCTCGGATACGGCTTCTACCGGGCCGACGAGTACGCCTACGGCGCCGAGTACTGCACCCCGACGGCCGTGGGCCTCGATAGCGTCCAGGCCGTCAAGCTGCGCCACGAACTCTCCCTTCATGTGGCCGAGTACGCCGAGGACCCCGAGGCCGACGCCGACCACGTCGAGGACCAGGGCCAGACGGTCCGCCTGTAACCCAACCACTCCCCGCG
>NZ_JBFBBA010000074.1:0-20430 GCF_040682455.1 Streptomyces sp. NPDC051183
GGCCGAGACCGAGGCCCGTCTGGCGGACCTGGCCACCACCCGGAAAGTCATCGCCGAACTCGTACCGGCCGGGGAAGAACCCGAACCGTCCGAGGCGCCCACCGTCTACCAGGACATCGTGAACGCCTTCAACCAGCACCCCGGCCAGGAGTTCCGGGCTCGCGAACTGCACGAACTCCTCGGCATGCCCACCGACGAGGCATCCGTCAACATCACCCGCAGCCGCCTCGGCCGCCTCACCCGCCAAGGCTTCCTCACCCAACCCGGACGAGGCCGCTACCAGAAACGGACGTAACGCCCTCTGAGGACCGCCTCGTAGCAGGTCACGTCGACCTGGCCTACGATCTTCCCGCGCTCCACGTAGGGGAAGTGCATGATGTAGCGGCAGGCCTGCCCCTTGTCCCCGTTGACGGCGCCGCCGCCTTCGGCAGGCGGTACGCACCCGGCCTCCTCCGCGCCGGTGGAGACGAGCATCGCGAGGAGCACTCCCCCCACGGTCAAGCCACGGCGGAGCCGTCTGCTTCGCGCGGGTATCTCTGTCCTCGGGTTCACGTCCATGCGCGGAGTGTGGTGGCGGCCCCGCCGGTAGGCAAGGCTCCGAGCGAGATGACCGGCCACCTGAAGGCGGTCGACGGGCTCGAAGGTCGGCTCACCGCTGCCAAGGGCCGCCGCAACCACCTCGCGCACGACTTCTGCTTCGAGGCCGCCCCCCTCCTGCTGGCCCCGGAGCCGGCCCTGCAGGTGATCGCTGAGCTGGACGCCGACGAGACCACCTTCCTCGACCTCGCCGACGAGGTGGCGGCCATCAGCCGGGCCATTCTGGAAGAGGCCGGTATCGACCGGGCCTTGACCGATGCCGTCGGCGCCGCCCTGATCGAACAGGCTAAGGCCCAGTAGCCGACCGACACCCGGGGCCCTCCAGTCGGGCGCTCGTCACGCCGTCGGGAGCCGTCCTGGCGGTGAGGTTCTCGGGAGCGCGCCGGCCAAATGCTCCCGAGCGCCTGCCGCGTGCCAGGACGGGGTGGGCGCCGGCCGGTCGTCTCCGACAGCGTGTCCGTCGTCGGGGTGGGCGTGGCGGGAGGGGGCTGCCCGACGGATTCCCGCCCGGGAGCCTCGCCGCCGTTGGCCGCCCGCTGGACAACGGGGCACAGCGGGTTCGCGGCGCCACTTTGAGGCGAGGTACAGCACCGCGGCCGGCACAGGTGCTGTTCGCCACCTGCACCGGCCGTCGGGCTGGAAGGGTGAGGGCATGAACGACATGAGCAGGCTCCTGTGGCGGATCGAGCGGGTGGTGCAGGTCGACCACTCCCAGTTCGTCATCGCGGACTTTGACGAGGCCAGCGACGAGCACACCAACCCTCCGCTGGGGCAGGACGACGGCCTTGGGGCCGGGGAACGGGCGGTCCGCGTCATGAGCCTGATCGGGTACCACGAAGCCGAGTTGGACTTCGAGGTCTGGGACGGGGAGCCGGGCCTCGGGGCGGTGCCGCCGGTCGGCGAGGTGGAGATCCTGTCCCGGTACGGGTTGGCCACCGTGGAGGAGCTGTTCCAGGGGCACATGAACCAAGGGCCGATCGCCATGGGACCGCCGGGCCGCTACCGGATCCGCGTAGAACGGCAGTGCATGTTCCCGCTGGAGGAGCGCTGGCAGCTGCAGCACTCGGGCCGCGACAGCGGCCTGGAGAAGTACGTCGTGCAGACATGGCGGGTAGGGGATCTCAACCAGGGCCTGCGCTGGGAGGACTAGACCGGTGCCACGGCCCCAGACGCGGCCGAGCCGTGTGACGTAGAGAACCGCGCCCACCCACGGCAGGTGCTGTTCAGCACCTGCCGTGGGTGGGCGCGTCCTAGACTCCGGCGATGGACGCACTGGACTTCGCAGGGATCTACGCCACCGGCTTACCCGAGCAGCAGACGCTCGCCGGACCGTTCCATGGACAGTGGGGCTGGCTCTGGGTGCTGGGGGACGACGAGGGAATCCACACGGTGAACCTGAGCGAGGATGAGCAGTTGGCTGTGAGCCCGACCGCGTTGGGTGTCCGGGTCCAGATCGGGCCCGGTCCCATCGCGGCAGCCGTGTCGTACTGGTTGCAGTCCCCGCCGGACGGGGCGGGTCTTCTGGTGGCCGACGTCGAACTTGTGGCGCCGCAGCGGAAGATCCAGTGCACCTCGACCGAAGGCCGTAACGAGGGCGTCCTGTCGCTCCCCGAGGGCCGGGAGAAGGTACGGGTGCGGGTGTGGCGGCGGCCGGTGCCCGAGGAGAGCGGGGTTCAGCAGTTCGACGTCCGGGTGTGGCCGCTGCGGTAGCGCGCCGGGCCCCGTACGCCACGGCGTACGGGGCCCGGCTGCCGGGCGGAGGGTCTGCTATCCGCCGATGATGGGGTAGAAGCCCTCTCGGTTGATGACCCGTTCGTCCTTGTACCAGGTGGCGAGCCACTGGCCAGCGGTGTTGTTGTCGGCCGAGGAGACGTAGCGGACCGAGAAGTTGCCGTCCCCGAGCCCGGCGCCCTCCAGCGTGCTCGCGAAGGGGTACTCGTCGCACTCCTTACCGACTGGGGTCCCGGACGGCGACAGGGCCTTGCACGCGTTGTTCTTCGCGGTGGTGTTGTCCTTGCGGCGCTGGTAGGTCTCCAGGTCCCAGACGACGTCGGCAGCGTAGTACAGGGGGCGCCCGGACCCGATCTTGCCGGGGATGGACTTGCTCGCCTTGGGCGGGTAGGTGGAGCCCGGGTTGGTCTGGGCGTCGTAGATGTGCTGTGCGACTTCGTTCACGGCCGGGTCGCTGCGGGTGTAGTCCCACAGGGCCGCATACTTGTCCGAGAAGATGGTGGCCCCGGCGGTGCCGAGGTAGGCGGCGGAGTCGGCGCGGACGTTCGTGGTGTGGAGCGTCACCCAGCCGAGGTTCAGGTCCGAGCGTGCCTGCTGGGAGACGGTGCACCGGCTGATCTTGTCCGGGGTGTAGCCGTCGGCCTTGTTCGAGTTGATCTCGAAGACGGCGGTGGAGCCGGAGCGCCAGGCGGCGACGGTGGTGGGGGAGTTCCCGACGACTCCGCAGGCCGGGTTGGAGCCGTCGGTGTCCGAGTAGCCCGACGTTGCGTACGACAGCTCCAGGCGGACCAGGGCCGCCGGGATGACGACGCCGGAGTCCTTGAAGTTGTTGAACTCGCTGGTGAAAAAGGTCTTCCGGGAGCCCTTGTCGCCGCGTCCGGCGGTGGTCATCCGGAAGGTCGTGTTGCCCTGGACCTGGCCTTCGGTGTCGATGTAGTAGATGACGCTGTCGCGGCCCGCGCACCAGTTGAAGCGGTCCATGGGCATGGCGCCGTTGCCCTCGGAGTCGGTGTTCTCGCGGCACCACTTGACCGTGACGAACGGCGTCGAGTGTGGGACGGGGCCGGCGAAGGCGGCCTGCGGCCCGGCGGCGGGCGGAGGGGTCAGTGGCCGGGTTATCTCGGTCTTGGCGGCTTCCTCGGCGGCCTTCGTCAGCGTCGGCGGGGCAGGAGGGGTGGCGGCCCTGCGGGTCGCGGTGAGGGTGGCCGGGAGGCGGGAGCCGATGGGGAGAGCCGGGTTGTCGGCGCTGGTGATGCCGCCGAACACGGCCCGTACGGGCGCGTTCGCGGTCGGTGCTCCTTGGGCGGGTGCGGGGATCGCTGCTGTGAGGAGGAGGGCAGCGCTGAGAGCGCCCAATAAGGCGCTGGTTCGCTTCATGAGCCGGGAGCGTAGTGCACGTGTTCGGCCGTTCGGGAGGTGTTCGCGAACGTCGTTTACCGGGCCGGGTGTCCGCCGGCACACGGCCGGCACGTCTCGTGGGACACTCCGCGGTCATGGACGAGGAACCTCTCGAGTCGTGGGTGCAGCGCTTCCTGGCCCGGCAGCAGAGGGGTGGGCAGGCTGCGGGCGGTGCCGATAGCGCCGGGTCCGGCCCGTGCCGCGCACGTGCAGCCGGACAAGCCGCGGGTGATCGAGCGGTGGGACGGGTACGCGTGGCGGCCCTACATGATCGCGGCCAACTGCGCGCAGGCGAAGCAGATCCTGTACCCGCCGCCGCCGAAGCAGGACGGGCCGCCCGCCGGGGGTGGGCCGGTTCCGGTACGCGGGCGGGGGCGGCACCGCAAGCCGCGCCCCGGCGAGGAGAGCTAGGAGTCGGCGGCGGCATCACAGCTGTTCCCAGAAGCCGATGTCGTCGCCGCTGTAGACCCAGGACGGGGACGTGGCCACGGCATCGAGAAAGGCAGCCCGGTGGGGCCGGGCCCAGGAGACGGGGACCAAGGCCTCGTTGACGAGGTCGTGGTCGTCGGTCCACTTCTCGATGCGGCGGGTCATCACGACCACGGACACCTCGTAGCGCTCGGCGATCCTGCGGATCTTCTCGCCCTTCATGTGGCGGCGCATGATCTGTAAGCGGTGGGCGTGGAGGTAGGCGTCGATCTGCTTGTGGGTGGCCTTGGGCTCGGGGTCGAGGTCGGCGGTGGTCATCAGGGACATGACGGTGCTCCGTGGGTGTGTCGTGGGAGATGCGGGCCGGCGAGGTACCGCCGGACACAGCACGGCCCCGGAACCCTCTGCTGTCCGAGGAAGGGGTGCCGGGGCCGTGTCGTACGAACTGTGCAGACTGCGGGCGCGGCTGGTGCCGACCCATTACGCGATGTCGTCCTCGCTGGCCTCCGCTTCTGCGGTGGCCTCGGCGTCGTTCTCTTGTGCCGCGTCCGGGTCGTTGGACGGGACGGCGGCGGTGATGCATGCGCGCATGACGGACTACCCCCCTTTCCGCAGGTGGGTGACGCTCAATCGGTACAGGCGAGACAGTAGCGCCCCGTGAGGGGCTCCTCGCCCAATTCCTGAATATGCCAAACCAGTTACCCTGGGTCAGCTACGGGCGTCGGCGGCGGCGCGGTGCGCGCGGTCCAGGAGGACCGGGGTGAACGCGCTGACCTGCGTTCCGTAGGTGATGCAGGACCCGCAGTCGAGGTCGTAGGTGGGGATCTGTTCGGGATGGCGGACCGCGATGTGCTCGGCGAGGACTTCGGCGCTCTTGTTGCGCTGCCGGATCCCGGTCTCCGTTCGGACGGCCCAGAACAGGTTCCGCCAGATCACGACTCGTATCCGGCACACCGTGCAGTCGGCCATCCACCCGGGGATCTCCGGCAGCGAGCGCGCCGGGGCATGGGTGATGGATGGGAGTTTCACGCGGGTGACGGTACGGGCCCGGGCGGGCGCGCGCCCTTGCGGTTCCGGCCAAACCCCGCTGGGTGTGGCCGGAAGGGTGTCGGGCGGCACCTGCGCCAGCCTCATGTCGTGCGACTCAGGCCCGCGGGTCAGCGGGCGTCGTCCAGGACGCGGCGCGCGCCCTGGGCGAGGAGGTCGGCGGCCACCCCGTGGCCCACGGCCTCGGGCGAGGGGCCCTGGAGGGTGGACTCCAGGCGGGTCTTGCCATCCGGGCTGAACACGGCGCCGGTCAGGCGCAGCTCCTTGCCCTGGACGACGGTGTCGGCGCGCCCGGCGATCGGGGCGAGGCAGTACCCGGCCAGCGCGCGGAGCATCGTCCGTTCCGCGTCGGCCTCGGCCCCCGCGTGCACGTCGCACAACCGGGACACGGCCGCGATGGTGGCCTCGTCGTCGGTGCGGGTCTGCAGGGCCAGGAGCCCGGCCCCGACGGCGGGCAGCATCCGCACCGTCGAGATCGTCTCCAGCACCATCCCCTCCCCGATCCGGGGGTTCGCACTTCGGAGGCGTACGAGGCCGCACCGGGCAACGATCAGGGCGTCGATCTCCCGTTCCGCGAGGAGCCGCAGGCGGGAGTCGACGTTGCCCCGTACCGGGACGGCGACGAGGGCGGGGTTGTAGGCGGCGAGCTGCGCGACCCTGCGCGGGCCGGAGGTACCGACCCGGGCGCCGGGGAGCAGCTGGTGCATGCGGGTCCCGCCGGCGGTGACCATGACGTCGTTGACGGATCGCGGGCCGGGTAGCCGACGACGGTAAGCCCGTCGGGGGGTTCGGTGTCGCCGGGCATGTCCTTGAGGCAGTGGACGGCGAGGTCGGCGCGGCCGTCGAGGAGGGGGTCCAGCCAAGGTGAGCCCAAAAGGGGCAGTGGAATGATCTTGAAGGTCTGAGCCGCTGCTCTTGCGGATCTACCACTGAGGGCCTGACCGTGATGCCCATTCCACGGTTCTGATTTTCCCCTGCTCGTTTCCCGGGATGATCCGGCACGTGGGCGCGCGAGGCGCGTCCGTCCAGTGCTGGGCCACGGGTGGGTGGGATGACTTCGATCGAGCGGACCGCGTATCCGCGGTTCAAGCGGCTGATTACCGCGCGCGAGCTGCATGTGTTCTTCGCTCCGGGCGAGGAGGAGCGGGCCTGGGCTGAGGAGGTCACGGACTCCGACGAGCATCAGTTCGCGTTGCTGCTGGCGCTGAAGTCATATCAGCGGATGGGCTGCTTCCCGAAGCAGGAGGACGTGCCGGAGCAGGTCGTGGAGTTCGTGCGGCGCGTTATGGAGCTGTCGGAGAGCACCTTGCCGGTGTACGCCTCGCAGCGGACCGCGAAGAGCCACCGCAGCCTGGTGCGCGAGCGGTGCGGCATGCGCTACGACGGGCCAGCGGCGCGCAAGGTGGCCGAGGAGACGATGCGGATCGAGGCGGCGTCGAAGAACAACCCGGCGGACCTGATCAACATCGCGTTGGAGAAGCTGGTCGAGGCCGGGCTGGAGATCCCGCGGTTCTCAACGCTGGACGCGATGGCGTCCACGGTGCGGGCTCAGGTGAACGAGGAGATCCTGGCCGGGATCCGCGGCCGGATGACGGCGGAGGAGAGGCGTCGGCTGCTGGGGTTACCGGACGTGGTGGGGCTGGACCGCAAGACCCTGTTCAACGCGCTGAAGCAGAACCCTGGCCGGGCGACCTGGTCGAACTTCAAGCGGCTGAAGGGGCACCTGGAGTGGGTCGACAGTCTGGGCGACACCGCGAAGTGGCTCCAGGGGGTGGCGTCGGGGAAGGTCGCGGACTTTGCCGGCGAGGCGGAGGCCCAGGACGCCGCGACGCTGAGGGACTACACCGAGGACAAGCGTGTCGCGCTGATCGCGTGTCTGTCCGCGAAGGCGCGGATGCGTGCCCGCGACGACGTGGCCACGATGTTCTGCAAGCGGATGGCCGCGAAGGTGAAGAAGGCCCGTGACGAGTTGGAGGAGATCCGCCGCAAGCAGCAGGAGATCGTGGAGGCCCTGGTCGGCAACTACCGCACCCTGCTCCAGCAGGTCGACGTCGGCGGGCCCGCGCAGACGGCGCGGGCGCAGGCGGCCGCCATGACCAAACAGTCTCTGGACGCGCTGGAGGGCTTGGACGAGGAGTCCAGCGCCGAGGAGGTCGCGGGGCGGCTGGAGGGCCGGGTGTCGCCTGCGTTCCTGCTGCTGGCCGAGGGGCTGATGGTGCAGTCGAACGGTCTGGCCTCCGTGACGGCGACGGTGGAGAAGTTCGGTGGGTTCGACGCGCAGTACGCCCAGATCGAGAGGGTCTCCGCCCACCACGGTGACAACTGGGAGGTGCTGTTGCACGGGCACCTGAAGGCGGACCGGCCGGTGATGTTCGACCTGACCGACGTCATCGAGCTGAAGGCCACGAGCGAGGACACAAGCGTCCTCGACGCCCTCGCGCACGCCAAGGCCCACCGGACCCTGACCCGTGACTACATCCCCGACCGCGACGACCAGGGCCGGCCCGTCAGCATCTCCTTCGCTGCGCAGAACTGGCAGAAGGTGATCCGGGACCGCCGCAGGCCCGGGTACTTCGTGCGCCGGCACTTCGAGGCGATGGTGTTCTGCTACCTCGCCGACGAGCTGCGGACCGGGGACGTCGCGGTGCTCGGCTCGGAGGAGTACGCCGACTGGTCCGAGCAGCTGCTGCCGTGGGACGCGGTGGAGGAGAAGCTACCGGAGTATCTGGTGGAGGTCGGCCTGCGCGAGGCCGGGGACACCACGCCGTTCGACGGCCGCGCGCTGGTTGCCCAACTCCGCAGGCGGCTGACCCTGGCGGCGGCGAAGGCGGATGGCGAGTACCCGGAGAACGACGAGCTGTTCATCGATCCCGACTCGGGGGCGCCCAAGCTCAAGCCGCGTCGTGCTGAGAAGCCGCGCAAGAGCGCCGAGCGGCTGGAGCAGGCGATCAAGGAACGGATGCCGGAGCGGTCGCTGCTGGGCATCGTGGCGCGCACGGCGTACTGGATCGAGTGGTGGCACCGGTTCGGGCCAGCCTCCGGCAACGACCCGAAGCTGAAGGACCCGTTCGGCCGGTACGTGATCACGACGTTCGTGAAGGGCACGAACATGACCTTCGCCGAGGCCGCCCGGCACATCGCAGGGGTGACCGGCCATGAGCTTTCGATCGCCGCCCGGCGACACGCGACCACGGCAAAGCTGAACGAGGCGATCACCGACGTGGTAAACGCGCACGCCCAGCTCGACATGTCCCGCGCGTGGGGCAGCGGCACCACCGCCGCGGCCGACGGCACCCACATGGACACCTACCTGGACAACCTGCTCGCCGAAACGTCCGTGCGGTACGGGGCGGTGGGCGGCATCGCCTACCACCACGTCTCGGACCTGTACATCGCGCTGTTCACGCACTTCGTGCCATGCGGTGTCTGGGAGGCCGTCTACATCATCGAGGGCCTACTGAAGAACACCTCCGAAGTGCAGCCGACCACTGTCCACGCCGACACCCAGGGCCAGAGCTACCCGGTGTTCTCCCTGGCCTACTTGCTGGGCATCGAACTGATGCCCAGAATCCGCAACTGGAAGGACCTGCTGTTCTTCCGCCCGAGCCGGACCACGCGTTACGAGCACATCGACGCGCTGTTCGGCGAGGTGGGTCGCAACGTCATCGACTGGAGCCTGATCGAGACCCACTTCAAGGACCTCATGCGGGTCACGGTCTCGGTCCGCGAGGGCGCCATCTCCTCCGCCCTGCTGCTCAAGCGGCTTCGCTCCGGCTCACGCCGCAACGCCACTTACACCGCTTTCCGCGAGGTCGGCCGGGTGATCCGCACTGTCCAGCTGCTGCGCTACCTTTCCGATGCCCCGCTGCGCGGCCGGGTGACGGCCGCGACCAACAAGGTCGAGGCGTTCAACGGCTTCTCGGACTGGGTCCGCTTCGGACAGCGCGGCACGGTGAGGGCGAACGACCCGGTCGAGCAGGAGAAGGACGTGAAGTTCACCTCTCTGCTGGCCAATCTGGTGATCTTCCACAACACCCTGGACATCGCGGACGTGGTCCGCGAACTGCAGGCTGAGGGCGAGGTCATCGACCCGCTCGACCTGGCTCAGATCTCCCCGTACCTGACCGAGCACATCATGCGTTTCGGCGAGTACTCCACCCACGAACTCGGCATCACCCCGGACGACTACGACACCCAGCTCGACGTCGACTTCAGTGCGCTCGGCAAAGACGTGGCGGAGGCCGCCCGCTGAGTCGGCCTCAGACATCCCGGCGCCGCACGACCATCACGGCGACGGTCACGGAGACGAGCGCCCAGGCCGCGAGCGCTATCCAGGAGCCCGTGATCGTGGCCGGATATTCGCCCAGGCTGGTGTGGCCGTCGGGGTTCAGCGCCAGCCGGGCCTGCGCGGCCATCGGCAGGTGGTTGCCGATCTCCTTCAAGACCCGGTACCTCTCGCCACCGAAGAGCATGGGCAGGATGAAGAGCATCCCCACGACGGCGACGATCGAGGCCGTGGCGTGTCTCAGGACGGCGCCGAACGCCATGCCGATCAGCGCGCAGACCGGGATGACCAGCGCGTATGCCGCGACGGCCCGCAGGCAGCCGGGGTCGTGTATGGAGAGTCCGACGTGGCGGGAGGCGAGCATCGCGTTGGTGGTGAAGAACGACGCCACGGAGACGATCACACCCAGGACGAGCGTGATCGCCGTGACGAGGGCCACCTTGGCCGTGATCACCGCGCGCCGGTCGGGGGTGGCGGCGAGCGTGGTGCGGATCAGTCCGGTGGCGTACTCGCTGAAGACCGTGATGGCGCCGAAGCTGGCCGCGGCCAATGCCATGACGTCGGCCGCGATGCTGCCCAGGCCGTGGAACAGCGGGTCGTACTTGAAGGGCGGGAAACCGGGAAGCGTGGGATGTGGCTGGTCGATGTACGTCAGGTCGGAGTGGACGGCGTTCACGTTGATCGCGATGGCGACGACGGCGCTGAGGGCGAGCACCCAGTAGGTCGACCGGAGAGACCGCATCTTGATCCACTCGGCAGCGAGCAGGTCGGTGAACCTGGCCACCGGTTCGGCGGCGCGCTCGGACGGCCGGGTGCCGGAGAACGTCATGGTGCTCATCGGGCTTCTCCTGCGAGGTATTCGACGCTGTCGGCGGTGAGGGACATGAACGCCGACTCCAGGGACGAGGTGTGGGTGGCGAGCTCGTGCAGCACGATGCGGTGCCGGTGGGCGAGGTCGCCGATCCGGGCTGCGGTCAGGCCTGTGACCCGGCCCGCCTGGTCGCTCTCGCGGCGCACCGACGCACCCTCGGCGATCAGCAGGGCCTCCAGGGCCGCCAGGTCAGGGGTGTGCACGGTCACGCCCTGGGAGGCGTTGCGGGCTGAGAAGTGCTCCAGGCTTTCGTCGGCGATCAGCCGGCCCTGGCCGATGACGATGAGCCGGTCGGCGGTGTGCTCCATCTCGGCCATCATGTGACTGGAGACGAACACGGTGCGGCCCTCGGACGCCAAACGGCGAAACAGGCCACGCACCCACAGCACGCCCTCGGGGTCCAGACCGTTCAGGGGCTCGTCGAACAGGAGCACCGGGGGATCGCCGAGCAGGGCGCCCGCGATGCCGAGACGCTGCTTCATCCCGAGGGAGAACCCTCCGATCCGGCGCCGCGCCGCCTTCGCCAGCCCGACCTCCTGGAGGACCTCGTCCACGCGGGACAGCGGGATGCGGTTGCTGCGGGCCAGGGCGGACAGGTGCGCCTGTGCGGTGCGTCCGCCGTGGACATCCTGGGCGTCCAACAGCGCGCCGACGTGACGCAGTCCGCGCGGGCGGTGCGAGAAGGGAACCCCGTCCACGACGATGGACCCGCTGGTGGGGGCGTTCAGGCCCAGGATCATCCGCAGTGTGGTGGACTTGCCGGCGCCGTTCGGGCCGAGGAAGCCGGTGACCTTGCCCGGTTCAACGGTGAAGGTCAGATTGTCGACGGCGACGGTGTCGCTGTACCGCTTGGTCAGCCGGGAGGATTCGATCATGGGTCCAAGCTGCCGGGGAGGGCAAGGAGCCGGCATCGGCTGGTGGTTCACACTTGCGAGCCCTGCTGGTAGCCCGGGGGATTACGCCCGTGGGCCAATGCCCCGGTGGGAGCGCGTCGATAGGATCGACTGATGATCGCCACTCCCCATCCACCCCTGCTCAAACGCGTGCCACCGGGTATGTGGGTGGCGGCCTTCTGGTCGACCCTCATCCTGGTACGTACGTTCCAGCGGCCGGACGAACTGCAGCGTCTGCTCCGGTACAACGGCAACATCGAGGACGCACCGCTGCTGGTCACCGCCGTCGTCACGACCCTGGGCGCGCTGCTGCTGTTCCGCGCGCCGCTAGCGGCCGTGGCCATCGCGCTCGCGGGCACCGTGTTCTCGCTCGGGATGGAGGTGCGGGCGACGCCGGTCGTGCTCTTCCTGCTGGCCGACGCGGCCGTGGGCTACACCGCGGCGACCCGCTCCCGGCGGGTCTCGGTCCTCGCCGCTGCACTCCCGGTCGGCGTGCTGGCCGCGTACACGGTCTGGCGGCTGGGACACGGGTACTTCTTCAACCTCTCGGTGCCGGCCGCCCTCGCGTCGACCGTCGTCATCGCCTGGCTGATCGGCAACACGATCCATCAGAACCGGGCACACGCGGACACGGTACGCGCCCAGGCCACGCAGCAGGCGGTCACGGCCGAGCGGCTTCGGATCGCCCGGGAGCTGCACGACATGGTCGCCCACAACATCGGCATCATCGCCATCCAGGCCGGCGTGGGCAGTCTGGTCATGGACACCCAGCCCGCCGAGACGCGCAAAGCGCTGGACGCCATCGGGGCCACCAGCAGAGAGACCCTCGCCGGCCTGCGGCGGATGCTCGGCGCACTGCGCCGGAGTGACCCAGAGTCCGCGCCGCTGGATCCGCTCCCTGGTCTGGCCGCCATCGATCAGCTGGTCGGGAAGACCGCGGCCGCCGGGGTTCGGGTCGACGTCCGGTGGCGGGGGGAACGTCGCGACCTGCCCTCCGACGTCGACCTGGCAGCCTTCCGCATCGTCCAGGAGGCGGTCACCAACGTCGTGAGGCATTCCGGCACCCGGGACTGCAGCGTCACGGTCGACTACCGCCACGACGAACTGGCCGTCGATATCGTCGACCTCGGCTCGGGCGGCACCGTCGCAGAATCTGGATACGGCATCGCCGGAATGCGCGAACGGGTCAGTCTGCTGCACGGCGAGTTCAGCGCCGGGCCGCGTCCGGAAGGCGGCTTCCGCGTGACAGCTAGGCTTCCGGTGCCAGTGGAGGCAGGCCGATGATCCGTGTCCTTCTGGTCGACGACCAGCCCCTGATCCGTTCCGGCCTGCGCGTTCTCATCGCCGACACCCCCGACCTGGAGGTAGCAGGGGAGGCCGGAAACGGTGCCGAGGCGGTGGAACTGGTCCAACGGCTACGGCCGGACGTCGCCATCATGGACATCCGCATGCCCGGCATGGACGGCATCGAGGCCACCCGCCGGATCAACGCGGAACCGGAGTCGAGTATCCGCGTACTCGTCCTCACCACTTTCGACGACGACGAGTACGTCTATGGCGCGCTTCGCGCCGGAGCGAGCGGCTTCCTCGTCAAGGACATGCCGCTGAAGACCATCCTCGACGGGATCAGGGTCGTCGCCGCCGGAGATGCCCTCATAGCTCCAAGCGTCACTCGCCGTCTCATCGAGGAGTTCGCCGCACGGCCCGAACCCGCCACCACCCGCCGGGCGGTAGTCGACGGCATCACCGACCGGGAACGCGAGGTCCTGACCCTCGTCGGCCGCGGCCTGTCCAACGCCGAGATCGCCGAAGAGCTCACCATCAGCGTGGCCACCGCCAAGGCCCACCTCGCACGACTCTTCACCAAACTCGACGCACGCGACCGGGTCCACCTCGTCATCCTCGCCTACGAGATTGGCCTGGTCGCGCCCCCACGGTGATGTTCACCGGCGGATGACCAGGCCAGCGGCGGGCCACCGCCACCCTGCGCAGCAATGAAGATCGCGATAGCGGCTGGCTTCGCTCTCCACGCTTCAGAAAACCAACGTTTATTGAAGATCGCCAGGCAGGCTCAAGGAAGGACCCCAGAACCTTCAAAAACTCCTTCAAAAACCTAGACGGTTCAACAACCCTCGGTAACCGTTTTCTGACAGGATTCCGGTCGTGAGCACGCCACTTGAAGACGCCCAGCTCGAACTCCTGGGCGTTGAGCCCGCCGTCCGGACCCAGATCCGCATCGGATACGCACGAGTGTCCACCGGTGGACAGAAACTCGACCGCCAGCTCGACGCCCTCACCGCGGTCGGCTGCCGCCGGATCTTCGCCGACAAGAAGTCGGGGAAGAACGACCTACGGCCCGAGCTGAAGGCGTGCCACGCCTTCCTCGCCGCCGGCGACACCCTGGTGGTGCCCGCCCTCGACCGCTACGGCCGTTCCTTGCAGGACCTGATCACGATGGTCGGCGAGCTGCGCAAGCGGGAGATCGGCTTCACCTCGCTGCACGAGCGGCTCGACACCACCACCCCCGGCGGCCGGCTGGTGTTCCACGTCTTCGCCGCGCTGGCGGAGTTCATCCGCGAGCTGATCGTCTCCGGCACCCGCGAGGGCCTGACCGCCGCCCGTGCCCGGGGGAAGGTCGGCGGCCGACCCAGCGTCGTCAATGCGGACATCATCCGGGCCGCCCGAGACATGCTGCCCAACCCCGACCACTCGATCACCTCGATCGCCAAGCTCCTCGGGGTGAGCCCCGGCACGCTCTACAACCACATCCCGGACCTGCAGGAGCTGAGAGCCAGCCGCATTCCGGCCCAGCTCGAAGCGGGGAGCCGGTAATCCCCGGCGAGCACTGGCTCAAGGGCGGGGCCCTCCTGATCGGCGCCGACGAGCCCGGCCTGCCTGGGCCCTTCGGTGCCTTGGCTGATCAGGACGGCCAGGAAGACGAGCACGACCCAACCGAGGACGCTTTCGTCGAACCACACTGCTGATTCGCCAAGATCATCCCACTGCCCCTTTTGGGCTCACCTTGGCTGGACCCCAGGAGGGCCTGCTCGACGCCCTTGATGAAGGTCCCCCTTGCCGCCGAGGTCGGCCAGGCGACCGGCCCAGCGGTCGCCCTCGGTGGACACGGGCAGGATCGTAACGTCGGTCTCCGGGTACCAGTGCGCGAGGCGGTCACGGACCTGCCCCGCCTGGAAGAGAGCCATCGTGGAAGGACGGGACGCGATCGTGAGGCGTTCAGGATGTTCCATGGCGGGCACCATATGCCCTCCAGACAGGCCACTTGCCGTCACCGTGTCGGCGAGCGGCCAAAACGGGCGGTCCCCCGCCAACAGCGGGCCCGTAGCGGGGGTGCGGTCCGGCGACACAGCACCGGCGGCCGTGTCCTACCAGCCTGCGTCCCGCCACACACGAAGCGGGCTACCCGACGAAGATCGCCTCGACCTCGGCGGCCGTCTGCCAGGCCGCGCCCATCATCACCGTCAGGACGACCACGGTCTCCTTCTGGAGCTGTGCTTCGGCCTCCCATATCTCGCGCATCACGGCCATGATCTGGGCGGCGTCCTCGCCGTCCGGGTCGATCCCCGCCTGCGTTCCCGTCGCCCCCTTGTGCAGCTTCAGGTCGGCGGTGGCGTTCATGAGCCGCGCGCAGAGAGAGGCGGCCTTGGGGAAACGTCGGTGGGCTTCGGCGTTGGGGATCGCTGCGAGCCCCGAGCACACTGAGGAGAGCATGCTGAGCAGCGAGGCCTGCTCGTGGAGGTCGAGTCCGTGCCAGAGCAGCTCGACGTGGATGTTGTCCTCAGCGGCGGCCAGCTCGCCGCGGGCGACCTCTTCTACGATCCGGTCGAAGGCTTCCTGCGCAGTGCGTTTCACACCGGCGTCACCCGGCCGCTTCTCGGGCTTGCCCCGTGGGCCGCCTTCACAGGGGACGGGGATGTGGTCGTCAGGGGAGGCTGCGGAGGGAGAGTGCTGGTCGGACACGGGAGTCTCTTCCGGTGCTCTGGCGGCAGCCGAACAGCAGAGGCACACCCTGGCGCCTCTGGAACACGGGGCGTCGCAGACTGTACTGGCTGACGGCCGAGTCGTGACTGGCCGGCTGCGCGAGCTCGGGGAGTACTCGGCGCAGACCGCGGCCCCAGCGTCGAGGACGACGGCTGGGAAGGTCCTGCGCCTTCCGTGGACGATTCCGTCACCGAGAGAAGTTCCTCAGCAGGCGGCAAGTGAAAGCGGCCGGAGGGTTCCGCGGTCTGGTCGATGCGGGTAAGCACCTGATGACGTGGTACGGGCACAGCATGAGCTCGCTCCCGCCGATGCGCCCCCCTCCTGAGGGTGTCGCACCACACGATCCGATGGCGTACGACGTGCGCCATCGGACGGCACTACGCGAAGCCCCCCACCCCGGTTCGGACGGGGTGGGGGGCTTATGCGCTACATGCCCAGCGCTACTGGGCTACGTGGCCGACGTACGCCGACCACGCCGGCGACGAGAAGGCCAGGACAGGCTGCCCGGCCTCGCCGTTCTGCTTTGAGTCGCGGACGCCGACTGGCGCCTGCGGCTAGTAGAGGGCCTCCACGCACTCGCCGTTCGGGTCACCGGTGTACGACGACTTGAACCAGTCGCCGCTGTCACGCAAAGACCTGTCGCGCATGGAAGGACCCCTCTCCTCGTGATCTGGGGCGGCTGACCCTAGCGCGCTACGAGCCCACGTGATCGGCGAACGCCGACCAGGCCCTGGACGAGAACGACAGGACGGGCTGCCCAGGCTCGGTGTTGCACTTCGAGTCCCGGACATTCACCGCCCCCGGAAGGGGGCAGGCCTCGAGGCACTCGCCGTTGGGGTTACCGCTGTAGGACGACTTGAAGTACTTGCCGTACGGGCGGGCAGTGGTGCAGGTGGTGCTCATTTTCCGATCAGACCTCTCGTGAGAGTTGTTCCAGGAACTTGGGTGTTTCGTATGGGGGCAGCGCCCCCAGGGTGAGGGCTTCGAACCGTCGATCGAACTGCTTGATCGACTTCGGCGTGGAGGAGATGCGAGTAGCACCGTCCACCGTGCCGCTGGCCACGGCAGGCTCAAGGCGCTGCTCGGGGTCGAAGCTGAAGATCCCGAAGTCACCACTGGTCGCACGATATGTGGGAGCCCTCTTCGGGATGATCTGAATAGTCACGTTGGGCCGCTCGTTCAGTTCAGCGATGGCCGTGAGCTGAGCACGCATGATCTTGCTGCTGCCGACCGTGTTCGTCAGCCCTGCTTCTTCCATGACGCAGTGGAGTTTCATCCCCTCCTCGGTGATGCGCTTCTGCCTCTTCAGGCGGACGTCGACCGCGTGCTCCACGAACTCGTTCGTGGTGTCGTTGGCCTCCTTGGCCGCCAGAATCAGGGCGTGAGCGTACTCGGGGGTCTGGAGCAAACCGTTGACAACCCCCGGCACCCACCACTTCGTCTCGACGGCCCCTGATTCCAGGGCGAGGTAGAGGTTCATGCCGGAGGGCAGGACGGAGACGCTGGCGGTCCACCAGTCGTCGGCCTTGGCCTGCTTGTGCCAGTCCATCAGCATCGCGTGCTCGTCTCGGCTGAGCTTGTACTCGCCCAAGAGGGCGGAGAGCTGCTCTATGCGCCGGAAGCCGCTCGTCCCGCTCTCGATGTTCGTGATGGTAGACGCTGCACACCCAGCCGCCTTCGCGGCCTGAGCGCCCGTCAACCCTGCTCGTTCCCTCAGGCGGGTGAGTTCCGCGCCCAGCATGATCCGGAGGAACGTCGCTCCGACGTTCGCCGCCATCTCTTCCCCTTCCGATCGGTTCGTCTCGCGGTCATGCCGGTTCGTCTCCGAGATACCCGGGCTCGGCTCCGCACACCCCCGGTTCACCTCCGGGATCCCCCGGTTCGATTCCAAACCCTGCTGGTGCGCCTCCAGTTGAAGTCGGTTCGCGTCCGTCATATACCAATCCGTCGTCGGGGTGCAACGGCTGTCGCGTTCAGATTGAATTCAACTCGAAGCAGGAGGACGGTGTAGGTGAGCCGCCCGGCAGCCCGGAGGAACCCTTCCTCGGCAGTCGGCAGCCCGGGACGTCGGGCGGCAACCACCCCCTCCCCGTGGACGGAGCACCACTGTGGCGAGCCTGGCCGAGCACGTAAGGACCCCCGAAAGCAGCAGAGCGCACGCGGCCAGTCCGCACCCGAACGCGGACCTCGGCCTCGTACGCCCGCACGGCCTCGTCCCCACGGACACTGCCAGTGGCGTGCAGGGCACGAGCTACCGGCCGGCTCTGAGCGCGGATATCGAGACCGCGCAGGGCCTGGCTCGCTGGTCGCCCGGCGGCCCCACCACCGGCCCCGTGGTGGAGCGGCTGCGGAGCCACATCAGCCAGGACCTGCGAGACGCGGAGAAGTACGTTGCCTCGCTGCCCTCCAGCAGGCGGCGGGACATCGCCGACCAGACCGTGCGGTACGCGTCCCAGGTCCTGGTCCGGAAGCAGTGCCCCAGCCCCGCAGCCAGGTTGTTGATACACGCCAAGCTCGCCGACCACGTGCACCGCTACGCCCAGGCCCACCGGGCAACCCTCCCCAGGCAGGCCGCTGAGCGGGTGCACTGAGGGTGTCCATTCACCCCTCCTGGAACCCGTATCCAGCCCGCCCCCTCGGCCCGGGACCATTCACGGAGCCCGACCCGCACGTGCTCGAGTACGACGACGGCCACCCCGGTATCAGCTTCACCGAGGGCCCCCAGAGCCAGTACCCGTTCCCTCGTCCGGAGACACGGCCGGCCTGAGAGCCGTACGACGCCGGTGCCCCTCCTCGCCCCTTCGACAACCGCCGAAGGGGCAGGTTCTCCACCACGATCGGCGCGTGTCGTACAGCACCCACCGCAGGCGGCATCGCCTCCCGCCACCCCACCAGACATCGCCCCGTTGGATTGTCGGAGCCGAAACGCGCGACGGGGCGACCCTTTCCGAGGAGTTCGAGGACATGTCGTTAGCAGACCGGGCAGAGCAGGCCTTCACCCTCGGGATGATCGCCTGCCAAGCCACCGCATACGGCCTGCTCGGCTACCTCGCTCTCTCGGAGGTAGAGCCTTCGGCATACGCGCTGCCCGCCATGTCCGCTCCGGACCTGGCGGCCGATGACCCCGGGTGGTCGGAAGTCCTGCCGCCAGACTCCGGCTACCCGGCCTGACCGCCCCTCCCCCACTGGGGATGTCGGGCGACACAGACGCCGGATTGAGCCGCACGACACCATCGCGCAGTTCGCCGTCTACCGAACGCCCGGCACCACGACGTAGGGACCGACACCCTGGAGGGGGCCCGGAACCTCCTCAAGAGGAACTGTCCCGACCCGGCCGCCCGCCTGACCCTCTACGCCGAGTACGCCGAGCAGGTGCTGAGCCTGGCGGAGGAGTGGCGGGCGAGGAAGCCCACCGGGTAGCGGGATCCCGCAGACCGCCCCGGGCCGGGGTTGCCTGCCTGGACTCGGTCCCGGGGCTCGCCACCCCCACCACCCCCGCCACCCCGCCTACCCGGCCGGGAGCCGGGGCCGCTCACCCACTTCGATTCAGGGAGTAGCTGTGGTCGAAACCAAGCACGTGCCGATCCCGACCGTCCCCAACGCTCCGCTCGACACCTCGCGCCCGCACTTCGTGGGCATCGGCGGAGCGGGGATGTCGTCCCTCGCTCTGCTCCTGACTCAGCGGGGCTCGACGGTCACCGGCTCGGATGTGCGCTCCACCCCCGTCACCGACCGCCTCAAGGCGGCCGGTGCCACGATCAGGACCGGGCACTCCGAGGAGCTCACCGGAACCCCGGACCTGGTCATCTGGTCCAGCGCGGTCGGCGCGGACAACCCCGAGGTGGTGGCCGCCCGCCGCGCCGGGATCCCCGTCGTGCATCGCTCCCAGCTGCTGGCCCACCTCGTCGCGGAGGCGGAGGACTCCGTTGTCGTGGCGGGTACGCACGGCAAGTCCTCCACGACCGCGATGCTCGCCTCCGCCGTCGGAGCGAACCTGTCCGGCTGGTCCGGCGGCGGCGACCTGGTCGCTTCCGGCGCCAACGCGGGCACCGGCCCGGGCGACATCTTCGTCGCCGAAGGCGACGAGAGCGACCGGTCCCTGACCGCGTACCGGCCCGACATCGCCGTCATCCTCAACGTGGACGACGACCACCCCGAGACGTACGTCGACCTGGATGACGCGATCGGCGTCTACGCCGCCTTCGCGCGGGGCGCGAACTACCTGGTGACTTCAGCCGACGACGGGGGTGCCCGCCGTGTCGCCGAGCTGGTGAACCGTGAGACCGCCGTCGTCACCTTTGGGCGGTCGCCCAGCGCCGACGTGCGCGTCACCGGCATACGCCCGGACGGCACCGGATCGTTGATCGTCCTATGCGGCCCTGACGGCGTGGAGGTCACCATCGGCCTCGCGGTGCCCGGCGAGGCGGCGGCCATGAACGCGGTCGCCGCGTACGCCACTGGGCTCGTTCTCGGGGTCGATCCCAGCACGCTGGTCTCCGGCCTGGCGCGCCACGGCGGGGTCGCGCGCCGGATGACCCCGGTCGGGGAGGCCGACGGCGTCACCATCATGGACTCCTACGCCCACCACCCCACCGCCATCCGGGCCGACATCTCCGCGGCCCGCCAGCTCGCCGACGGCGGCCGGGTCCTGGTCGTCTTCGAGCCCTCCGGCTGGACCCGTACCGCCGCCCTGGGTGACACCCTCGGCCGGGCGCTGGCGGGCGCCGACGAGGTCGTACTGCTGCCGGTGCACTCCCTGCTGGACTCTCCGATCGGCAAGGTCGGCACGGACAAGGTCGCAGCGGCCGTCGCCGAGCACGGCACCCCCGTGCACCGTGTGTCGGACACCACCGCGGCCGGCGAGGTCTGCGGGGAGCTGGTGTGCCCCGGTGACCTCGTGCTGACGATGGGCACCGGGGCGGTGTCCGAGGTGGGCGAGGCGCTCCTCGCCCACACGGTCGACGTCGTACGGAACTAGACGTGGGTTCCCACGGTGGCGGCCGCGAGGAGCTGGGCTGTGGCCTCCAGGCCGGTGCTGTGGGAGCCCTTCACGAGGACGACGTCCCGGGCCGTGAGGATGCCTGCCATGGCGGCTGGAACGGCGTCGCGGTCGGCGGCCCGGATCACGTCCAGAAGCGGGTTCTGTTCCCGCGCGGCGGTGGCGAGCACGTGCGCGTGCT
>NZ_JBFBBA010000075.1:0-19634 GCF_040682455.1 Streptomyces sp. NPDC051183
CAGGGGGGACCCTGTGGGAGAGTAGGACGCCGCCGAACAATCATTGTGGGAAAGCCCCGCACCTTATGGTGCGGGGCTTTTCTGCGTTTACGGGCAAGTGCGCGGTACGGCCCTTCAGGTGTCCTGCGGATGCCCGGCATGGTGTCCGGAGGGATCCGGCCTGACGGATCGTAGGGTTAGCGCATGGGCTACGACCTCGTCATCTTCGACAACGACGGCGTGCTGGTGGACAGCGAGCCGGTCGCCAACAGCATCCTCGCCGGGTACCTGACCGAGCTGGGGCATCCCACCTCGTACGAGGAATCGCTCCGCGACTACATGGGAGCGGCTCTGCACCGGGTGCACGATCTGGTGCTGGAGCGGACCGGGGAGCGGCTGCCGCCGGAGTTCGACGGGAACCTGTACGCCCGCACCTTCGCCGCGTTCGAGCGGGAGCTCAAGCCCGTACCCGGTGTCGAAGGGGTGCTGGGTGCGCTGATCGAGAGCGGCATGGCGTACTGCCTGGCCTCCTCCGGGAGCCACGAGCGGATCCGGGTCGGACACCGGGCCGCCGGCCTCGACGAGTGGTTCGAGGAGGAGTGGATCTTCAGCGCGGAGGACGTGGGCCGGGGGAAGCCCGCCCCGGACCTGTTCCTGCACGCCGCGCGCTCCATGGGCGTGGAGCCGGCCCGCTGCGTGGTCATCGAGGACAGCCCGCTCGGGATCCAGGCCGCGGTCGCCGCGGGCATGGACGTGTACGGATTCACCGGGATGCTGCCCGCGGACCGGCTGCCCGGGGCCACCGGGTACTTCGGGGACATGGCGCAGCTGCCCGGGCTCCTCGGCCTGCAGGATTGACCGTGTGATCTCTCTACCCACGGGTAGCCACGGGGCCTACGCTGTGCCGCCATGACAGCAGACGTGCGGCTGCGCCACGGGCGTGCGGCCCTGGGGTTCAGCTTCTTCGTGCAGGGCGTGACCTTCGCCCTCCTCGTGACGCGGATTCCCGCCATCCAGGACCGGTACGGGATATCCGACGGGCTGCTGCCCGTCTTCCTCGCCGCCGTTCCGATCCTCGCCGGGTTGTCGAGCGTCGCGACCGAGCACCTCGTGAAGCGGGTGCCGCCCAGTGTGGTGCTGAGGTGGGCGCAGCCCCTGGTGCTGCTCGCGCTCCTCGGTGCGGGTGCCGGTACGGACATGTGGCAGGTGGCCCTGGCCCTCGGGGCGTTCGGGCTGTCCGTGGGTGCGCTGGACGCGTCGATGAACATGCTCGGGGTGAGGCTGCAGGGGGCGTACGGGCGCAGCATCATGCTGGGGTTCCACGCCTCGTACAGCCTGGGCGGGATCCTGGGGGCGTCGGCCGCGTGGGCGGGGGCGCACTGGCACCTGTCGCTGTTCACGTCGTACCTGCCCGCGGTGTTCGTGCTGTTGCCGGCGGCGCTCTTCGCCAGCCGGTTCTACGCCGACGAGGGCTCGGCGCCGGTGGTTGCGGCGGAGAAGGGGCTGGGCGCGGGCGGGTTCAAGCTGCTGCTGCCGCTGTGCCTGGTGATGGCGTGCGCGTACATCGGGGATTCGACGGTGGCGAACTGGAGTGCCAAGTACCTCCAGGACGTGCTGGGGAGCTCCGAGCAGCTGGCGACGGTTCCGTACAACGTCTACATGGTGACCACGCTCCTCGGGCGGGCCGTCGGTGACCTGGGGGTGCGGCGCTTCGGGGCCGCGGCCGTGGTGCGGATGGGGTCGCTGGTGGCGGCGGGGGGTTTCGCCGTGGTGGCGGTGGCGTCGGGGCCGTGGGTGGGGATGCTCGGGTTCACGCTGCTGGGGATCGGGCTGTGCGTGATCGTGCCGCAGACCTTCGCGGCGGCCGGGAGGCTCTTCCCGGGTGCTTCGGACACGGCCGTGGCGCGGCTGAACATCTTCAACTACGTCGGGTTCCTGATCGGGTCCCCGCTCGTCGGGGGGATCGGTGACGCGTGGAGCTATCGGGGGGCGATGTTCGTGCCGATGGCGCTGGTGCTGGTGACGTTGTTCTACGCCCGCTCGTTCGGCTCGGACGTGGCCGGATACGGTGTGCGGCATGAGCGGCGAGTCGGTGACAGGGCTGTTGATGTGGGACGAGGCGGTAACGAAGTATGACTTCGGGCCGAGCCATCCGATGGATCCGGTGCGCCTGGCGCTGACGATGGGCCTGGTACGGGCCTTCGGGCTGGACCGGGAGCTGGAGGTACGGGCGGGCAAGCCGGCCGGTGACTCGACGCTGCGGCTGGTGCACCGGGCGGACTACGTCGCCGCCGTGCGCGAGGTTTCGGCCGACCCGGGGGTCGCCGACGGCTCGTACGGGCTGGGCACCATGGACGATCCGGCGTTCCACGGGATGCACGAGGCGTCCGCGCTGATCGCCGGGCAGTCGGTGGCCGCGGCGGAGGCCGTCTGGCGCGGGGAGGCCGAGCACGCCGTGAACTTCGCCGGCGGGCTGCACCACGCGATGCCGGGCGGAGCGGCCGGTTTCTGCGTGTACAACGACGCGTCGCTGGCCATCGCGCGGCTGCTGGAGCTCGGGGCCGAGCGGGTGGCGTACGTGGACGTGGACGTGCACCACGGGGACGGGGTGCAGGCGGCGTTCTGGGACGACCCCAGGGTGCTGACGGTGTCGGTGCACGAGCACCCGCGGACGCTGTTCCCGCAGACGGGCTGGCCGGAGGAGACGGGCGGCGGCGCCGCCGAGGGGTCGGCGGTGAACGTCGCGCTGCCCGCCGGGACCGGTGACGAGGGGTGGATGCGGGCCTTCGAGGGGACCGTGCCGGAGCTGCTGGAGGACTTCCGGCCACAGGTGCTGGTGACCCAGCACGGGGCCGATACGCACTTCGAGGATCCGCTCGCGCACCTGGCGGTGTCGCTGGACGCGCAGCGGGCGGTCCAGGAGGCCTGTCACCGGCTCGCGCACGAGTACGCGGACGGGCGGTGGCTGGCGCTGGGCGGCGGCGGGTACGAGGTCGTGGACGTCGTACCGCGGTCGTGGACGCATCTGGTGGCCATCGCCGGGCACCGGCCGATCGATCCGCAGAGCGCGGTGCCGGCGTCGTGGCGGGACGAGGTGTACGCGCGTACGCGGCAGCTGGCGCCGGCCCGGATGACGGACGGGCGGGAGCCGGTGTGGCGGGAGTGGGAGGCCGGCTACGACCCGGCGGACCGGATCGACCAGGCGGTGCTGGCGACGCGGCGGGCGGTGTTCCCGCTGCGCGGGATGCTCGTGTAGCGACCGCCGGCGGGCCGTGCGGCCCGCCGGGCGCGGCCGGGCGCGGCCGTACGCGGCCCTGCGCGGGCCCCTTGCCGGGCGCGGCCATGCCAGGTGTTACGCCAACTGTGGGGCTCATCCGTGTAATTGATGAACCGCCAGGTCCGGTGCGGCAGCATCGGAGGGTGTTGAGCACCGCCGCGCTGCGAGCGCATCTGCTGGCCGCCCGGTTGGCCGGGCCTGTCGCGACCTCCCGGGAGGAGAGCCTGCGCAGCTACCGGCTGTTCGCGGCGCGCGATCCGCGGGTGCTGCTGGGGCTGGATCCGGAGTGGTGCTGGGGCGAGCGGGACCTGTTGCGGCTGATGGCGGACAAGTGCGGGGTCTCGGCGGACCCGGCGCACGTCAGCGGGCCGGACGTGATCGACCCGGAGCTGACGCTGGCGGGTCTGGAGGCGTTCGCGGGGCGGCTGCGGGCGGCGGCGGGCGCGCGGGCACCGGTGCTGTTCGGGACCGGTCACCCGCATCGGCTCCTGGGGTTCTACGCAGGTTTGGCGGAGGCGCTGTCGGCGGCGGGATGTCTTGTTCTCACTCCCGCGCAGGGGGTGGCTGTGGACATGCAGACCCGGTTCGGCGTACGCCCGTACAGCATCGATTACGTACGGGGAGTCGCACTGGTGCGGGAAGGCGGCGCGCGCCCGGCCCGGAGTGCAACCGGCGCGCACACCCACTCACCGCTGCCGGTTCGGATCGCCCTCGCGGCCCTCGCGGAGGCCGGCGGGCCGCTGCCGGGGTTGGTGGTGGGGGATCACGGATGGGTCTGCGGTGCAGGTCAGCTCGGTGTGGAGGCGATCGGGCTGGCGGATACGGATGATCCGGCGCTGTTCGTCGGGGAGGCCGAGGGGCGGGTCTCGGTGGCCGTTCCGCTTGATGACGCGGTGCGCTCGGACTACTACGGACCGCTCACTCGCTATGTGCTCAACCGGGCGAGCCTGCCGGGTCGCCAGGAGTGGCTGTAGCTCCTCTTCCCCACTCGTATCACACGCCCCTACTCTGGGGAGTGAGCGTGCGACGACGGGGTGTAACCGGAGGGGAAGCCGGTGCCCGTCATGCGCGGAAGGTCAAAGGTGTGTCATGGCTGCTGGCGAGAGGCCTCTCAGTGAGGTTCAGTTCCTGACCGTGGCGGAGGTCGCCTCGGTGATGCGAGTGTCGAAGATGACCGTGTACCGGCTGGTGCACAACGGTCATCTGCCCGCAATCCGGGTGGGCCGGTCCTTCCGGGTCCCCGAGAACGCGGTGCATGAGTACCTCCGCGAGTCATTTGTGGGGGTGGAGTCGGCCTGAGAACGGGCCTCGGGGGCCTGTCGGGCCCCCTGTGTCACCCCTCGCGTGCACTCGGATTACAAGCTCAGAGCTCGGGCGGGTAGGCTAGGCCGACACAGGTCGTGTGGGCCCCGACGCCCCGCACCGAATGAAGAGAAGTGAGCGAGGGTAGTCGTGGGCTCTGTTATCAAGAAGCGGCGCAAGCGGATGGCTAAGAAGAAGCACCGCAAGCTGCTCAAGCGCACCCGCGTCCAGCGCCGTAACAAGAAGTAAACGGCAGCTGTACGTGTTCTCCGCAGCCCCTCCACCATTCTGGTGGAGGGGCTGCGGTGTAGCCGGGGACGGGTTGTTCCTAACAGGGAGGCGCTGAGCTCGTGGGGAAGGTCGTGCTCGTCACCGGGGCTGCCCGGCAGCTGGGAGGCCGCTTCGTGCGGCGGATCCAGCGGGATCCGGCGGTCGAGCGGGTCATCGCGGTGGACGCGGTGGCTCCGCCGCACAGGCTGGGATCGGCGGAGTTCATCCGCACTGACATCAGGCAGTCGGCGATCGCCCGCGTGCTCGCCGAGCACGCCGTCGACACGGTGGTGCACCTGGCGGTCACCGGGGGCAGTTCGGGGGCGGGCGGGGGCTCGCACAGCACGGTCAAGGAAACCAACGTCATCGGGACGATGCAGCTCCTCGGTGCGTGCCAGAAGTCGCCGACGGTACGGCGGCTCGTGGTGAAGTCCAGTACGAGCGTCTACGGGGGCACTTCGCGGGACCCCGCCGTGTTCACCGAGACGACGCAGCCGAAGTCGCTGCCGTCGGCCGGGTTCGCGAAGGACGCCGTGGAGGTCGAGGGGTACGTACGGGGCTTCGCGCGAAGACGGCCGGACGTGGCGGTGTGCGTCCTGCGGTTCGCGAACATCCTGGGGCCCTTCGCGGACTCGGCGCTCGCCGAGTTCTTCTCGATGCCGGTGATGCCGACGGTGCTGGGCTACGACCCGCGCCTGCAGTTCGTCCACGAGGACGACGTACTGGACGTGCTGCGGCTGGCGGCGCAGGATCCCCGCAGCGGCACGCTCAACAGCGGGACCTTCAACATCGCCGGCGACGGGGTGCTGCTGCTGTCGCAGTGCTCGCGGCGGCTGGGGCGGCCGACGGTGCCGCTGCTGCTGCCCGCGGTGACGTGGGTGGGGTCCGCGCTGCGGGCGGTCGGGGTCACGGACTTCTCGCCCGAGCAGATAAGGCTCCTCACGCACGGGCGGGTCGTGCAGACCACGCAGATGCGGGAGGTGCTGGGGTTCGAGCCGATGTACACGACCACCGAGACGTTCGCGGACTTCGCGCGGAGCCGGGGGACCGGGCTGCTGCCGCCGGAGCGGGCGGCGCGGGCCGTGGACCGGGTGGCGGGGCTGGTGGGGGCGGACCTGTCGAACGCGGACCTGTTCAACGTAGAGCCTGCGGCTGAGGGAGCGAAGCGATAGTGGCGGACGCCAAGGTCATTCCGTTCGACGAGGACCGGTCGCGCCGGCGGCCCCGGCGGGTGCGGGCCGCTCCGCCGGTGGAGCCGGAGCCGACGGCGGCCGAGCCCGTGGTGGAGGCCGTACCGGAGCCGGCGGCGCCCGGGAGCAGCTGGGACCGGCGGATCGCGGGCGGGCTGGCCTTCTTGCGGCGGCGGGTCACCGGTGAGTACGAGGTCGACGACTTCGGTTACGACAAGGAGCTGACCGATCAGGTCCTGATGTCGATGATCCGGCCGCTGTACGACAAGTACTTCCGGGTCGAGGTCAAGGGCATCGAGAACATCCCGAAGGAGGGTGGTGCGCTGATAGTGGCGAACCACTCGGGGACGCTGCCGCTGGACGGCCTGATGATGCAGGTCGCGGTGCACGACCACCACCCGGCGCAGCGGCACCTGCGGCTGCTGGCGGCCGATCTGGTGTTCATGCTGCCGGTGGTCAACGAGCTGGCGCGGAAGGCCGGGCACACGCTGGCGTGCGCGGAGGACGCTCAGCGGCTGCTGGAGGCCGGGGAGCTGGTCGGGGTGATGCCGGAGGGCTTCAAGGGGATAGGGAAGCCGTTCGGGGACCGGTACAAGCTCCAGCGGTTCGGCCGGGGCGGCTTCGTGTCGACGGCGCTGCGCGCGGGGACGCCGATCATTCCATGCTCGATCGTGGGGGCGGAGGAGATATACCCGATGATCGGCAACGCGAAGACGCTGGCGCGGCTGCTGGGGATCCCGTACTTCCCGATCACGCCGACGTTCCCGTGGCTGGGGCCGTTGGGGGCGGTGCCGTTGCCGACGAAGTGGACGATCCAGTTCGGTGAGCCGATCCCGACGGACGGGTACGCGGCGGAGGCCGCGGAGGATCCGATGCTGATGTTCAACCTGACGGATCAGGTGCGGGAGCAGATCCAGCACACGCTGTACAAGCTGCTGGTGCAGCGCAGGTCCGTCTTCTTCTGACGGATCCCGCGCACATGCCCGTGCACACGCCCGCGCGCACACGGAACGCCGGCGGGGCTGGATCTGCCCTGCCGGCGTTCCGTACGCGCTGCTACTCCGCGTCCTCCGCGTTGAGGCCCAGGCCCGGGAGGAGTCCCGGGAGCAGGGGCGGGAGGGTGATCTCCGGCTTGGGGTGGTCCGGGGATGCGGAGGGGGCGGGGGCGGACTGGCCGCCCGCGGGCGGGTTCAGGAGATTGCCCGTACCGCCCAGGAGGCCGCCGCCGGGGGCGGGGGGCTTGCCGGAGTCCGACGCGCTCGGGGCGGGTGCGGCGGACGGCGTGCCCGGGGTGGGGGCCGCCTGCTGCTTGCCCGCGGGGGTGCTCGGCTTGGCCGGTGCACCCGGGCCGCGGGTCTGCTCGGGCGGCTTGGGGAGCAGGCCCTGGAGCGGCGCGACGTCATCGTCTATGGCCTGGAAGACCGAGTCGACTTCGCCGCCCACGTCGGTGAGCTGGGCCGGGAGCTTCTGCCGGAGCCGGCTCCAGGCGTTGCCCTGGGACTGGGAGAACGACGACAGTGCCGCGATCGGGCCGAGCGAGCCGTCCCGTTCGTACGCGGCCTGGAGGAGCCGGTGGCCCTCCGTGGCGTCGTGCTTCATGCCCGCCAGTGCGCGGCGGATGTCGCCCAGGGATTCGTGGTCCAGTACGCCCGTACGGCCGCGCTCCATCAGCCTGCGGGCTTCCGACAGGCGGTTCGCGGCCTGGTCGAGATAGAGCTCGCCCCGGTCCGAATCGTCGTCGGCCATCCCGAGCCTGATGTCCTCCATGCCCCGCTTCACGGGGTAGAGGTGGTCACCGGGCAGGGCGTCCGTGCTGGCAGCGGCCACTCCGCTGAAGGCCCCCGCGGCCACACCTACGGTGAGGCCGCCTGCCGCGATGCCCTTGGACCAGCGGGAGCGGGGCCGCAATTTCCGGAGCGAGGTCGCCCGGTGGGCGCCGCGGCCGGTCCGCTGTTCGGGCACCTGAGGGTCGGCGGCACCGCCTCCGGCCCTCTCCTGCATCACCTTGGCCTCCATGGCGGCAACGAGCTGGGCTCGCTGCACCACTTTGACCTCGGGGTCCAGCACCGGGCGCGGCATACGTTCGCCGAGCACGCTCGCCAGGGCCAACAACCGGTCGTGGTCGGCAGGTTCGGCAGGTGCCTCGGACTGCTCGGCCGCCGGGTCCGGTTCCGAAAGGTCGGACGGGGTCCGCTCCTCCAGGGCCTGGGCGAAGGCGTTCGCCCGCCGGTGCGGAGTCACGTTCGCGATCACTGGCGGCACCTCCTCTCGTCATGACGATCGACTCCCCAAGGTGTCCGGAAGGTTGCCTTCCTTGAGCACATCCACTCTTTCGAGTGAGCGGCTTCGGGCAAAGCGTGTCCACAGGGAGCCTGCATCCCGCACAACGAGCGGCGCGGCACTTGGGTTACGGACGAAGGATGATCGGACCACAGCGTCATCAGAGTCATCGACAGGGGCTACCGGTTGTGTGGATGGTGAGCAGCTTCAGCGGGCGTCGTCCGGGAGGAGGCGGGCCAGGGTGCGGACCGCCCGGTACTGGAGCGTCTTGATGGCGCCCTCGTTCTTTCCCATGACGCGTGCCGTCTCCGCGACCGAGAGGCCCTGGAGGAAGCGCAGGGTCACGCACTCCTGCTGCTGCGGGTTGAGTTTCCGTACGGCCTCCAGCAGGGCCGCGTTGGAAAGGGACTCCAGGACGGAGTCCTCGGGGGAGCGTTCCACCTCGTTGGCGTCCAGCATTTCGCCTGTGGTCACTTCCAGGCGGAAGCGGCTGGACTTGAAGTGGTCGGCGACCAGGTTGCGGGCGATCGTCACGAGCCAGGCGCCGAAGTCGCGGCCCTGCCAGGTGAAGGTGGAGATGCGGCGCAGCGCGCGCAGGAAGGTCTCGCTGGTGAGATCCTCCGCGGTCGCCTTGCCGCCGACGCGGTAGTAGATGTAGCGGTAGACCGTGTCGCTGTACTGGTCGTAGAGCCGGCCGAAGGCCTCGGCCTCCCCGGCCTGGGCGCGTTCGACCAGGTCCATCATGCGGGCCTGGTCGCTGTCCGCGGTGGGGCGGCGGGGGGCGGCCGGCGCGGTGGTGCCGGCGGAGCCGGTGCCCGAGGACGGGCGACCGCGTCTGCCCACCGTCGCTCCGCCGTCGGTCAGGGCGTAGCAAGGACCGGCCGGACCGTGGCCGGCAGGGACCGCGGTGGCGAATGCGGGGACGGCGTACGCGGTGGGGACGAAGCCGCGCAGGTGGTCGAGGACCGTTGCGCGCAGCGTAGCCAGGCCCGAGGCGTCAACCCCGACAGGTGGGTACACGGGACTCCCAGAGGCAGAGCTTCCATCACGTGCAGTGCGGGACCGTTCACCCGTCGTGGCGACAGATGGCCGGTGGCATGCGTTTGAGGAGAATAACGCTTCGTACAGGCAGCGCTACACCCAGTTGCTCAAATCACCGGTTCCGACACTTCTGTTGCGTGTCGAGGGCATATTCAGTCGCAGTTGGTGATCGTTTCTTGATCGGTTGGATGCGCGGAATGGCGGCTTCCAGCGTGGCTCGCGACCGAGTCGGGCATGCGGGAATGCCGCGCAGGGCACGGGGGTAGAGCAGGGGAATGCCCGCACCGCAGCGGGCCGGCGGCAGGCGGGGACCGACCGGCGGGCCCGCGGGGCGGCTCAGGCGCAGGCGGTGGCGGGGCGGCGGCCCGCAGGCGGGGTGTCGCGGGCTACTTGCGGCGGCGGTGCAGGGCGATGGCTGCGGCCGCGCCGCCCGCGATGGCGCCGACTCCGGCGGCCGCGGGGACGCCGACCTTCACGGCCTTGCGGCCGGTGCGATAGTCGCGCAGCCGCCAGTCGTGGGCGCGGGCATGCTTGCGCAGTTTTGTGTCGGGATTGATCGCGTACGGATGCCCGACCAGCGACAGCATCGGGATGTCGTTGTGCGAATCGCTGTACGCGGCGCACCGTTCGAGGTCGAGGCCCTCGGCGGCGGCCAGGGCGCGCACCGCCTCCGCCTTGGCGGGGCCGTGCAGCGGCTCCCCGACCAGGCGGCCGGTGTAGATGCCGTCCACGGACTCGGCGACGGTGCCCAGGGCTCCGGTCAGGCCGAGCCGGCGGGCGATGATCGTGGCCGTCTCGACGGGCGCCGCGGTGACCAGCCACACCTTCTGGCCGGCGTCGAGGTGGGCCTGGGCCAGGGCGCGGGTGCCCGGCCAGATCCGCTCGGCCATGTACTCGTCGTAGATCTCCTCGCCGATGGCCATGAGTTCGGAGACCTTATGGCCCTTGACGATGGACAGCGCGCTGTCGCGGGCGTCCTGCATGTGCTCGGGGTCCTCGACCCCGGCGAGCCGGAACCAGGCCTGCTGCCAGGCGAAGCGGGCGAGTTCGCGGCGCTGGAAGAACTCGCGCTTGTAGAGGCCGCGGCCGAAGTGGAAGATCGCGGCGCCCTGCATGACGGTGTTGTCGAGGTCGAAGAAGGCGGCGGCGAGGTCGTCGCCGGCCACGGGGAACTCGATCTCGGCCTCTCCCGCCTCTTCCGCCTCTTGCGCGGAGGCAGGGACGGGGGCTGCCGGCTCCTCGACGAAGGGCGGGGCTTCGGCCTGTGCGGTCTTGCGGGCGGCCTCGGCCGAGGCCTCGCCTGCCAGCACGCTCCGCGCGGTGGCGGAGCGCCTACGGGGGGTGAGCCATCCCAGAGCGGCCATGACGCGAGCATAGCCATTGTGTTCGGGAGTTCCCGAACCGATGGGATGCGGAGGCGTGAACTCTTCGGGGCGCCGGTGTTAAGGAGCGGACGGGCGAGCGGACAGGCGAGCGGACGGACGAGCGGACGGGCGGCGGACCGGGGCGCGGGAGAATGGGGATATGAGCCCTTTGCTGCGCCGTAAGGAAAAGAAGCGTCCCGAGGAGCGGATGGTCACGCTCATCGGGAAGCCGGGGTGTCATCTGTGCGATGCCGCCCAGGAAGAGATCGAGAGAGTGTGCGCCGAGACCGGAGCGCAATGGGAGAAGAAGGACATCTCGCAGGACGCCGAGCTCTACCGGCTGCACTGGGAGCAGATCCCCGTGGTGCTGGTGGACGGAGAGCAGCACACCTTCTGGAGGGTGAACCCTGACCGGCTCAAGCGGGCATTGGAGGCCTGACCCTTCCGCCAGTTACCATCGTGGGCGATTTGTGGGGTTCGGGGGCGTATCGATGAGGAGTGTGTACGGTTTTGCCCCCTTCGGGATTTGAACGGGTTCGGTGTAGTTCCGGTTCCCGTTCACGGTGGTCAGGCCGCGTGACCCCGGTCACTTTGCTCGGACAAAGCGGACACAATCTTTGTGCACGCGTTCACAAAGGCATAGCCTGCTTCCGACGGGGCGGTCCTGGGACAAGTGACCGCCTGCAGCCCCGCTCATCCCGCAGGAGCATCGTGGCAACTGGCCGAACTCACCGACCGGCGACCCGCAGCCGAGGTATTCCCGAGGCCACTGTCGCCCGGCTTCCGCTGTACCTGCGCGCCCTCACCGCGCTCTCCGAGCGATCGGTGCCCACGGTGTCCTCCGAGGAGCTCGCGGCCGCCGCCGGAGTCAACTCCGCGAAGCTGCGCAAGGACTTCTCGTACCTCGGCTCCTACGGGACGCGCGGCGTCGGCTACGACGTCGAGTACCTCGTCTACCAGATCTCCCGCGAGCTCGGGCTGACCCAGGACTGGCCCGTCGTCATCGTCGGCATCGGTAACCTCGGCGCCGCCCTGGCCAACTACGGCGGTTTCGCGTCGCGCGGCTTCCGCGTGGCCGCGCTGATCGACGCCGACCCGGCCATGGCCGGCAAGCCGGTGGCCGGGATGCCCGTGCAGCACACCGATGACCTGGAGAAGATCATCGAGGAGAACGGTGTCTCCATCGGCGTCATCGCGACGCCGGCCGGGGCCGCCCAGCAGGTCAGCGAGCGGCTGATCGCCGCCGGTGTCACCTCCATCCTGAACTTCGCCCCGACCGTGCTGTCCGTGCCCGAGGGCGTGGACGTGCGCAAGGTCGACCTCTCGATCGAGCTCCAGATCCTCGCGTTCCACGAGCAGCGGAAGGCCGGCGAGGAAGCCGCCGCGGCCGCCGCCACCAGTGGCCCCGTGGCCGGTTCCGGCTCCGGTGCGGCTCCCGCCGCCGCCGTCGTGCCGCCGGCCGGGCGGGCCACCGCCGTCGCGCGCAAGGGCAACCCCGAGGGCGACGTCCCGGCGGTGATGCCGGCATGAGTCTGCTCGTCGTAGGGCTGAGCCACCGCAGCGCGCCCGTGAGCGTCCTGGAGCGGGCGTCGCTGTCCGCCGACGCCAAGGTCAAGCTGCTGCACGACACGCTGGCCGCGGAACCGGCGGCGGAGGCGGCCGTGCTCGCCACCTGCAACCGGATCGAGCTGTACGCCGACGTGGACAAGTTCCACGCCGGTGTCGCCGAGCTGTCGACGCTGCTCGCGCAGCACAGCGGTGTCGCGCTGGAGGAGCTCACCCCGTACCTGTACGTCCACTACGAGGACCGGGCGGTGCACCACCTCTTCTCGGTGGCGTGCGGGCTGGACTCGATGGTGGTCGGCGAGGGGCAGATCCTCGGGCAGATCAAGGACGCGCTGGCTCTGGGGCAGGAGCTCCACACCGCCGGCCGGCTGATCAACGACCTCTTCCAGCAGGCGCTGCGGGTCGGCAAGCGGGCGCACTCCGAGACCGGGATCGACCGGGCCGGGCAGTCGCTGGTGACCTTCGGGCTGGAGCAGCTGGCCGTTCACCTGCCGGTGGGGGAGTGGGCCGCGGGCAAGCGGGCGCTGGTGATCGGCGCCGGGTCGATGTCCTCGCTCGCGGCGGCGACGCTGGCGCGGGTCGGCGTGGCCGAGGTGGTCGTGGCGAACCGGACCGCCGAGCGGGCGGAGCGTTTGGCCGAGATTCTGGTTGCCTCAGGCACGGGTGTGCGGGCATCGGCGGTGCCGATGGCTTCTGTGGCCGATGAGCTGACACGAGTCGACGTGGTCGTCTCGTGCACCGGCGCCACGGGGCTGGTCCTGACCGCCGATGACGTCCGCGCCGCCGTGTCCTGGGGCGCTGCCCCGGACCCCGCGCCTCAAACTCCCCCAGCTACCGCTGGGAGGGGCCCCCGGGCGGGGCTGGATTCGGCCCCCGTGGGCCTGGACGTGCCGGCCGAGCTCGTCGCGCGGCTTGCCGCTGCTGCCGAGGGCGGGCAGCGGATGGCCGACGCGGGGGCCGCGCGGACGCTCACCGCGGTCGAGGCCGGGGAGCGGGACGGGTGTCCCGTCGGGCTCGACGCGCTGGCGACCGACCCGGCGCGCACCGCCGACGGGCGGGCGGCGCTGACCGGGGTCGACGCCAACTCCCTCGAACTGCACGGGACATGGGCCGACCAGGGCGAGGCCGCCGCACAGCGGCAGCCCCGCAGGACGGTACGCAGCCAGAACGGCGCGCCCGTACGGCTCGCGCTGCTGGACCTGGCCATGCCCCGCGACATCGACGCCGCCGTGCACCGGATCCCGGGCGTACGGCTGGTCGACATCGAGTCGCTGGCCGAGGCGTCCGCGGACGCGCCGATGGCCGCCGACGTCGACGCCGTACGCGGCATAGTCGCCGACGAGGTGGCCGCCTTCGGGGCCGCCCAGCGGGCCGCGCACATCACGCCCACCGTGGTCGCCCTGCGCGCCATGGCCGCCGAGGTCGTCGCCATGGAAGTGGCGCGGCTCGACGGACGGGTCCCCGACCTCGACGACCGGCAGCGGGCCGAGGTCACCCAGACCGTGCGGCGCGTCGTCGACAAGCTCCTCCACGCGCCGACCGTGCGCGTCAAGCAGCTCGCGAGCGAGCCCGGCGGCGCCGGGTACGCGGAGGCTCTGCGCGAACTCTTCGATCTCGACCCGCAGACGGTGGCCTCCGTCAGCCGGGCCGACGAGGCTGACAAGAACCACGACTCAGGACGGGCATCATGAATCCACGTCTCGACCAGCCACTGCGGCTCGGCACGCGGCGCAGCAAGCTGGCCATGTCCCAGTCCGGGCACGTCGCCGAGGCGGTACGGGCGGTCACCGGCCGTCCCGTCGAGCTCGTGGAGATCACGACCTACGGTGACGTGTCCCGCGAGAACCTCGCGCAGATCGGCGGCACCGGGGTGTTCGTGACCGCCCTGCGCGACGCCCTCGTGCGCGGCGAGGTCGACTTCGCCGTCCACTCGCTGAAGGACCTGCCGACCGGGCAGCCCGACGAGCTCGTGATCGCGGCCATGCCGCTGCGCGAGGACCCCCGGGACGCGCTCGTCGCGCGCGACGGCCTGACCTTCGAGCAGCTGCCCGACGGCGCCCGGATCGGTACCGGTTCGCCGCGCCGCACGGCCCAGCTGCACGCGTACGCCAAGGCTCTGGGCAAGGTCATCGAGACCGTCGCCATCCGCGGCAACGTCGACACCCGGATCGGCTACGTGCGCAACGGTGAGCTCGACGCGGTCGTGCTGGCCGCCGCCGGTCTGAACCGGATCGGCCGCAGCGACGAAGCCACCGACCTGCTCTCCGTCGACAACGTGCTGCCCGCTCCGGGCCAGGGCGCCCTCGCCGTGGAGTGCCTCGCGTCCAACGCGGACCTGATCGCCGCGCTCGGCGAGCTCGACGACCCGTACACCCGGGCCGCCGTAACCGCCGAGCGTGCCCTGCTCGCGGCCCTGGAGGCCGGCTGCAGCGCCCCCGTCGGGGCGCTCGCCGACCTGTTGGCCGATGGGCAGACTGTCAATGAAATGCGCCTGCGCGGCGTCGTCGGCACGCTCGACGGCTCGACGCTGGTGCAGCTGTCCACCACCGGTCCCGTACCCCAGTCGTACGACGAGGCCATGGCTCTCGGCCGTGAACTCGCGGACGAGATGCTGGCGAAGGGTGCGGCCGGTCTGATGGGGGAGCGGTCGCTTTGAACCCCAAAAGTCCCACCACTCCCGCTTTCGCGGCGCACGCGGCGCACGGGCACGTCACCTTCCTCGGTGCCGGCCCCGGTGACCCGGGTCTGCTGACGCTGCGTGCCGTCGAGGCGCTCGCCGCGGCGGACGTGCTGATCGCCGAGCCCGATGTGCTCGACGTCGTACGTACGCATGCGCGCGCGGGCGTGGACACGCCACAGCTGACGGTAGCTGACGAAGTGTCAGCAGCCGCCGGAGTCCCGGTGATCCGGGACGCGGCCAATCTTGTCATGGAGGCCGCGCGCTCCGGCAGGCGGGTCGTCCGTGCCGTCACCGGGGACCCCGGGCTCGACGGGAGCGCGGCCGAGGAGATGCTCGTCTGCGCCTCCGAGGGCATCCCCTTCGAGGTGGTCCCGGGCATCCCGACCGCCGTCGGCGTTCCGGCGTACGCGGGCGTCCCGCTGCGCGACAAGCGCGGTGACGACCACGGCGTGCGGTTCGTGGACGCGAAGAGCGCCTCGGCACGCTGCTGGACCGAGGTCGGCGCCAGCGACGGCATCCTCGTCGTCTCCGCGACGCTGGAGACGGTCTCGGCGGCCGCCGCCGAGCTGGTGAGCTCCGGGCGCAAGCCCGACACCCCGCTGACGGTGACCGTGGCCGGCACCACTACCCGCCAGCGCACCTGGAACGCGACCCTGGGCACCATCGCCCAGGTGTTCAAGCAGGGCAAGGTGCTCCCCTCGCCCGAGGGCGGCCGGCCGGTGATAGCCGTGGTCGGTGAGCACGGCGCCGCCGCGCGGCGCGAGGAGCTGGCCTGGTTCGAGTCGAAGCCGCTGTTCGGCTGGCGGGTCCTCGTACCGCGTACCAAGGAGCAGGCCGCCTCGCTCTCCGACCAGCTGCGTTCGTACGGCGCGGTGCCGCACGAGGTGCCGACCATCGCCGTGGAGCCGCCGCGCACCCCGCAGCAGATGGAGCGGGCCGTCAAGGGGCTCGTCACCGGACGCTACGAGTGGATCGCCTTCACCTCGGTCAACGCCGTCAAGGCCGTCCGGGAGAAGTTCGAGGAGTACGGGCTCGACGCCCGCGCCTTCGCCGGGATCAAGGTCGCGGCGGTGGGCGAGCAGACCGCCGCGGCGCTGGTGGAGTTCGGCGTGAAGCCGGACCTGGTGCCGAGCGGCGAGCAGTCCGCGGCCGGGCTGCTGGAGGACTGGCCGCCGTACGACCCGGTCTTCGACCCGATCGACCGCGTCTTCCTGCCGCGCGCCGACATCGCGACCGAGACGCTGGTCGCGGGCCTGATCGAGCTCGGGTGGGAGGTCGACGACGTCACGGCCTACCGGACCGTGCGCGCGTCGCCGCCGCCGGCGGACACGCGCGAGGCGATCAAGGGCGGTGGCTTCGACGCCGTGCTCTTCACGTCGTCCTCGACCGTGCGCAACCTCGTCGGCATCGCCGGCAAGCCGCACAACGTCACCGTCATCGCCTGCATCGGCCCGGCCACGGCCAAGACGGCCGAGGAGCACGGCCTGCGGGTCGACGTCCTGTCGCCGGAGCCGTCGGTCTCGAAGCTGGCGGAGGCCCTCGCCGAGTACGGCGCGGCCCGCCGCGAGGCGGCGAGGGAGGCCGGGGAGAGCGTGTTCCGGCCGAGCGAGCGCCGTCCGGGCGCGAGGCGTCGCCGTACGACCTGACAGGCGGAGCGTTTCCTCACGGGGCTCGGGCGGCATCCACCGCCCGGGCCCCGCGGCGCGTCCGGCCCGCCGGTGGGTACGCCCAGCCAGCAGTTCTCCTCGTCCGGCGGTATGAACGGCATCCTCGGTACTGCCCTCGGCCACGCCCACGCATACAGGTTCCGTCTGTGAATCCTCAATCCTCCCGAAGGGGCGATATCAGGCACCCCTACACCTCGAAGGTGTGGCGGTGCGGCCACTCCGGGAGCCATTCCGTCTCGATGCCGCCTCGGAATACCTGAACGAGCCACTCTTCAAGCGGAAGACTTGTCTCATGCCAGTCCCCCTTGGTGCGGCGGAATGCAGAGACCGTCCACATCGCGCCTGCCGCACGGGGGACCAGAAATAGCTTGTCCCCTTCGATCGTGTGGCCCCACAGGAGCATGCCACCCTTCTCGGGCAATACAGGGTCATCGACTAACCCATCGCCATTACGCACATCCTCGCTCATCAACTCCCCCAGACTCTGAAGGGTCTGCGATCCGTAGTTGAACAGGTAATCGTCGATCATCACATCGCCGTAGGCCTCCGTCAGGCGATGAACCTCCTGAGGTAGCGAAATCCCCCACGCTTCCTCAACCCGGCGAAGATTCAATCCACCCGACAAGGGTGATGGACCCAAGATGTTCGACAATTCAGAAAATGCCGTGGCCGGATTCACGGCGACGTGCGGTCTACTTCTCGCTTCCATTCCTGCCTTCGGCGTACAGTCTAGACTTCCGATCGAGGTTCAATGGAGGACGGGTCAAGGGTATATGAAAAGATGTCCAGAAACCCATTGAAGAACATACTGTCGCCGTTGCCCACCCACCAGAAGCGCTCCCCCACTCCCTCGACATTAATCATGAAGATACCCACGGTCGAGTCTTCATCAATTGCTACAGGAAACATGTCAACACTCTGCGGCAATCCAACATCCTGTGTGAGTGCAATCTCCCTCAAGGTTTCCCCGAAATCGATAGCATCGACAACCCTTTCACCGGCAGGCCAGTCTCGCGTACCGAATGCAGACAGATCCAGGTAGAAATGCTCCATGCCGTTGGTGGTGGCGAGAAACTCACGATATGAGATCTCTAGAGGCTGGCCGCAGCGCCGCTCCAACTCAGACAACTCCACTTCCGTCGCCGGGTCGTGAACGCGAGGAATCTGGCCACGCCAAGGAGCATCAGAATGCTCCTCAAGGCGCCGCGACATGACAGCTGAAACGGCTCGTTGAACCCGCACACCCATTCCAATCTACGGCCTGGTTATTTCGCATATTCCGTATGAATTCTTCACGACCGACCCGACCACATATTCGGTCGTGTATGTTGCTGGATTATTATTCACGCCCGCATAGTAGAACCCTGTGGGCTTATACCCCACCTGGTATTTGCCAGAATGAGAACCCACGAGGGAATTTACTCTACCATCCTGCCGATGCCAGCAGTATGGATCCTTTTTTGCAGACCAAGTTGTATCCGGAAGATGTCCAGCGACCTTATCTGAACCCTTGTACTGGTACTGCGTGCCCTCCATATCCCCCATGTGGCCCTTCTTGATACCAGTGGCAAGCTCATTGAGGGTTTTTGTCTTGCCGTCAATGGTTATTTTCACCTGTGAGGGGAGTACTCTGCCAGTCGGCGACAGGTATCCCTTCTTGTCGTTGAGTGCTGCAATGTGATCCTTTAGCTCATCTATTTGCGCTTGCGTGGCATTACTGGGAGCGCGGAAACAGACTGGGCCCACGGTTCCTCGGTCAGCTGGCCTCACAGGGTCGGCCAGCTGGGTGGTGCAGTCGGCGTCGTCATCGTCCGTGGCACCCCCGGAACCCAGACTCAAGCAGATCCAGTACCGCCCGGACCTGGTCGACGGCTGCCTGGCCGGCACCGACCTGATCATGGATGGCTGACCGACATCACGAATTCAAGTTCAGTAACTTCTCCTCGCCCGAGGATGCGAGGGATGGAACGAAGACCATCACCAAGTGGAAGCTGGACTGCGAGACGGGTGCCACCAACGGCCCCTTCCCTGCCTTCCCTGCTGACTACTGGGATCTGTCCGTAGCCCCGCGCTCGAAGGCTCGTGGTCACCTCGCCGCCTGTCAACTTGGCGGATCTGGGTCAGAGTTTCGAAACCTCGTTCCGCTGCACCGCGATGCAAACTCCAACGTCATGCGTGGTGTCGAGAATAAGGTTGCGGCCCAGGTCGCCGCGGGGCAAGCGGTACACTACGAGTCCACACCGATCTACCCAGCAAGACCTACAGGAATTCCCGATTTTATTCACATCCAGGCATGGGGAAATCGAGGAATGAACATCGACTGCTACATCAGGAATTCCGCTACCTCCGGGCCTGCCATATGCTCATCCGAGATATACCAGAGGTGATTAAGGTGCCGGATAGTACTGGAGACGCATTCGGTCCGCCGGAGAGGTTCAGACCTGCCAGCCGCAGATCATGGGAAGAAGTTGAGGCCTGGACTGGGTGCGCGCTCCCGAACGACTACAAGAGATTTGTCGATGGATATGGGGATGCGACAGTCTTCGGACATCTATTCATTGCACACCCTGACGGTATCGACCCCTTGCTAAAATTCATGCAGGAAGAGCGAGTCACCTTCCTTGCCGGAATTGAATGCATGGCAAACGGAATTGACGACGAGACCTTCCGTATGGCCAATTTCATCCCCTGGGCATATCATGATTTTAATGGCGATGTATGCCTCCTGGCTCCGCCCTCAAATGGCAATGAAGAATGGGCCGTGGCCATCTCGTTCCGGCAATGCCCAGAAGTCCAGATATTCCCTGGAGGCGTCACGGAATTCCTTCTGGCAATGACGCGTGGAGAATTTCCCCGTAGTTGGCCGCGGGTCAGATTTGATTGGGTGAGCGCCGAGGGATCGCCCTTGATCTGACTACGGACGCAGGGCTGATTCATTGTCGTGTTGATCATGCTGCGTCGCAGGTCAGGGATAGTCCGAGGAGGTCGAGCGGGCGGGTGAAGGGCGTGTAGGAGACT
>NZ_JBFBBA010000076.1:0-18592 GCF_040682455.1 Streptomyces sp. NPDC051183
TCCCCTCGCGAAACCACTTGTACGCGGTTTGAGGGTGGATGCCTTGCACTCGCGCCCACTCGGTCAGATTCACCTCGTGAACGTATCACTCAATCCCTCGAACACTCACTCAATCGACCTTGATGACGCCCAGTTGAGAACCCCTCGTGGACCACCGCTCCCGAGCGGTCCTCGTACAGAACATCTGAGACCTGGACCGGTCCGCGCGTGCCGTCGGGACCGAGGAGAAGTCCTTCCGGACGCAGCTCGACCCGGGCACCATCGGCCTGGGCCGCGCCACGTCCTCCTGCCCGGCCAGCGTGTGCCTCCTGACGAATACGGCGGCCCACCACTTCGGGCTGGGTGTGATCGTCGTCAACGGCTGGATCCTGACGAACCCGTCGTTCTCGGGCTACGCGGCCATACAGGCCTACCTGCCGTCGGAGAGGCTCTCGATCTCCGTCACCGTGACGAAGGGCCCCAAGAGCCCCGACGTCAACTCGGCCCAGACCATCGCCGAACGCATCTCCGCGGCCCTCGCCCCCGGACACGAGCTCAAGATGCGCTGACGGCGACCGGCTCGCACCGTCAGGCGTACGCGCCTGCGCGGGCCGCGGTCGCGGCGGCGGTCGCGGCGCGTTCCGCGGCCTTGGTGTCGAGCGGGGCGTCCGTGGTCAGGAGCCGGTAGTACAGCGGAGCCGAGACGGCGCGGATCACCTCCTCGGCATCGGTGCCCTCCGGGAGCTCGCCGCGCGCGACGGCCTGGTGGACGCAGGGCGCCCACTCCGCGACGCGCACCTCGTAGAAGCGGTGCAGGGCCTCGGCGGTCCTGTCGTCCGTGGTGGCTGCGGCCAGCACCGCCTTGAAGAGCGCGCCCTGGCGCGGATCCGCCAGCGTGCGCCGGACCAGTTCGGCATTGGCCCGCAGGTCTTCCAGGAGCGAGCCCGTCTCGACCCGCGGCAGGGACTGCTCCGCCATGTCGCCCAGGAGGTCGGCGACCAGGCCGGCGGCGGTGCCCCAACGCCGGTACACCGTGGTCTTGCCGACCCCGGAGCGCCGGGCCACCTCGGCCAGGTCCAGCTGGTGGAAGCCGTGGTCGGCCAGCAGGTCCCCGGCCGCCTCCAGGACGGCCGCGCGCACGCGGGCGGTACGGCCTCCGGGCCGGACGGTGCCCGGCTCCGAGGTGCTCTCGTCACCCTGAACAGTCATAACGGGACTCCGGTTCCATTAATGCCTCGCGCTTGCTACGGTAGGGCCAGCTTAACGGTTCCACGGTTCCATTAGTGCTCTGGAGGGTTTCGTCATGGAATACAGGCAGCTCGGCACGTCCGGCCTCAAGGTCCCCGCCCTGAGCTTCGGCGCCGGCACCTTCGGCGGCCAGGGACCGCTGTTCGGCGCCTGGGGCACCACGGACGCCCAAGAGGCCCGCCGCCTCGTGGACATCTGCTTGGAGGCGGGCATCACGATGTTCGACACCGCCGACGTCTACTCGGCCGGGGCCTCGGAGGAACAACTGCGGCAGAACATCGGCGCGATCGGCTGGACCCTGGATCCCGAAATGGTGGCCCGCCTCGACGCCGCGAGCCACCGGCCGGCACCGTACCCGTACTTCCCCTACGAGCGGCAGGAGGCCTTCGCCCGCCTCAACCCGCCGATGATCCCGGCGCCCTGACCATCGGGCCGTTGCGGCCGCAGGGCCGGGCTAGGGTCCCTCGTCGTACGTCCCCGCCTCGACTTCCAGGGCGAGCTGCTGGAGGACTTCGAGCGAGGAGACGTCCGACCGTCCGCCGTCGTGCGCCATGGCCAGACTGGTGAAGGCGAGGCTGAACCCGGAGACCATGGCGTGGAGGGCGGGGCCGAGTGCCTCCGCCACCAGGCGGGCCACCTCCTGCGGGGAGGATTCGGCGGGCACCCTGATCGACGGCAGCATCTCGTTCAGCAGTTGGGTGACCACCCCCGCTTCGGCGTCAGGACGGTCGTCGTCCTCGCCGGCCTCCATCGCCCGACGGATCTCCTGGGCCTCGGTGAGGATGCCGATGACTCGCTTCAGAACCTCTGCGCGTTCCATCCCCGGAGGGTAGCCCCACGCGGGGGGACCGCACCGGGGAACGGAACGCCCGCCGGCCGGCCCGGGTACTCCGGGCCGGCCGGTCGGACGGAGGTTCGGACGCGACTACGCGGTCGGGCGGCGACGGCGGCCGGTACCCGCCACGAGGGCCGCACCCATGGCGAGGGCCACACCGGAGGCGCCGAGGGCCCAGCTCGTGGCCGGGTCGGCGCCGGTAGTGGCCAGCTGGCCGCCGGCGGGGGCGGCGGCGTTGCCGCCGGTGCCGACCGGCTTGGCGCCGCCGTCCGGGGTGGGCTGGTTGCCGCCGGAGTTGTGGTTGCCCCCGTTGCCCCCGTTGCCCGTGCCGTTGTCGGTTCCGGTACCGCCGCCCGTGTTCGCGGTGCGGACCGACGTGGACTTGACGACCATGTCCGACTCGACCGGCAGTTGCGCGCCCTCGGTCTGCGCGTACAAGATGAGATGGATCTGGTTGTTCGGGGCGTCGGCCGCGGCCCGGACCCGGAGCTGGATGTCGAACTTCGCGTTCTTGCCGACGGCCCAGTCGAAGAAGGCGCTGGGGACGTCGTCCCATTCGCCGCGGTCCTGCTCGAAGGGGACCCAGGCCGTGCCGTTCCAGAGCTCGATGTCGAAGTGCTCTGCCTTCATCCCGTTGATCGGGCCGTTGGGGAACAGGAAGAAGAAGAAACTGTACGTGTCGATCGCCTCCTTGCCGGAGTTGTCGACGTGCAGCGCCAGTTCCTGCCAGTCGCCGCCCGCCACGAAGCCGCCCTGGGGCAGACCGTCGAGCCCGAGCTTCGGGCCCTGGCGGGCCTCCTGGTCGGCCGCGGTCAGCACGGTGCTGTGCTTGACGCGCGGCGCGCTGCCGCCCTCCGCCGTGGTGTCCAGGGACAGGCGCGTGGCCGGGGCGCCCTTGGCGAACTTCATCCGGAGCTTGAGGTCGAAGACCTCGTTCCGCTCGATGTCGACCTCGGCGAGCGAGAAGCTCCAGGCCTCCTCCGAGCCGTAGGCCTCGACGTCGTGCCAGCCCCAGGAGCCCGAGGCGTCCGGCGCGTACACCTCCAGCTTGGCGTCGCCGTCCTTGAAGCCGGTGGTGTCGAGCGTCCACATGGCCATCTCGAGGCTGTAGTTGTTGATGGCGCCGCGGTTCGAGTTGTCGACGTGCAGCGAGAACTCGCGCCAGTCGGACCCGGCCGTGAAGCCCGACTCCGGTAGGCCGCCGAGGGTCAGCTTCGGAACGCTCGCCGTGACCCCGCCCCCACCGCCCGTCTGGTCGTGCGTGACCTTCGAGGCGTACGGGGCCGCCTTCGAGTCGGTGTCCCGGTGGTCCGTGCCGCGCACGTGGATCTTGATGTCCGTCGCGGGCGCCTCGGCCTTGGCGCGCATCCGCACCTTGAGGTCGGTGACCGAGCCGGCGCCGTAGCCGAGGCCCGGGGTCAGGTCGTACAGCGGCGCGCCCGGGCCCGGCTTCGGCATCGGTGCCGCGTTGTGCCAGGAGCCGGAGCGGAAGACCTCGACGTCGAAGTGCGAGTCCTTGAGGTTGCTGCCGGTGACGCCGAGTTCGAGGGCGAAGTCGTCGACCGACGGGAGGCCGCTGTTGTCCACCTTGAGCGAGAACTCGCTCCAGTCGCCGCCGGCGGCGAAGCCGGCCGACGGCAGGTTCGCGAGCGTGAGCCCGGGACCCTGGGGCAGCTGCTGGCCGGTATCGCCCTGCGGAGCCGCGTCCGGCGTGGTCACCGACGGGTTCTTGACCTCATCGGCCATCGCCGGGGTGGCCATCAGGACGGTCGGCCCGACCACGGCGGCGGCGGCCATGACCGCGATGTGCTTGAACTTCACTGTGAATCCCCCTCTGTGCGGCCCACCGCACGCACGTGCGCGTGGAACCGCCCCCCAAAAAAGCTGTTTTGAACACGCTCAGGACAACTGGGTGTGATCGCCGGGTGTGATCGGGGGGCGCCGGGGCGCCGCCGAATCCTTCGGCTCCGTCCACGCCGTCGCGGGCGTCGACCTCGATGTCCGGCGCGGCGAGACCGTCGCCCTGCTCGGCATCGGCAACGGCTACCGACTCCCCGGCTGGATGTGCTCCCTCGCCGAGCTCACCCCCACGCGCCGCTTCGCCGAGATCGGCCAGTCCTTCGCCACCGGCGCCGCCCCGGGCCTGGCCGCCTTCGTGGTGGTCGCCGTATGGGTCCTGCTGTTCGGCTCGTACGGGGTGCTCTCGTACCGTCGGTCCGCGAGGGCGGCATGAGCCACGGAACGGGGAACGGGCATGCGGGATAGGCGGGTTGGGTGGAGAACTGTACGGGAGTGCACCCACAAGGACGATGGCCGGTGGAGGAACCGGCCGCCGCGATCCGCCGGGTGCTGGCCGGGGAGACCGTGATCGACCCCTCGCTCGCGGCCGCCGCGCTCAGCGCCGGGCCCAGCCCGCTATCCGCACGCGTGGAGGCCTGGCCACGGGCAGTTCCTCGCCCCGAAGGCTGGATAGAATGGTCCAGACCTTCTAGGGTGAGTGTTCGTCAGATTCTTCTGAAAACGGTCGCCTTGGGGTGGTTGATGGTCACGCGCAGGTCCCTCCTGGTCTTCGCCGGATCGAGCGCCGGGGCGGTCGCCCTGCCCCCACCTCCCCGCCCCCACCTCCCCGCGGCCGGTGGGCACCGTCGACCTGCACCTGGTCGACCACGACCGCGACGACCCGCTCGCGCCGGACCGCAGGCCGCGCGAACTCATGGTGCAGCTCTGGTACCCGGCGCTCACCACCGCCGGCCACTGCCGGGCCCCCTACACCACGAGCCGGGTCGCCGCCGCCCTGGAGGCGGGGCTGCCGCTCAAGCCGGGCACCCTGGGTGCCGTACGCCCCCACGCCAGGACCGGCGCCCCGGCCGTGCCCGGGGCGCTGCCGCTGGTGCTCCTCGGGCACGGGCGCAAGGGCGGTCGCAGCAACTGCACCGCCCTGGCCGAGGAACTCGCCTCGTACGGCTATCTCGTCGCGGCCATCGACCACACCTATGACGCGGCGGTCGTGGAGTTCCCCGACGGCCGGGCCGTACACAGCGTGCTGCCCGAGGAGTCGGACGACTGGGACCGCCAGGAGCGGCTGGAGATCGCCGCGCGGGTCGGCGACCTCCGGTTCGTCGCCACGACCCTGACCCGCCGGCGGGGGTCGCCCTGCGCGGACCCCCGCCGGATCGGCGTCGTCGGACATTCCATGGGCGGAGCCGCCGCCGCGGAACTCCTGCGGGTGGACGGCCGCTTCGCCGTCGGAGTCAACCTCGACGGGGCCCTGTTCGGCTCGTCGGTGCCCGACCTCGGGCTGGACCGTCCGTACCTCCTGCTCACCGCGCTGGAGGACCACGACACCTGGCGGCGCTGGCGCGAGCACCAGCGCGGCTGGGGCCGCCAGCTGCGGGCCCGCGACACCGGGCACCTCACCTTCACCGACCTGCCGCACTTCGCCGTTGCCGGCGGCCTGGGGGAGTCCTGGCCGCCCGACCTGTACGCGGAACTGCTCGGGACCCTGGCCCCGGCCCGCTCGACCGAGCTGATCCGCACCTACACCCGCCTGTGCTTCGACCGGTTCCTCAAGGGCCGGCCGTCCCCGCTGCTGGACGGCCCCTCTGCGCGCTACCCGGAACTGGACTTCCGCTGGGCTCGCGGCTGACGGAGCAAAAGGAGTTCGTCCTTCGGTGTCCGTGCTCCTATGGTGGCCCGATGTGGCAGGTACAGGAGATGAACGAAGCTGACATCGAGGCCGTCTCGGCGATCCGCGTACGGGGCTGGCAGTCCGCGTACGCCGGCATCGTTCCCCAGACGTACCTGGATGCGATGACGGTCGACAGCGACGCGAGCCGCCGCCGGGAGTGGTTCGGCGACCCGCACCGGCAGTCGGCGGACCTCGTCGCCCACGACGCGGGCGGCCCCGCGGGATGGATCAGCTACGGGCCGTGCCGGGACGAGGTGCCGGGCACGGGCCGAGCGGGTGAGGTCTACGCCCTCTACGTCCGCCCGGACGTGATCGGCCGTGGCGCGGGCCGGGCCCTCCTCACCGCGGCTCACGCACGCATGCGGGACCAGGGCTTCGAGCGGCTGGTCCTGTGGGTCCTGCGCGACAACCATCGGGCCCGCCGCTTCTACGAACGGGCCGGCTACCGGGCCGACGGCGCAGCCCAGGACGACGTCTACGACGGCCGGACGCTCACCGAGCTCCGCTACCGCCGCCGGCTATGACCCGTCAGGCAGCGGGCGGGTCCGGCAGTTCCGCCAGCAGGGGCTCGTACGCCTCGTTCTCGGCGCGCGCGTCGATCAGGGCGTGCGCACGGTCCACCCAGTCCTGCGGCACGGGACGGCCGGCCAGCTCCCACTGGTTCAGCACGGCCGCCAGATAGCGCTTGATGAAATCGGTGGCGTCCGGGTCGAAGGAGTGCAGCGCCGCCTTCACCGCGTCCCGGTGCGTCGTGGAGAAATCCCCGGCAGCGCTCCACAGACGTATCAGCAGCCGCGCGGCCGAAACCATCTCGCCGCCCGGCCGGGCTGCCACGTAGCTCGTGAGCGCAAGGCTGAGGCCGTACTCGTCCAGGGACTGGGCCATGTGCAGCAGCGCGTCGGTGCCCGTCTCGCACCGCAGGTAGGCGTGGCGCGCCACCATGTGCGGGCTGGTGTAGAGCCAGCCGACATAGCGCCGACCCTCGCTCTCGGGCCCCTGGCCGTACACCCAGTACGGGTCCACGACCCGCGGGTTCTCCGCGCTGTAGACGGGAGGCCAGGCCCAGGTCTCCACGTCCTGGTCGGTGGCCCACCGGAGCGTGATGCCGCGCTCCTCCCCGGTCCAGGTCCGCTCCAGGTACACCCAGCCCGCGAAGGTCTGCCAGTCCTCCGCGGGCAGCTGGGACTCCAGCAGCAGTGCCGTCTTGCGCCATGCGCCGACCGGGTTCTGCGTGGTGGGGAACAACTCCTGCCCCGTCACTTCCCCCGCCAGGATCAGCAGCAGGAGCAGCAGGTGGGCCTGGTAGAAGGCAGGGGCGGCCGTGGTGGGGCGATGAGCGGGCCGGTAGGAGTCGTAGGAGGAGGCCGGCCGGGCCTCCAGGGATTCGTGGAAGAGCCGCAGGAGCAGTTTGCCCAGGTCGTCCAGGTCCCGCTCCGGCAGCCGCCGCAACACCTCGGTCAGGAACTCCACCACCGGCTGGCGCCACGCGCACGCGGCGAAGGACAGCAGGGCGTACAGGAACGAGTCGTCGGTGGGCGGGCGCCGGGCCCGGCCGGCCTCGGCCCGGTCGACCTTCAGCAGGTCCCGCAGTTCGTGCGCGAGGAGCCGGGCCACCAGGAACTCGCCGAACGTCGCGTGCAGGAACTCGTACGAGTGCAGCCGTCCGGCGTCGCGGAACGCCTGCGCCTGGTGGACGAAGAAGAACCGGCCGATGGTCGTCTGCGCCCGGGTCAGCCTGGCCCGCAGCCCGGTGGAGGCGGCTTCCTGGTGCGGCAGCAGCGCCTTCAGGTCCTCCTCCAGTTCCTCCTCGGTGATCCACTGCCGGGCCCGGTTGAACATCCCGAAGGCTGCTACGGCGAGCCGCAGCAGCTCGTACTCGACGGCCTGCGCCACACCCTCCTCGGGCAGCCGCGTGTCGTGCTTGAGGACCTCCCGGCGGGCGAACCTGACGAGCAGCCGCTCGTACAGCTCGTAGCCGGCGAGTGTGCCGGCCTCCTGCTGGTAGGCGTTGTCCTGGGCGTCGTACAGGGCGAGCAGCAGCAGGAGGAGGGGCTGGCTCGCGAGGTCGGGCTGGGCGAGGGCCTGCTCGGGGTCGAGGGGGAGCAGGCCGTGCCGGCCGAAGTGGTCGGCGTTCGTACGGTTCCACGTGTCCAGCCACTGCCCGGTCTGTGCGGGGCTGAAGGGTTCGAGGCGCAGCGCGATCCCGCCGGGGGTCAGGCGCGCCCGGTCCGCGACGACGGTGCGGCTGGTCACGATGACGGCGAGGGGCCGGCCGAGTGCGGCCTCGCGCTGCTGGAAGGCGGCCACCCGCTCCAGGTAGTCCGACTGGTGTGCGCCGGTCGCCTGGAGCAGCTCGTCGAATCCGTCGAGGAGGACGACCGGCAGGGCGGGGCCGGCGGCGCGCACGACGCCCGCCCAGTCGATGGTCCGCTCGCCGGTGGCCTGCCGAATCGCCACTTCGATCTGGTCCTGCACGTCCGCGTCGGCGGGCACGTCCCGCAGCGGGACCCGCGCCACCAGGAAGTCCTCGGCGGGGAGCCGGGCCGCGAGGACCTTGGTCAGGAGCGACTTGCCCGAGCCGGGCAGCCCCAGCAGCAGGATCGGCACCTCGACCGCCTTGGGCGCGGTGAGGAAGCCCTCCAGGAACGTGTCCAGGCCGTGCCGGACCTCCTGTTCCTGCCACCACCACTCGCTGGTCAGCCGGTCCGCCGCCCCGAACCCTCCCACCCGGAAGTCGGCGCTCACGTACGCCTCGCGCAGGGTCGGGATCGTCATGCCCTCGGTGATGTCCTGCGCCCCCAGCACCGGTGCGTCGAGGGGCAGGATCCCGGCACGCCGCAGGGGGGTCAGGCGGTCGGCCGGAAGGTCCCCCGCCACGAGCCGCGTGACCGTCTCCTCCAGGCGCCGGACCGCGACCCGGGTCGCCTGGTGGTCGACCCGGTCGGCCCAGATCCCCACGTCCGGGAAGTCCACGGCCAGTTGGCGGAACATCTCCTCGTAGCAGGTCAACGCGGTGTGCGGGACGCGCTCGCAGAGGACGGTGCGGACCTGTTCGCGCGCTTCGGACGTGAGCCGGTCCCACACCGCCAGGCCCGAGACGTAGGCCTCCATGTGCCCGGACATGGCGACGTAGAACCCGCGCAGCGCGGTCAGGGTCGCCTCGTACGGTTCGTGCGGCGAGGGCAGGGGGAGCTGCGAGCGCAGGAGGTGTTCTGCGACGGCGGCGAGGCGGCGGGACTCGGGTGCGTCGCCGGTGGCGAGCCGGACGGAGTCGGTCCGGGTCGTGGCGAGTTCCCGAACGTCGAAGGGGAGCTGCGCCTGCGCCATCGCATCGCCGTAGGCGGCCACGACGATGACCGCGTGGGCGGCAGCCAGCCGTTCGGTACGCTCGAACCGGCCGAGGCCCTGGATGCGCTCCCGCGTGCCCGACACCAATTGGCGGCTGAGCTGGGCGAGTTGGGCGTCGGCGCCGACGAGCGAGAGAAGCAGTTCGGGCGCGGGACCGACGGCGGTCGTCAGGGCGCCTCCCACGGCTCGGTCCAGCGCGTCGACGACCGGCCCGTTCCCCCCGAGCAGTCGTACGGCATCGGCGTAACGCAGCGGTCCCGGCATCCACCGCACCCCCTCGGAAGCCAGAATGCCCTCCTTGGACGCCTTGTGGAACCGTGTTGTCGTCCGAACCCGCGGGGCGCGCGGCTACTTGGCGTCGGGGTGGCCGGTGCGGCGCAGGGCGGCGGGTGTGGTGCCGTACCAGCGTCGGACGGCGCGGCGCAGGGCGCGGGCGTCGGCGTAGCCGCTTCGGGCGGCTATCGAGTCGATGCTGAGGCCGGTGCTGCGGAGGAGCCGCGTGATGTGGGCCCGGCGAAGGGTTTCGAGCTCGCTGCTCCAGGTGGTGCCGTGTTCGTCGAGGCGGCGCTGGAGGGTTCGCGTGCTGAGGGCCATGCGCCGCGCTACGGCGGACAGCGTGGGCGCGGCCTCGGCTTCGGCCTCGGTGTGGGCGGAGGCCAGGGCGGTGCGGAAGAGGTCCAGCCAGTCGTGCAGCGGGATCGCGGTGGCGAGCGTCTGCTCGGCGTGTCTTCGAAGCACGGCCGACAGGCCGGGCTGGGCGTGTGGCGTCGGGGTGTTCAGGTCGGAGGCGAGGAAGGTGAGCGAGCTGACTGGGGCTTCGAACTCGATGGCGCGGGTGCCGTAGAGCTCGGTGAGAGCGTGGTGCCGGCGGGGTGCTTCGGCGGCCAGGGTGACGCGGACGGGAACGAGGCGCCGTTGCGCGGCCCCGCTGAGCCGGTGCCGGTACACGCCGAGCGCGCAGGCGCGGACGGCGCACGCCGCCTCGTAGGCCAGATCGGCCTCGTTGAGGTGGCTGACGGTGACGTGTTCGCCGTCCTCGTCGATCCGGAGCGTGTCCGTGCCGGTGTCCACGACGGTGCCGAGGTACGTGGAGGCGTCCCGGATCCCTTCGAGCGGAGTCGGCGCGGAGGTGATGAGGTAGTCCCAGACTCCGAGGCTGCCGATCCCCGACTGCTGCGTCATCACCAGGGACACGTCGGTCCAGGGGGCGTGCACGGTCGCCAGTTCCGCGATGCGGATGCTCGTCAGGGCAGGGGGACGGCACAGGTCGTCGTCGAGGTGCTCGGGCGCCAGACCCAGCAGGTGCGCGTATCCGCGCGGGGGTATGCCGAGCAGACGTGCGGCATTGACGTTCAGGCGGGTGAGGGCGGAGGAGGTCGTCCCCCGGTGTGCATGCGAGACCACGGGGGCCGAGCATAGACCAGCGTGAATTTCCAGGTCCGCGCCGGAGTTCGGAGCCCGCTGTCCCCAACATGGCGCGGTGGGTCCCCCCGTGGCGCGTTCGGCCCCCTTGCTGGCGCGTGCTGCCCTCTGCCGGTGACCGTCCCGGCCGTAGCGTGGTGATCGTTCCCGCACGGCGCGGACGGCGCCGGCTGCGGGTGCGGAGTACGGGAGTGCCGGCCGGCTCGGACTCCCCCACGGGGGTGGGGGGTCCGGGAGCCGGTGAGACTGTGCACGCGGCCACGGGATCGGCGCACTGCTGATGGCGCAGGCCGTCCGGGAGGCACGAGGTCTGGGCCTGCACCCGGTGCTCGATGTCGTCGCTTCCGACACCGCGGCGGCAGCACTGTACGAGCGCCTGGGCCGGGAACTGCTCGGCGGCGCCGAACAGCGGTGGAGCCCGGACCAGATCGTGGCCATCCGCTGCTGCGCAGCGCCCAGAGTCCTCTGACTCCACGGATTCACGCGTAGGCGCCGTGTACGGGAACGTTTCGGCGGGGCATCCCTCGGTCATGGGGAGCCTGTTCTCCGGAAGATGCTGCGTGGAAGGGTTGGGCCGAGGTGCGCTACTACGTCTATGTGTCCCGCGCGAAGATCGACATGATGTTCGAGCAGATTCCGCGGAAGCTGCTTCCCCGGCTGGTGACCGAGGCGAGGGCCGATCTGAAGATCGTCAGCGTCGCGGTGCAGCAGCCGCGCGACGAACCGACCCTCTACGACCGGCTCAACGCGGTGGAGGACCACCTGGACCGCGAGTACGACATCGGCTGGATGACGGAGCCCGCCTTCTGGTTCCGCGGCGAGTCGGCGCTGCGGATCGCGGCGGCCGGCGACGCGAGCAGCCCCGTGCTCATGACGGGCAGGGAAGGCGACCTGGTGGTCGCGCTCATCGGGTCGGCGCATCACCTGGTGGGCCGGGAAGCACCCGCGTCAGAACTGGGACGAGTGGGCCACTCCTGGCTGCCTTCGCTGTACGGGCTGCTGGAAGAGGCCCGGACCGACACCGAGTTCGTGGACGTGGACGCGGAAGGCCGCGACGACCGGGGGACGTTGCGCGACGTCCTGACGTTCTCCGGGCGAGCGACCGGCCCCGCCACGTGGTGCGAGTTCCTGGCACGACAGCTGATGCGCGGCACCGTCACCGGTCCGGACGGCCGGCCCCGGCAGGTGGTCATCGCCACCCCGCTCTACGTGGCGATGTCCGACGAGCTCCAGGGAGCCTGAATGCTCGGGATGCCCCACAAGGGCGCTGCCCGGCTGCGCATCGAGGGCGACGTCGAGGCACTTGCACGGCTCGTGCTGCACCCGGACGGCACCCCGGCGGCGCAGGCCGCGGCACTGCTTGCCGACATCGGCGGCCGGCCCGCTTCGGACGCCCTGCTGCGCTGCGCGCAACGGCACGAAGAGCTCTGCCGCATCGAGAGCTACGACGACGAACGGCTCTGGCCGCTGCTGGAAGCCGTCCGCGGGCTCGGGCGGTTGCGCGAGGACCGCGCGGTTCCGCTCCTGCTGCGGCTGCTGGAGGGCGGGACGAGGATTCCCTCGTACCTCACCTACCGTCTTGAGATCACGGTGATCCGGGCGCTGATCGACATCGGGGCGCCGCGGGGCACGGGCCTGGTGCTGGCGCGGCTGGCCGAGAACCCCGAGAGCGCCGACATCGCGCTCTTGGGCGAACTCAAGGGCCCCGAGGCCAGGGCCGCCGTCGTTCCGGTGCTGGCCTCGTTGTGGAACCTGCTGCCCGGGCACGGAGTGCCGGCAGTGCGCGTACTCGGTGGGTTTCGCGATGCGCGGACGGCGCCGGCCCTGTTGTATCTCGCAGGCTCCACGGGATCGTCGCCGGAACTCCGCCGCGGCGCGCTCGAAGCGCTCATGGAACTCCCGGAGGTGCCCTGGGACACGCCGCGGCGCGTACGGAACGCCACGGACGCGCTCTGGCGCCTGGTACGGCACCCCGACCGGGAGACCGCCCGGCTGGCCGCCGAGGTGCAGGCACGCACCGCGGACGGTCGTACGAGCCTGATCGGCCACATCCGCCACGTGCGCAGCGGTCACGACGCGCCGGTGGGGGAGTCGTCTCCGTTCGAGACGGCGTGCATCGCGGCCTGCACGGTCGTCCGGGACAAGCCGGGCCCGTTCCGGGGAGCGGACCTGCAACCGGTGCTCCGTCGCGTGCTGCTCGCCGGGGCGACGCCCCGGTCCGTACGCCAATTGGCAGCCGAGGCTCTTGGAGCACTGGGCGGGGAGGCCGCGGCCGAGGCCCTGCTGGACGCTCTGGGGGACGACCGGATCGCCGATGCCGTTGCCGCGGCGTTCACCCGGCTGCCCCGGCCACCCGTACGGCAGTTGCTGGAACTGCTCACCGACGCCGCCGCCGACGGGGCCGTGGCCGGGGCCGGGCGCAGCAGGGGCGCGGCAGTGGCGCTCGGGCTCCTGAGGTGTGCCGAGGCCGGCCCGCTCCTGCTGGACCGCCTGGATCCGGAAGGTCCGCGGCGGCTGCGCGCCGCAGCCGCGGACGCACTGGGTCTGATCGGGCACCGGCCTGCGGCCGGGCCGCTCGGGGCGCTGGTCACCGACCGGGCGGAGGCCTCGAGCCTCCAGGCGCGCGCCGTACGGGCAGTGGGCCTGATCGGCGCACCGGAGTCGCTCTCGGTACTGCTGGCGGCGGCAGGCTCGCCCTCCGAGGCGGTGCGCATGAGGGCTGCGGAAGCCCTGGGCGGCTTCTCCACCGCTGAGGCCGTTGGACGGCTCGGAGCGCTGGCGAGGGAGGAAGGAGCCGACATCGCACGGGCGGCGCTCCGGTCCCTGGGCCGGATCGGGACCCCTGCCGTCCCGATACTGTCCGAGCTGATCGGGTACGCGCCCGAGTGGCCGGCGCCGATGCAGCGGACGCTGGTCGAGGCACTCGCGCAATGCCCGGGCTCGGAGACCACCGCGGCGCTCGGCCGCCTGGTCGACGGGCCCTTCGGCGAGGAAGTCCGGGTCGGCGCGGTGCAGGCGCTCGGCAACGGACGTGACCCGCGGAGCGTCGCCCCGCTGATCCGGTTCCTGGACGATCCGCGCACCCAGTACTTCTATCGCGGGCTCGCGGTGCGCGCCCTCGCGAGGCTCGACGACGAGGCGGCCGTCCAGCGGGTGGTCGCCTACTTCGAGGACCAGAGGTCCTACACGGCCGGCAGCTACCGGCATCAGGCCCGCGAGGCCCTCGGCCTCATCGCGGCGCGCCGCGGCGGTCACACTCGCCCGTAGTGCTGTGACCGGTGGCTGACCACCCTGGCGTGGAGGGGTTTTCCCCCCCCGGTCGAGTCGGAGGAGGACCCCAGCGCGACCGCTCCCGTCCCGGGTCATGATCGTTTCACCGCAGCGGAACACCGGACCGAGGAGTGATCAGCGTGACCGCGCACCAGCAGACGATCGGCCGACGGAGGCTTCTCGCCGCGATGGCCGGGCTCGCGGCCACGGCCCTGCCGGTCCAGGCAGCCTCCGCCAGACCCACCACGCCCACCACGCCTGCCACATCCGCCGCCGCGCTCCACGCGCTGGAGCGCGCCGCCCACCCGCTGCGGTCGACCGAGCCCGGCGGCCGGAGCACCGACCTGCGGGCCCTGGGAGCCATGATCGGTGACGCCGGGGTCGTCGGACTGGGAGACCTTCGCCTTCCTGTCCCTCGACCTGTCCGATCCGGAGTCGGTGGCCGCCGCGGAGCACCTTCGCGACCGGGTCATGGCCGACAACACCATCTGGTGGCACCGCCGTACCGGCGACAAGATGCTGCTGTCGGCGCACAACGGCCACGTGGGCTACCTCTCCACCGACCCCGTCATGTACCCCACGACGCAGGGCGTCTTCCTGCGCAACGCCCTCGGCCCGGGCTACGCCGCCATCGGCTTCACCTTCAACCGGGGGGCCTTCCTCACCGCGACCACGTTCGGCGGTGCGTGGGACAAGGTCACCGTCCCCGCGGCCACCCCCGACATGCACGAGTACACCCTCGACCGGGTCCGCCACCGCGACTACTACCTCGACCTGCGCACCCTGCCGGTGGCGGGCCGCACTTGGCTGAACACCCCGCGCCCCGTCTACGACGCCGGCTCGTCCTTCAAGAAGGACCCGCTCCCCACGCTCGCTATCAGCCAGGCCTACGACATCCTCATCCACCTCGACGAGGTCCGTGAAGCCACCAAACTCTGAACGGGTCACGGGTCACGGGTCACGGGTCACGGGTCACGGGTCACGGATCAGCGGTCAGCGCAGGGCAGGGATCACATCGCGTGTCTCGTCGACCTCGACGCCCGCGGTGCGGCGGCCGAGCGCGCCGGGGGGCGTCTCGTCCGCGCAGACGGTGCCCGGTGCGGGCAGCGCCAGGGTGGCGAGGTACTCCGTGACCAGGGCGCTGACGCACGCGCTCCGGTTGTAGGCGGTGTGACCTTCACCGGCGAAGGTCAGCAGCCGTCCGTTGTCCAGGGTCCCGGCGAGGGCCACCGCGTCCTGGTACGGGGTGTCCGGGTCCCCGGTCGTACCGAGCACCAGGATCGGAGCGGATCCGGCCGCCCGGTAGGAGCCCTCGAACCGGCTCGGACGTTCGGCCGGCCACTGGGCGCAGGTGGGCGCGTGGTTGTGGTCGTAGGTCGGCGGCCCGAGGCCGATGGGGGGTCCCAGCAGTGGCGCGGCGGCGACGTGGGCGCTGACCAGCGCACCCAGCAGCAGGGGGCTGGACGGGTAGACGCGGTCGGCACACTCGACGGCCAGGTTGACGTTGAGGAAGTCGAAGGACGCGGGGGAGGGCGGGGACAGCAGGAACGTGCTCTGGCGCGCCTGCGCCGCCCGCAGGGCCTGTCCGAGGTCGGGCCAGATCTCCTTGCCCGCGTTGATGTTGAACATCAGGCGGTAGGCAAGGGTGTAGCCGGTGGCCGGGCGTCCGCTCGCGGTGATGACGGGGTCGGCGTCCAGCGCCCGCTTGAGCTGCTCGAAGGCCTGGCGCGGCCGGCCTTCGCCGAACCCGCAGGTGGTGGCGTTCTGTGCGCACCAGTCCAGGAAGCGGCCGACCGACGCGTCCAGGGCGACGAACTGCGCGGCGTCGTAGGCGTACGGCACGTCGGCGTAGCGGCGCGGATCGTAGGCCCCGTCCAGGACCATGGCGCGGACGCGCCGGGGGAACTGGGCGGCGTAGACGGTGCCGACGTAGCTGCCGAAGGAACGGCCGTAGAAGGTGAGCGTCTCCTCGCCGAGGGCTTGGCGCAGCAGGTCGATGTCCTTGGCGTTCGAGCCGGTGCCGATGAACGGCACGAGGTCACCGGAGCGTTCCTGGCAGGCGGTGGCGAAGTCGAGGCCCTGCCGGACGGCGCTCTGCAGGGCGCCCGGACCGGGTACGCCGCGTGCGGCGTCGACGGCGGCGGAGTACTCCGTGTCGTTCCAGCACTCCACTTGGCCGCTGCGGGCCACGCCGCGCATGTCGTAGCCGACGACGTCGAAGGCGTCACGGAGGGGGGCGGGCAGCGCGTCGTAGCTGTTGCGGGCGAAGTTCACGCCGGAGTTGCCGGGTCCCCCGGGGTGCAGCAGCAGGACTCCGGTACGGCGGGCAGGGTCGGCCGCGAGCCGCCGGGTGACGGCGAGCGGGATCGTACGCCCGGTGGGCCGGCGGTAGTCCAGCGGTACCCGGGCCGTCGCGCACTCGAAGCCCTCCCCGGGGTCGGCACAGGGGCCCCAGGTCAGGACGGGGACGGGCGGGGTGGGAAGGGCAGTCGCCGTGGCGGCCCCGGGCGCGGTCCCGAGGAGTGCGGTGACCGCGATCAGGACGAGGCTGATCGCCCACACCAGTCGCTTGCGAGGGTCATCGGCTAAACGGGTCTGCATGCGGTGATCCTCCGTCATGGGTGGTGGGGGACGGGCGACAACGTAGTCGCAGGCGCGCCCCGTGTCGCCCACCAGGAGTTGACTCCTCCCTACCCCCATCGGGTGACCCGCCCTACCCCCAGCGTTCTACCCTCGGCCCAACCGCCGCCCCGCTCCGGCCCCGGCGTCGCCGATGTCCACTACGGCGAGACGGAGATGCGCTCGCGGTGACCGCACCGGTGCTTCGCGCGGCGAACGCCGCCCTGCGCCGTGGTGTCACGTGGCGCCGTCCGGTGCCAAAGTGGCACCCATCCGTGTTCCAGAGGTGCGTGAGCCGCGCATGGCGTCACATTGATTCACGTTGCCCAGCCCGCGTTTCCGCAGGTCAGAGGCTTGATTGCCTGACGCGCGCCACGTGGGGCACCGTCGAGGCTTGCGGATGGCGCCACTGTGGTGCCATCATGGCGTCATGGACCTCACCCCGTACGTCGACACCCTCCACCGCGAGCTCGCGGTGGCCGCTGAAGCGGGCGGGGAAGATGCCCGCCGACTGGCCGAGCGGCTCACCGCCCCGCTGGAGTCGGCGACCCGACTGACCATGCTCAATGTGCTCTCCGCCGCCATGGACGAGATCACCCGCGAGCTCGCCCCCGGATCGGTCGACGTACGGCTGCGCGGGCTCGACCCCGACTTCGTGGTGACGCTGCCGCCCGCCGATGGTGGTGGCGCCATGGAGCCGGTCGCGCTCGGTTCCCCGCTCCACGCTCACGTGCCCGCCGACACCGACGAGGGCGGCACCGCCCGCGTCAATCTGCGCCTGCCGGCCCACCTCAAGGCGCGAGCCGAGGAGGCCGCGAGCCGCGAGGGTCTGTCGGTCAACGCGTGGCTGGTCCGGGCCGTGTCGGCCGCGGTCGACGGCGGCGCCCGGCCCCGTACGGCGGAGAAGGCCCAGACGCTCGGGCAGAGCTTCACGGGATGGGTGCGCTAGCCGCAACCGCTCCGGCACCACTTCACCCACACCGCGTCCCACCAGCAGGGACGTCCTGAAGACCCAAGAGGACGGGACAGCCATGCCTTCTTTCGACACTCCCGAACCGATCTCGGCCACGGCGCGCGTGGACGCCGGTTCCATCCAGTTCACCGCAGGCGACCGCCTGGACACCGTGGTCGAGGTGCGGCCCCGCGACCCGAAGAAGGACCTGGACGTACGGACCGCCGAGCAGACCGAGGTCACGTACGCGGCCGGTCTCCTGACCGTCAGGACGCCGAAGTCCAACATGTTCGGCCGCACGGGGGTCGTCGACGTGACGGTCGAACTGCCCACGGGCTCGGGGATCGACATGACGGGCGCCTGGGTCCAGGTGCTCGGCGAGGGCCGACTGGGCGAGGTCAGGGTCAAGACCTCGTCCGGCGACGTCCGCCTCGACACGACGGGCCCGCTCAAGCTGACCGCCTCCCACGGCTCGATCACCGTCGACCGGATCGAAGGCGCGGCCGAGATCACCACCAGCTCCGGCAGCCTGCGCGTCGGCACCGTCGACGGCGCCGCCGTCCTGAAGAACTCGCACGGCACCACGACCGTCGGCGCCGCGACCGGTGACCTGCAGGTCAGCGGCGCCAATGGCGACATCGACATCGCCCGCGCCGAGCGCTCGGTCACCGCCACCACCGCCCACGGCACCCTGCGCGTCGCCGAAGTCGCCCGTGGCACCGTCCAGTTGGATACTTCTTACGGCGCCATCGAGGTCGGCATCCGCGGGGGTATCGCCGCCTGGCTCGACGTCAGCTCGGGCTCCGGCCAGGTGCGCAACACGCTCGCCACGTCCGAGACCCCCGAGGGGACCGAGGACACCGTCAAGATCCGCGCCCGCACCCGGTACGGCAACATCGACGTCCGCCGGACCCGGGCCTGAGCGGCACGTCCTCGGGCGGCCCCACCCCCAAACCACCGCATCAGCCTTCGATTGGAGGGCCCCATGCCTTCTTCTGTCATGCCCACGCCAAGGAAGCCCAACGGTCGCTCGGCGCCCCTCGCCGTCACCGCCGTCGGTCTGCGCAAGTCGTACGGGGACAAGACCGTGCTGAACGGCGTGGATCTACGTATCCCCGCCGGGTCCGTGTTCGCGCTGCTCGGCCCGAACGGGGCCGGCAAGACCACCGCCGTCAAGATCCTCTCCACCCTGATCACCGCCGATGCCGGCGAACTGACGGTCGCGGGCCAC
>NZ_JBFBBA010000077.1:0-17875 GCF_040682455.1 Streptomyces sp. NPDC051183
CGTGCGGTAGCCACCAGATACGACAAACTCGCCGTCCGCTACGAAGCAACCGTGCTGATCGCAGCCATCAATGAATGGCTGTGACCAGCATTTTCACAACAGACCCTAGTCGAGCGTCATGCACACGTGAGGCTTCACGTGCTTGTACTACAGCCGGAGATCTTGAGGGTCGGTGATCGGTGGGATCGGCTGGTGGGCGGCCCAGGGTTTGAGGTGGCGGGGCAGGGGGTCGCCGCGTCGTCGGTAGTGGCTGACGGTGGCGCGGGTCTGGTGGAGGCGGCGCCAGGAGTCGCAGGCCAGGATGGTTTCGACGGGGTGGTGGGGGTTGAGGCGGGTGGCGGCGAGGCAGTGCCGGATGCTCTGCCGGGAGGGCGGCACCAGCGGTCCGGGGATCAGCCGGTGGTCTCGCCCTCGTTGTTGACCTGGGCTTTTCCCGGGTTCACCGTCTCCTCCCGGTCCTCGCCGGTGTCCGGTTCGGGGTCGGTGAGGCGGGCGTGCTGGACGGTGAGGAAGGCGGTGGCGAGCATGCAGGCGGTGATGTGACGGTGCCAGGGGGTCCACTTGCGGACCTGGTACTGGGCGAAGCCGACGAGCTGTTTGTTGATCTCGTTGTCCTCCTCGATCCGCCAGCGGCCGCCGGCCCGCGTGATGATCTCGGTCAGGGTGGTGCCGGTGGGGGCGTGGACGAGGAAGTAGGCGATCTCCCGGTGGAGTTTGCCGTCCTTGCCGCGCCGGTTGGGGTGCAGGGATCTGCGCAGTACGAGCCAGTGCGCGAAGCCTTCGGCCGGGGACTCGTCGGTGACGGTGACGTCGAAGGCGGTGAAGTCGTGGAGTCGCTCACCTTTCGCGCCGTCGCCCAGGGAGCGGCGTTCCCACCGGTCGCGGACTCTCGCGTAGTGCAGCAGATCATCAGCCCGTTTCACGGACGGCTGGCGGGGTTTGCCCGGCGGGCCGGAAAGCGACAGGTCGACGGGGACGGCCAGGACATAAGGCAGGGCCTGGTCGTGGCAGAAGGCGCGCAGGCCCGGATCGCGGCCGTAGCCGGAGTCCGCCAGGACCCAGCCGAAGGGCGTCTCGGCGGCGAGAGCGTCCTTGAGCATCGCGATCGCGAGCTGCGGTTTGGTGGCGAAGGCGACGTCGTCGGGGATGCCGGCCTCGCGGCAGCGCTCGCGGTCGGTGGTCCATTCCTCGGGGAGGTAGAGGCGGCGGTCGAGGAAGGCATGCCCGCGCGGGGCGGCGTAAGTGACCATGACCATGGTCTGGCAGTTGCGGACGTCTCCGGTCAGGCCGCAGTGCTGGAAGGCCACCCCGACCGACTTGGTGCCCTTCTTCTGGGCCTGGGTGTCATCGATGACCAGCGACGCCTCCGGGTCGCCGAGATGGGCCACCAGATAGTCCCGCACCGCGTCGAGCAGCAGGTCGGCGTCCCAGACCGAGCCGTTCAGCAGCCACTGCATCCGGTCCGGTGTCAGATGCCCCGCCCGCTCAGACAGGGTCCACCCGTTCTTCTTCGGCAGCTCAGCCAGCAGCCCCTCGACGTACTGCGCGAACACAACCCGCGGCTCGGGCCGGTTGAACAACCGCCCCAACGAGCCGGTCAGTTCGGTCAGTTCCTCGTCCCACCCGGCTATCTGCTCAGCCGTCACACCCGTCATCATGCCCGGTCAACGAGCATGACGAGACACGGTCACAAGATCTCCGGCTGTAGTACCTGGCAGGAGTCCGGCGCCAAGGCCGCCGTCGGCAGGACACTCACCATCGCCGACGGCGGCTACCCGGGCACCGGACTCGTCATGCCCCACCGCCGCCGCAAGGGAGAAGAGCTGGCGGAGTGGAAGCAGGAGCACAACACGTCCCACAAACAGGTCCGCGCCCGCGTCGAGCACGTCTTCGCCCGCATGAAGACCTGGAAGATCCTCCGCGACTGCCGCCTGAAAGGCGACGGCGTCCACCACGCCATGCTCGGCATCGCCCGCATGCACAACCTCGCCCTCGCCGGATAAGCGACCAGCCCGGTCCGCGGCCGACCGCGCCCGAGCCAGCCCGAAGATCATTTACGGGACAACCCTTAGCCCGGTATTGGATGGGCATGCCAACTTTCTACATCGGGACGCGGGCCGAAGGACCGTCGGCACCGCGGGTGCGCGATGGGGAACTCGGCGGCATCCTCAACGCTGCGGATGGTGCGGGCAGCCTTGTCGGGGTCCTGGTGGCTGACCCACCCGCAGTCCATGCCGTCGAAGACCTCTACGAAGGCCACGCCGGCCTCGCGGGTGCGGTTGAGGGTGCCCGCGTTGTACGCCACGGCGCTCTTCGCAAGCGTCGCCGCCTCGGCCCAGACCCCCACTGGCACGCGAGCTCCGTTGCGGTAGACGACGTGGGCCAGCTGGTGTTCGTCTCGAAGTCGAACTGCAAGGTTCCTGGCCGCTTGCCGCGCGGTGACGTTCCCGGCGGCTAGGAGGGGTACCTCAAGCCGGGCGGCTGCCCGGGCGGCCCGGTAGAACTTGGCGGCCATCCTCTCGGCTTCCTCGGAGCGCCGCAGGAAGTCTCCGTACGAGTCGCTGGCCAGGCTGAGCAGGGCGTCGCGGTGGATCATCGTCCAGGTGAAACGAGCCCCGAGTCGGGTGGCGGCCTGTTCGGCTCCTTGCCGGTACAGGTGCGGAAGCTGTCGCCGGACGAAGCCGAGCGCCTCGGTATCGACTTCGCGGCGGAAGACCTGGATGGCGCGCTTGAACTCCTCCAGGGTGATCAGCACCAGGCGTCCTCGGGGCTGCTTTTCGAAGGTCTCCAAGACTCGGCTCTGCTGCGCTGCCAGTCGCTGCCAGGCTTCTGTGAGTACGGCTGCGACGCGCCGGGCGACGTCGTCGGGATCGCCGGGCACGAGCGGCGGCCATTCGTATGCCATGGGTCTACCGAGTCCGGTGGGACGGGACGAGCGGTGTGGTGACCAGGTCTATGCCCGGCTCGCCGGCGGCTGCGTCATCGGGGGCTGCGGTGTCGTTGAGGGCTGCGAGCTGACGTTCGATGCCTTGGAGATTGTTGCTCTGGTCGATGGTGACGACGCCGTCGACGGTCATGCGCAGTGGTTCGGCCAGCAGACCAGCTCGGCGTGCGGAGAGGACTTCGCGTACGACCTCGCGGGCACTGGCAAGTCGGCTGTAGCGGGCGGCGAGGTCACTCTGATCGGCGCTGGGTCCGAGTTGAGCGAGGAGCCAAGCGAGCACGGCGGGGTTCACGGGTCTCTCCTGCCTAACAGGGGGGACCGCCGCTCTCGGAGAGTCGGCGGTCCCTGTTGGGTGCGGCTACGTGGTGGTGGTCGTGCGGCGGCGCTGGGGCGTGGGTTCAGGCTCCGGCTCCGGCTCCGGCGACGATGGCTCGGTGGGTACGAAGCCGAAGGGCGGCGGCCCGTCCTCCTCCGCGTGGCCAGCTTCGGGCAGTACGCCGTTCTCCCAGGCGTCGGGGTTGGTGATCTCGCTGGCGAGCTCGTGCGCCGGTTCGGCGCCGGGCTCCAGCACCACCCATTCCCTGGTCTGCGGGTGCTGGACGTGTACGGCGGCAGCGAGGCGGGCGGCCATCAGATCACCTTCGCCACGATGTGGGCGTCCGGGGTGTGCAGGACCGGCATGCCGACTGCGGCGCCCTTGGTCCAAATCTGCACCGGGTCGTCCTGCGCACCGCGGGTGATGATGACGCCCGGGCGGTCTTCCTTGGTGATCTCGGGGTTCGTGCCCCGCGAGAGGGCGAGGGCCTCCGCCGTCACACCGAAGATGGTCTGGCCCCACTTGGAACGGTCCGGGGGCAGCAGGAGCCACCGGTCCTCGGGGAGGACCTTGGTCTGCACTCCGTCGACGCGGACCTGGCCCTTGTAGAAGGTGACAGGCGGCAGGCCGTAGTTGTCGCGCACGACGTTGATCTGCTGCGGGGTGACTTGGTGATCCACCCCTTCGTCCCCCACTTGAGGCCGGTCTCCGAGTCGCCGTAGAGCTCGACCTCGTAGAAGCCGTTCTTCTCCCGCAGGACGTAGACGGAGTCCTTCGGGGTCAGGATGCCGATGGCCGTGTGTTTCTTCGTCGGCCCGGTGCGGAGCTTCACGTTGGTGGTCACCTGATAGCCGCAGCTGTTCCACTCGGCCATCGCCGCCGGAGCCCCGCCGGAGCGGACACCGGAACCGCCGTCGCAGGGGCGAATGCCGCAACAAGCGGTGCAAGAGCAAGCAGAGTTGCAGAAATAATCCGTTTCATGAAACGGGAACTCCGGGAGGTTCCCGTCGTTACGGGGCGCGGGTTGAAATCACCCTGACGTGTCATGAGTCGAATTTTCCGAGATTCCTCGATAAGAGACAGGGGAATTCCTCCGATAACCTCGCCCTCCGGTACTTATTTGACATTGCCGAACTCAAGGGGAAGGTGCCCACAAGGGTGGAGTCGCCGTGTGGGTGTGTGGGGGGTGGGGTTGGTGGTGGGGGGTGGTTGGTGGGGTTGTGGCCCGTGGGTGCGGTGTGGGCGGGGGGCGCGGCGGGGGCGTGGTGGGGCTGGTGGCGCGGGGGTTGGGTTGTGCCGTGGGGGTGTTTCGGGGGTCGCTGATTGGGGTGGTTGTGGGCTGCCCGCGGGGCGATTTCGGCAGGGGTGCGTGCGGCGGGCTGGGAGGATTTTTCAGGCATTAGGAATTGGCAGCCAGTTAGTGCGGAATGGAACATTACGCGCTGACTGATCTTGTTTTGGTTCCGGGCCTGCGGGCCGTTTTCCGGTGTTCTGGTGTGGTGCGGGATGGGGTGGCTGGGTGATGGCTGGTGAGGGTGGCCGCAGGCGTGAGCGGGAGACGGGGGAACGGCGGTCGGAGCGGGTGGGCGTGGCCTTCAGCCCGGCCGAGTTGGCGGTCGTCCGCGCGGCCGCCGCCCGGGAGGGGATGTCGGCGGCGGGGTGGGTGGGGCAGCAGGTGATGGCGGTCGCGCAGCACGTGCTGGTGCCGGTTTCCGCGGACCGGGCCGACGTCCTGCGCGAGCTCGTTCGGGCGCGTGCGGGCCTGCGGGAGATCGCGGTCCGCCTGGATGCTCTCGGCGCCGACGGCACGGCCCCGGTGGGGGTGGAGGAGGTTCTGGCTGATGCGCGTGCGGCGGTGGTGCGGGTGGACGTAGCGACGGTGGCGGTGATGCGGGAGAGGCGGGCCCGTACGTGATGCCGAAGAAGCCGGACATGGGCGACGACACGTACACGTTGCTGGAGTACCTGTTCGGTCCGGGCAAACGCGACGAGCACACCGACCCGCACCTGGTGACCGCCTGGGATCCCGATGTGCCGTGCCCGGCACGCCACCCGGAGCGGATGGGTCTGGGGGAGTTGGCGGACCTCCTGGACGCACCCGTGGAGGCGCTGCGAGGCGCGCGCCCGCCCCAGCACGTGTGGCACGTCTCGGTCCGCAACGCGCCCGGCGACCGGGTCCTGTCGGACGCGGAATGGGCTCAGGTGGCGGCGGCGATGGTGGACGCCGCGGGCATCGCCCCGTACGGCGACGAACAGGCCTGCCGGTGGATCGCGGTGCGCCACGCCGAGGACCACATCCACATCGTTGCGACCCTGGCCCGGGTGGATGGCCGGCAGCCCCGGCTGCGCGGGGACATCCTCGCGATGCACGCCGCCGCCCGGCAGTTTGAGGCCGGCTGGGGCCTGACGCCGATGTCGCCGCAGGACCGCACCGCGGTGCGCCGACCGTCGACGGGGGAGCTGGCGAAGGCCGGTCGGCGCGGCCTTGTGGAGACTGCCCGGCAGTCGCTCCAGCGCACCGTGCGCACTGCGGCCGCGCTCGCCGGGAACGACACCGACTTCCTGGAGCGGCTGCGGGATGCAGGCCTTCGCGTACGGGAGCGCCGGGACGAGTCCGGTGTTCTGCTCGGGTACGCGGTCGCTCTCCCCGGCGACCGCGCCGACGCCGGTAGCCGGCCGGTCTGGTTCTCCGGCAGTTCGCTGGCCTACGACCTGTCGCTGCCCCGCGTACGGGAGCGCTTCGAGCCGCTGGTCGGTCCGGCGCACTGGTCGGCGGCGGAGCGCCTGGTGCGCGAGGCCGCGACGGTGCTGGGCCGGTCCGGCCGGGCCGAGGGCGCCGGTGACGTGGCCGCGCTCGGCGACCTTCTGGTGGCCGCCGCCGCGCACGCCCCGGCGACGGTCCGGGACCGGATCGCGGCGGCTGCGGACGCCTTCGAGCAAGCTGGCCGGGCCCCGGGCGAACGCTCGTTGGAGGGCCGGGCGCGGGCGGGATGGCGGGCGTCGGCGCGCGCGTTGGAGCGGGCCCCGCGCGCCGCCCGGGGCGGCGGCGCGATGGTGGTCCTCACGCTCCTGGTGGCGCTGGTGGAGGCGGTGGAGGCCTCCCGCCTGTGGCACGAGGCACAGCAGCATCGCGCGCAGGCGAAGGCCGCCTTCGAGGCCGGACGGCTGCTGCGCGAGGCCGCCGCCGCGGCCGGCGCGCCGCCCTCCCGTACGGGCCCGGCACGCACCGCGCGGACGTCACCGGCGGCGGGCCGTGGCCCGACCACGTCCGGCGCCGTTACCGGTGTGCCGCCCCGTACTCCCGGCCCGCCCAAGGCCGGTCCGGGGAAGTCCCGCTGACCCCGCCCGCGAGGAGAGCCCTGATCGTGTCCACCCCCGCACCCGACCCCGCCGCCGTCGACCCGTTCGCCGAGTCGATGGCCGAAGCCGCGCAGAGTGCCGCGGCGGCCTTCCGGCTCATGCTGACCATCTCCGACGCCGTCCGCCGCGCCGCCCAGAAGCTCCGCCAGGGCGAGGAGGCCGAACTCGCCGACGGCGAGGAGAAGCTCGCTCCGGGCTGGGCCGCCGACGCGCTGCGCCCGCTGCTCGACGAGGGGGCGCTCGCCGACCTGATGTCGGGGCAGGACTGGCCGAGGATGGCCGGGCAGATGGTGTTGCTGCAGAGGGCCGGGGTCAACCTGACCACGTTCCTGCCCCAGCTCGGCGGCGTGGCCAAGACCGTCTATCAGGCGGTGGAAGCCAACCAGGCCCGCATCAGTGCGGCGGGCACCGACCGGTGGGCGGACCTGCTCAAGGCGACCATGCCCGAGGGCCTGGTGCGCGACGCGATCCTGGCCTCCCCGGCCTGGCCGGACATGGCCGCCAAGATGGCCCACCTCGACCAGCGCGGTGTCGACGTGGCCGCCTTCCTGACCGCCGCGCACGGCCAGGGTGTCGGCGTCGACCAGGCCGTCGCCGCGCTCCTGGCCCAGCAGGGCGCCGCCGCACCGGCAGCCGGACCCGCGGCCGCGGCCGGGGTTCCCGCCGCCCGGCCCGCGCCCGCCGCGAACCCGTACGCCGCGCCCGCCGTGCCAGCGACCGCCCCCGCCTCCGCTGCTCCCGATCCGGCCCCGGCCCCGGCCCCGGCCCCGGCCCCGGAGCCGGAGCCGGTGGCGGTGGCGGTGGCGGTGAGCGCGGACGCCCGCGCGATGTGGGGGCCGCTGACCGAAGGCCTCGCTGTCCCCAACGACCTGGACCTGTCCGACCGGCCCGCCGCCCTTGAACGGCTCGGCGTCGGCGCGGCGGCGAACAGCCGGCTGGTGTCCCTCACGCAGGACTACATCGGCTCCGAGCGGGAGACCGCCCTCCTGGTCTCCACCCGGGCCTGGCCCCTGCTCGCCGCCCGCATGGCCGACGTCGCCCGCGGCCCCGAAGGAGAACAGGGGTTGCGCGAGAGGCTGAAGGCCGGCCTGGGAGAGGGCACCGCCTGGCAGCAGGGCCCGCCCGGCGAACTCGCGGGCCGCATGGTCGGCGCGACCCTGCGCGCCCTGACCACCCCGCCCGGCGCCCCGGTCCCCGATGGTCTCCGCGTCTCCGCCACGGCCGCGCGCTCCCGCTCCACCACCACCTCCACCGGCCCTGCGCCCGGCCAGGCCGCGCCTGCGGAGCCTGCGGTGCCCGCGCACCGGCAGCAGCCGGCCCCTGCCCGGACTGCGGGACGGGGCCGATGACGGCCACAGCCCCGGGGCGGCAGGGAATCGGTGCATGGGCGGAGCGGGGACGGGAGCGGACCGGTGGCTGATGCAGTGGTGGTGGCCCGGCTGCGCCGGGAGTTCGCCGACCTGGTGGCCGAGCACTTCACCGACGGGACACCGACGGCCGCGGGCATGGCGGTCATCGACTCGATGATCGCCGAGTACGGGCAGGAAGCCCTGTGGGCGCTGGTCGCCGAGTTGCAGACCCCCACCGTCCGGCCCACCGACTGCTGGTGACCAGCCCGCTGCCGCGCTGGATCTCGGGATCTCACACAGCTACCCCGCCCAGCCGATGCCGAGTCCGGCCAGCGCCCGCAGCTGCTCGGCGCTGAGCCGGTCGCGGCGTTGGCGCTGGTTGGCCAGCCACACCCCCGTACGGTGCTCACTCCCGTCCGGAAGGCGCTCGACGTGCGACCGCCCCGGAGCACCCCCGCCTTCCCGCGCGAGGTACTGCGCAAGGGCCTGGACGCCCTTGTGGAAGGCTTCCACGCCCCGCCCGGACGTGGTGGTCGAGGCGGTCTTCGCGGGCGCGCTGCGGGCCCGTACGACCCGCGCCGGGGTGACGCCGAGCGCACCGAGCCGGGCCTGCTGCTCGGCGTTCAGCCGGGACCAGTCCCGCCGTTGGGCGGCCAGCCACCGGCCGACGTCCTCGCCGTGCCGGGTCACCCCGGCGGTGACGGCCCTCAGGCGGGCGCCTTCGTCCAGGAGCTGGGCGAGGTAGGCGTAGTGCCGCTGCCAGTCCACCGTCCACCCGAGCACGGCGGGGTTCCAGTCCGGATCGACCGCGGCGAGCGCCGCCGCCCGCCGCTCGGCGCGCACCGGGTCCTTCCCGAGCCCGCCGGGCCGGCGCACGTTCGTCAGCCACTGCCCGACCTGGATGCGATCTCTCGGTTTCGTGACAGTGGGGTGAGAGACAGTGAGGGGTCTGTGTGTTGGCGCAGGTCAGCTTCGGTTTCTGGAGTGAGGCTCACTGTCATGGATGTGGGAGATCGGGGCGATTTCACTGTCACGAGGCGCTCTTCGTGCAGGTGGCACACTGACACGAATCCGAGAGATCGCACCCACGGCCGGTACTGGCCCAACCTCCGAGCATCCATGCCCATCGACGCCCTGCGCAGCGGCCCCGACCACTACCTGATGGCCTTGGTCATCGACGAGGACCAGCACCGCCCACTGACACGGGTGCTGTCATGTTATCGGCGGTGTGATCGTTTGATGGCGCGTCAGGGTGTGCCGAGGCCTTCCGTGGATCGGCGCTCAGGCCATCGCGGGCAGGCCGGCGGATCCGGTGATGTGGTTCCAGATGGTGAAGCGGATCATCATTTCGAGGCGGTGGCGTCCGGCGGTCATGAGGTGCCGGTGGGGTCGGAAGTGGGGTGAGATCCCGGTGAACGCGGACAGGAACCGCTGGGCTCCGCCTGGGCTTCGGAAGCCTTTCATCGCTCGTTCGCGTTGCCGGGTGGGCTGGTGTGAGTTCTCCGCCCGGTTGTTCAACCCCTTGTGAGCACGGTGCTCCACCGACGGCATCACCTCACGGTGCGCAGCTCCGTACGACTTCAGCTTGTCGGTGACGATCACCCGGGGCACGGTGCCGGTCGTGGTGAGGAGCCGGCGGAAGAAACGCCTGGCCGCAGCCTTGTCGCGACGGTTCTGGACCAGGATGTCCAGGACGTTGCCGTCCTGGTCAACGGCCCGCCACAGGTACTTCTGCACCCCGTTGACCTTGATGAAGACCTCGTCCAAGTGCCATTTGTCGCCGGGCCGTGGACGCCGCCGGCGCAGGCTGTTGGCGTAGGTCTGGCCGAACTTCCGACACCACCGGCGGATGGTCTCGTAGGAGACGACAACGCCGCGCTCGAGCATCAGCTCCTCGACCTCGCGGTAGCTGAGGGGGAAGCGGAAATACAGCCACACGCAGTGCGCGATGATCTCGGCCGGGTAGCGGTGATTCTTGTACGACGGCACCACAGACGACACGAACGAGCCCCTCCCCGGACGGACAACCCGAAGATCATCCCAGACCGCCACTGACAACATGACAGAGCCCGATGACGGGCAGTCACCTTCGGGCGCGCCGGGACGCGAGGATCAGCAGGGCGGCCGGGACCAGGCCCAGGAGGAAGCCCGAGGGGCCGAGGATCCAGGCGGCCGGCAGGACCCAGGCCGCGATGGCCCATCCCACGTAGGGCGGGACCTTCTGGTCGGTGCGGGCCATGTGCGACAGGAGGAGGCCCAGGAGGAGCAGGGGTATGACGAAGCCGCCCGGGAGCGCCCAGAACAGGCTTGCCGACTCGGCGTGGGTGGCGGGGTCCGCGCCGCGCAGGTCGCCGGACAGCCAGCCGGTCCATTCCGAGCGAGACTTGACGGCGAAGAGTGCGGTGTGGAGGGCGGCGATGGACACCGTGCTGCGGCCTGCCCACAGGGTCAGGGTGCGGGCGCGGGTGCGGGCGGTGGCGTTGTCGGCCGCAGGTGCAGTTTCGATACGTTCAGTTCCGATACTCATAGTTCCGTATGATGGGGCAATGCAGCCTCCGAAGCAACCGACCGGTCGGCCGCGCGAGAGCCGCGTGGACGCCGCAATCCGCGACGCCGTACGCGAGTTGGTGCCACGCGTGGGATACGCCGGCCTGACCATGGACGCCATCGCCGCCACGGCGGGCATCGGCAAAGCGGCCATCTACCGCCGCCACGGCTCGCGCGGCGAACTCGTCTTCTCCGCCCTCGTCCACGGGAGGAAGGCGCAGCCCCTGCCCGACACCGGGACGCTTGACGGGGACCTCACCGCGCTCGCGGGCCTGATCCTGGGGATCTTCTCCGACCCGGTGACCGCTGCGGCCGCCCCCGGGCTGCTCGCCGACCTGCAGCAGCAGCCGGAGATCGCCGCGCGGTTCCAGGAGACCTTCATCGCCGAGGAACGCGCGCAGATCACCGCGCTGCTGGAACGCGCCCACCAGCGGGGCGAACTGGCCGCGCCGGCGGATGCCGCGTTGGTGCACGCCGCCGTACTCGGCACCGCGTACGCCTGGTTGTTCCTCCTCTCCCAGCCGCCCACCCCGGGCCTCGCGTCGCGCATCGCCGCGGTTGCCGAGGCCGCCGCCCGAGGCGATTGACCGGCGGCGTGTTCGCTTGAGGGCTCTGTCATGTTGTCTGCGATGTGCCGGTTCGGTGTCAGTGGGGGTTTGGCAGTGACAGGCCGTCAGCAGGGTGTGTTCGTGCTGGTCGTATGGCTAGGAGGCGCATCTGCCACTGACACGGAAGCGGCGCTCAGGGTGGGTAGCGCTGTCATGAGGCGGTCCATCATCACGGTCTTCACTGCCACGGAAGCGGTGCTTCTCACGGAGGGCGAGCAGGGGCTGCGGCACCGGTTGGAGGTGGGGCTGGTGGAGAACCCGGACTGGCATTTGGGGCCGCCCTCCGGGCTGGCCGGCCGGCTGGTCGTCTCGACCCTGCGCGCCCTGACCACCCCGCCCGGCACCCCGGTTCCCGACGGTCCCCGTGTCTCGGCCACCGCCGCCCGTTCCCGCTCCACCACCCCGGCCGGCACCGCGACCGGCCAGGCCGCGCCCGCGGAGCCTGCGGTGCCGGCGCACCGGCAGCAGGCCGCGCCCGCGCGGGGGTGTACACGGTAGCGGCGGCCGTTTGCCGGGTCAGTGCGGACCTTGGGGCCGGTGGGTGCGCGGCCCATTCCACCCCGAGCCCGGCGAGGGCTTCGAGCTGGTCGGCGTCGAGCCGGTCGCGGCGTTGCTTCTGGTTGACGATCCATACACCGGTGCGGTGCTCGGTCTCGTCGGGGGGCTGTTCGACGTGCGCCCGTCCGGGGAGCCTGCTGCCTTCGCGTGTGAGGTACTGGGCAAGGGACGTCACGCCCTTGTGGAAGCTTCCGTGCCTCGGGCCGACGTGGAGGTCGTGCTCATCTTCGCGGGCGCCGTACGGGCCTGTACTACCCGCGCCGGTGCGGCTGCTGAAGGCGATCGGCGGGGCGGGCGGAGACGGGTCCGGCTTGCCGGGGGAGGGGTCGGAGTTCGAGCGGAACGTCCTCTATGGCGTCGCCGAGGTCCCGGACGGGCGGTGCGCGGCCGGGCTCGGGCTGCGGGGCCGACCGCGGTGGGCATGGTACGAAGCCCCCGGCGGGGTGCCGGGGGCTTGAAGGGGAGTGTCAGCTGCGGTTCTGTTCCATGCGGCGCCGGTTGCGCTCGGTGTAGCGATGCCGGAGGTAGGTGCGGCGGTTCGTCCACCACTTCAGCTTGTCCTCGGACCTGTGGGGGAAGACCGCCTGGACGACGCCGGCGGCCAGGGCGGCGACGGCGATCAGCGCGATGCACCAGGCGGGTGCGCCGACTAGTGCCGCGGCGACGGCTCCGAGGCTGAAGAGGATGCTCGGCACCATGTTGTGTCCCATGTGTTGAACCTTTCTTGTTGTTGGCTGCGGGGTACGACATCCACCCTCTTGACCTGCGGGAAGTTGCGGAACGAGCAACGGCTTGCCAGCCGACTGGCAAGCGTGTGGAAGGGTCTGACAGCCTGTCCCCCACACGTGGAGATGGGGGACGGCTTGGACAGCCACACATCACGAGCATCCCGCGGCGAGGGAGCGAGCACGCAAGCACGTGCGTACGGCCGGAAGTTAGAGCATCTGTTCGACAAGGCGGGGGCTGCGCGCAAGGACCTGGCTGAGTTCGGGTCGTACCACCCGTCGGCGATCACCCGGTACTTCCAGGGGAAGAGGATCGCTCCCCGGGAGTTCCTGCCCGTCTTCCGGGAGTTCCTGAAGTCGCAGGGAGTGCTTCTGGACGACGCGGAGTTCGGTGAGCTCGACACTCTGCGGCGGCTGGCCCAGGAGAGCAGCACGGGCCACGGCGACCAGGCGGCCCTCTCCCGGGAGCGCATCGCGGAGCTGGAGCGCGAGGTGGCCAGGCTGATGGAGCAGATGGAGCTGCGGCAGGACCAGGAAGCAGTGGACGACGACCTGAGACAGGTCGCGCAGGCGGTCGCCCAGGAGTACCAGCACACTCAGAGCGAAGGAGCGGAGGCGGGCCGCGCCGAGCCGTTCTCACAGCTCGCCGATGAGATAAAGGTGCTGAGCGGGCGCATCGAGGAGCTGCAACGCCTGCGGTCACAGGACGGCCAGGCAGTGCCCCCCTTAGGCTTCGTGCCCACCGGCTACCACGTCCACCACACGCTGATGGGGCCCCCGCCGCCCCCGCCGCCCTTCCGCGACGAGCACCCGATCATCGCCCTCATCGGCTTCCTGCTCGTGGGGCTCTTCTTTTACGGGGTCGGAGCGTCTTTCGGCATCGGCATCCTCAGTTCTCGCGGACCCTGGGAAATCACCCGGTACATCGCTTTTGCTCCTGTCTTTGTGCTGCTCGTCGTGTACACCCGCTGGTCGCTGGGTGCGCTGTCGAGGATGGCCAACAGGCGCTGGCCGGCCATCAGCCCGGTCTTCCAGGAACGGCTCCTCGCCCCGCGCTCCAAGAAGGCGGTCCTCCTGTGCTCGGGCTTGCTCGCCGGATACGGCCTGGAGCCGTTTCTCGCCGGGTACTGGGGCGCGCTCATCGGGCTGGGCCTCTTCCTCGTGTGGTACCTGGGCGCCCGAATCTTCGACGAGATGCGAGAGGATCGCCGGCAGTCGGACGCGCCCGCACCGGCCGGTGCGGGCCACGAGGACGCACCGCGCAACGTAGACCAGTAGGACCACCAGCTGCCGTGCACCCTGCCGATCCTGGGGCCCCGCAAGAGCACGGAGCTACTCTTCGTGAAGCAGCTTGCCGCCCCGCGCTTCGCTGCACGGGCCCGGCCGGACTCCAGGCGTTGGCTGGGGGCGGTGTCGGAGCCAGCCTCTGCGGTGCCGGGCGAAGCCGGGTGGCATGCGCAAGGCCACGGCGTTGAACGGGCCCGCGTCCCGTGGCGCCTCCCGCGCAGCGGGCCTGCAGCCGCTCCCGCTGCCAGAGCTGAACCCCGACAGCGGAAGACTTCCGGGCAGGACCAGCCGGACCCGAAAGGCCGAGACAACGCCTGAAGTACAGTCCGGCCCTGTACACAGGTGTGGGCCCGGTCGGAAAGTCCGACCGGGCCCACACCCAACCCCGGGGCCACCTTCCGCAGGCTGTGGGAGGGACGGAGCTGATCTACCTGGATGGTCTCCCGCCGAGTCGCGTAGCCGATCAACGGACCGGATCCGCACGTCGGGACGCGTACGGTCACGGTCGGCACGCGCTCGCCACCCCCACCGCGCACCTTCGTGGGCCGAGCCGACCATGAAGATCACCGGCGCCGTCGAACCGGATCCCAAACCGCTTGATCGCCTACACCACATGGCGGGACGTGACCCTCCTGGACGCCAGCGCCAAGTCAGCAACGCGGTGGCGGCACCGACCGTACCGCCGAAGGCTCCGGAATCTTCCGCGGACAATTCTGGTCCCCGCCTTGTCCCGGACCCGCGTCCGGACCCTGCTGCGCCAGCTCCGGTGGCCCCTGTCGGGCCGTCCAGCGCCCGCGCGGCCACTCCGCCGGCCTCTCTGCGTTGCCGCGGTCAGATCACCCCGAGCTCCGCGAGCACGGCCACCCGGTCGGCGGGCAGTGCCGCGCGCCGGCCGGACGGGCTGACCCGCCCCGCGCTCGGCTACGCGGCCCCTTCGGTTCCGGGGAGCCGGCGGGGGCTGATCCTTTAGGGTTGGTTACAGACCGCGCCGACATGGGTGTGCGGGGTAGGGCTGGTGCCCAGCGCGCTCTGGGGCAGTACGGCCGGCCTGAACCTCGGCCCCGGTATTCCGTCCGTCGGAATACCGGGGCCTTTGTACTGCCTGGGGCTTGGCAGTGTTTCAGGGGCTGCTCAGGGGCTGGTGTCAGGCCCAGTTGATGCCCAGTTCGCTGAGTGCGGCGTGCTGCTCGGCGGTGAGTTTGTCGCGTCGGCTCTTGGTGTTGGACACCCACACGCCCAGCTTCACGATCAGCGGTTCCGCCTCGTTCTCGACCGTGACCTCCTCGCCGTGGCCGCGCGGCACCGGCCGGTCCGCACCTTCCCGCTCCACCCACTGGGCGAGCGCCGCCAGGCCGCGCTGGAACGACTGCTGCGCCTTCGCCCCCTTGGTCGTGCGCGCGGCAGTCGGGACAGGGTCCGGCGCCTGGGCGGGTTGGATGCCGAGCTTGGACAGCCGCTTGTGCTGCTCGGTGGTGAGCTGTGCCCAGACGTCTGGGCGCTGCTGCTGGTGGAGCCAGCGGCCGACGTCGTCGCCGTCGATGGTCACTCCGGGGGCGATGTCGGGGAGGGCTCCGTCAGCGTCGGCCAGGGCGGCGAGTAGGCGGTAGTTGCGCTGCCAGTCCAGCGGCCACGGGCAGTTCCAGTCTTTATCGATCGCCGCGAGCTGCGCGGCCCGGGTCGTGGCGGTCTCTTCGTCCTTCCCGAGGCCGTTCTTGGCGCCCTTGCGCCGCAGGTTGGCCATGTGCTGGCCGATGGGCGCCATCGTCTCGCCCTGGCCCCACAGGGCGTTCTGTCGGGGTGCGAGGTGTCCGCTTGCCCGGTGGTAGGCGCGCAGCGCGGCAAGTTTGTCCTCCCAGGCCTCTTCACCCGGCTCCCAGACCATGCCGGCCTCGGGCGCGTCCAGGAGCTTTTGGCGTCGCTCCTCCAGCTCTCCGGCCCGTAGTGCCTTGCGCTGCTGGTGGACCCATCGGCCGAGCGGGAAGTTCTCCGTGACGCCCACCGGCGTCTCGGTGTCGTAGGGGACGGCGTGCGGGCCGGTGATTTCGTGTTCGGTGCGCCAGCGCAGCAAGGCTTGGTAGCCCTCAAGCCAGACCAGGGACTCGGGCCGGTAGACGCGGGTGCGCAGGAAGGCCGCGATGGCCGCGGCGTCACGCGGGGTGGAGAAGTGGAGCAGCGCGGACTCGGCCGCGGTGTCGGCCCCGTCCTCCTGGTCCTGGCCGTCCCCCTCGCCCTCGGCCGCGCCGCCGGCGCCGATGATCCGGCCCTGGTCGTCACGCTGGATGTGCACAATGTGTTTCCCGCTCGTGAGGGCGCGGGAGGCGAGTTGCTCGACGAGGTGGGCGTCATGGGAGCGGAGGCCCTGGAGGACGGCTACCAGGCCCGCGTACGACGCGGACGCCACCATGTCCTTGGGGTCCTCCCCGGGCTCGAGGAAGACCGGGACGATGATCCGGGCCACCTTGGTGGAGCCGTCCCGGTTGAGCCGCAGCGCACGGCCGATGTTCTGGACGATCTCCACCTGCGACCCGCGGGTGTCCGCGAAGCAGATCGCTTCGACACCGCGTTCGCCGGTGATGTCGACTCCTTCCCCGAGCACCCGCACGGACGCGAGGAAGGCCCGGTGCACGCGGTGCCCGGTGTGGTCGATGCCGTTCGCGAACTGGCGCAGCACCTCGCGCCGCTCGGCTACGAGGTGATCGCCGCACAGCCACGCCGACCACACCCGGCCGGGGGATACGTGCCGGCCTGCCTCCAGCTCGTAGGGCTCCGCTTCGATGGACGACTCGGGGAGCTGCTCGGCGCGCGCCAGTGCGACAGGGTCACTCTCGCTGGCGTACAGATCGGCCGCGGTCGCGGGGAGCTTCTCGGCGAATGCGCGTGCTTCCTCGACCTTTTGATGAAAGGTCATCACGGTTTTCAGATTGTGCCGGGCCGCGTGTTCGAGAAGTGCTGTCTGCAAAAGCGCGAGGCGTCGGCCCCGGAGGGATTCCTCCGACAGCACGAAGCGCTGCGGGGAAGGGTCACGGATTTCCAGGACGTCGATTTCAAATCCGGCGAGGATCTCCCGCTCGATTGCCTCGCTCAGTCCGAGCTCGGCGAGCCACGCACCGTAGGGGCCGTCCGGGTCGTCGGCCATCGACGCGATGTCGGGTGCCGGCCCGGCCGAGGCCTTCCGCGGTTGCGCTGCGGCGAGGATCCGGGGGGTGGCGGTGAGGTACAGGCGGAAGTCGGCGGGGATCCGGGCGTTGTCGTGGATCGCTGCCCAGGGCCGGCCCAGGTCCCCGGCCGTCCCGTGGGCTTCGTCCACGATGGCCAGGTCGAAGGAGTCCATGCGCTGCCCATAGAGCCGCTCCCCGCCCGCAAGAGCAGCCTCCAGCGGCCCGCGCACCTTCTGGACAGCCTCAGGGTCGCTGGAGTCCTCACGGTCGACCAGAGAGGCGTACGTAGCGAACACGACCATGGGCCCGCGTGCGGCCCACAGAGCGAGCTGCACAGGGTTGGTCGTAGTGCGTACCGCGAGTTCGGTGAGTACCGCGTCGTTCTCCAGCGAGCACACCGCGACCATCGGGGCGCGGTGGCCGACCGTGCGCCAGGCCTGCGCGGTCTGAGCGAGCAGATCCAGGGTCGGGACGGTCACCAGGATCCGGCCCCCCGGGAAGCACTCCAGCGCACTCGCAGCAGCCGTGATCGTCTTTCCCGAGCCGGTCGCAGACACGATCGTCCCCCGCAGCCCCTGAGGCGGCACGGCCGATTTCACCGGCACCCCAACCCATTTCCGGATCGCTGATCGCTGGTCCACCTGATGTTCCCTGAGCTGAATACCAGACATTCGCATGCCTTCCCCGATACCGGATCCCAGTGACTACGCCTCAGACCGGCGGCCGACCGGCGCCCAACCGGCCCCGACCCTGCCCCGTCTTTCCGCCAACGATACATGGTGCATCAGCGTGATGCATGCAGTATGGTGGGTCTCGACCCGAACGAGGGAACCGACCCCGGCCACCCCCCCACTGCTGCTGCCAGGGCCGCGAAGCGGTCCCTGATCCTGGAGGCGCAGCCGGAAGGATCGGGGTGGGAGCGGAGCGGACACCCCTACAGGCCGCAGGCCTGAACCCCGTGAAACGGGGTCACCTCCCGTGCGGAGCACGGGAAGTCCCTGAGGCTGCGGAGCAGCCTCAGAC